>MGCF01000011.1:6474-23596 GCA_001788495.1 Candidatus Rokubacteria bacterium RIFCSPLOWO2_02_FULL_73_56
CGGCGATCGCGCCGAAGGTGTCGGGGCTCGCGAGCCCGGCCCAGAAGAGGGTCCACAGCTCCTGGAGCACCTCGTGGGCGCCGAGTCCGGTGGCGCGCGTCAGGTCCTGGGCGAAGGAGGCGCCGCGGAGCTGCAGGTGCAGAAGGACGTTCTTCGTGCGCGCGTCGAGCGCGGGCGGCGCCGCGGGGGGCTCCCGCAGCCAGCCCGCGTTCTCGCGGAGCGCGACGCCGACGCGCCCCGACCGGCTCCGGGCGAACGGCGTCCAGACGATCTCGCCCGAGAGCCCGAGGCGGTCGAGCCAGTCGCGCTCGTAGCCCTCGACGCGCGCGGGGAGCAAGTCCTGCTCCCACACACGCACGGGGAAGTCCTCGCCCTGGAGCAGCTCGAGCGCCGCCAGCACGCCCTCGGGGCCGCGCAGGCGATGCTCGGGATGGAGGTGGTGGCGCCGCAGCAGGAACGCGCTGAGCTGCTCGGCCGTCGCCACGGGGCGCGGGACGCGGCGCGCGTGGACCTGGCGGCGCTGGACCTCGTCGAGGACGGCGACGTGGACGTACTGGGGCTCCGGCACGTCGGCGAGGAACTCGCCCCGGCGCAGGAGGCCGCGCGCGACGAGGGCCTCGAGCGCCCGCTCGACGTCGGCGAGGGCGACGCCGTAGCGCGCGGTGAGCGCGCCCGCGGTCACCGGCCCGCGCGTCCGGAGCCGGCGGAGCAGGACGCGCTCGAGCCCCTCGGCGCTCGCCAGGGCGGCGTAGAGCGGCGCGTCCGTCGCCGGGGCGAAGGCGCGGCGCCCGCCGGGGAGCTCGAGCTCGACGACCCGGCGCTCGGCGGCCAGCTCCGCGAGCAGGGTCTCGGTGTCGCCCGCCACGCGCTCGGCCAGCTCCTCCCGCGTCAGGTCGCCGAGGTCGTCGAGGATCGCCGCCAGCTCGTTGGCGTCGCGCGCCCGGCGCTCGGGCGTCGTGCGCCCGAGCTCCGCCTCCACGGCCGCGACGACCTCGGGGCGGAGCGGGCCGGCGGGCGCGCTCCACGCCTTGCGCATCACGACCGCGTCGCTCCGCCGCTCCTCGGCGTGGCCCGCGTCGAGGTACGCCCAGTCCCACGCGAGCAGCAGCGGGTAGACGAACGGCGAGGGGAGCGGCGTGTCCACGTGGCGCACCCACACCTCGCCGTCGTGCAGGCGCTCGAGCAGGCGCTTGAGCCGCGGGACGTCGAGCGCGTCGGCGAAGCACTCGCGCAGCGTCTCGGCGACGAGCGGGAAGTCCGCGAGGCCGCCGACGGCCTCCAGGAGCGCGTCGGCTTTCAGGCGCTGCAGGTACGCGGGCGTCCGCTGGCCGCGCACCAGGCGCGGGATGAAGAGCGCGCGCACCGCGGCGTGGCGGAAGCGCGTGGCGAAGAGCGGCGAGCCGATCAGCGCGCGGCCGAGGAGCGTGTCCACCTCCTCCGGCGCGACGAGCGTGACGAGGCGCTCGGGCGCGGGCGGCGCCTGGCCCGGCGCGAACGACAGCAAGATCCCGTCGTCCACGTGGCTCGCCTCGACTTGGAGATGGAAGACGCGGCGGATCTTCTCGCGCAGCGCCATGCCCCAGGCGCCGTTGACGCGCATGCCGAAGACCGAGTGGATCATCGCGTGCCGCCCGCCCAGCTCGTCGGCGAAGGACTCGACGACGATGCCCTGGTCGTCGGGGACGCCGTCGAGGACCTCGCCCGCCTTGACGAGCCACGCGCGGAGCGCCGCCGCCGCGCGCGGGTCGAGCCCGCACTCGCGCGCCGCCCAGGCCTCGAAGTCCGGCGCGTCGAGCCGGTCGGCGGCGTCGCGCCGCACGCGGCCGACCGCACGCCCCAGCTCGAACGAGCGTGACGGGTGCTCGCCCTTCCAGAACGGGATCGTCGGCGACATGCCCTGCGCGTCCTCGACGAGCACGCGGTCGGCGCGCACCCTGACGATGCGCCAGGCGTGGGAGCCCAGGAGGAACACGTCGCCGGGCAGGCTCTCGGTCACGAACTCCTCGTCGAGCGTGCCGACCTTGAGGTCGGTGTCGGCGACGAACACGTCGAAGAGCCCCGCGTCGGGAATCGTCCCGCCCGAGGTGAGCGCGAGGAAGCGGCTGCCGCGCCGCGCGTGCAGGCGCTCGTTCACCCGGTCCCAGAGGATGCGTGGCGCGGCGCCCTTGACCTCGGCCGGCAGCGGCTCGGCGAGCATGCGCACGACCGCGAGGAAGTCGTCGCGCGTGAGCCCGCGGTACGGCGCCGCGTTCCTGAACCGCGCGAGCAGCTCGTCCACCCCGAGCGACTCGGCGGCGACGGCGGCGACGACCTGCTGGGCCAGCACGTCGAGCGGGGCCTCGGGCCCCTCCACCCGGTCCAGCTCGCGGGCCCGGATACACCGGACGACCGCCGCGGCCTCGACCAGCTCCTCGCCCTTGGTGACCAGGATGCGGCCCTTCGACACCCGCGAGAGCAGGTGGCCCGCCCGCCCGACGCGCTGGAGCGCGGCGGCCACCTGGCGGGGCGACTGGAGCTGGACGACCAGGTCGATCGCGCCCACGTCGATGCCGAGCTCGAGCGAGGAGGTGGCGACGAGCGCCCGGAGCGCGCCGTCCTTCAGCCGGCTCTCGGCCTCGAGCCGGGCGCGGCGCGACAGGGAGCCGTGGTGGGCGGCGACGCGCCCCTCGCCCACGCGGTCGCCGAGATCGCGCGCGAGCCGCTCGGCGGCGCGCCGGCTCTGGGCGAAGACGAGCGTCGTCCCGTGGGCCCGGATCAGCTCGGCGACCTCCTGGAGCGCCGCGTCCCAGATCGTCTCGCTCGAGGACGTCAGGAAGTCGTCCACGGGCGCCAGCACCCGGAGGTCGAGGGGGCGCGAGAAGCCCGCGTCCACCACGACGGGGTCGTGCGCCGTGGCGCCCGTGAGGAACTCGAGGGCGCCGGCGACGGGGTGCACGGTGGCCGAGCAGCCGACCCGCTGCGGCCGGGCGCCGGGCGCGTGCGCCGCGCAGAGCGCCTGCAGGCGCTCGAGCGAGAGGGCGAGGTGGGCGCCGCGCTTGCCGCCCATGAGGGCGTGCAGCTCGTCCACGATGACGACGCGCGCGCCCGCGAGCGCCGGGCGGAACCGCGCGCTCGTCAATAAGATATAGAGCGACTCGGGCGTCGTGATCAGCACGTGCGGGGGCTTGCGCGTCATCGCCTGCCGGGCGGCCGCGAGCGTGTCGCCCGTGCGGACGGCCACGCGCACCTCCGGGGGCCGCAGGCCGTCCGCGGCGGCCGCGGCGCGGATGCCGGCGAGCGGCGCGCGCAGGTTCTTCTCGATGTCGTTGTTGAGGGCGCGGAGCGGCGAGACGTAGACGACGTACACGCGGTCCTCGAGGCGGCGCTCGAGGCCGAGCCGGTGCAGGTGGTCGAGCGCCCAGAGGAAGGCGGCGAGCGTCTTGCCCGAGCCCGTCGGGGCGACGAGCAGCGTGTCGCGCCCCGAGGCGATCGCCTCCCAGCCCTCCCGCTGGGGCCGGGTGGCCTCGGCGAACGTCTCGGCGAACCAGCGGCGGACGAAGGGGAGGAACTCCGGCATCCGGGGAGATTCTATAATGCCTGTCCATGACGGCGGCGGCGGAGGTGATCGTCGTCGGCGGCGGGCCCGCGGGCGCGACGGCCGCGCTCACGCTCGCCGCCCGGGGCGTGCGCACGCTCGTGCTGGACCGCGCGCGCTTTCCTCGTGACAAGCCCTGTGGCGGCGGCATGCGCCACGGGGCGCTCCGGCGCTTCCCCGACGTCTTCGCGCGGCTCGCGGCGCGGGTGGCCTTCCACGAGGTGCGCCGGGTGCTGCTGGAGGCGCCGTCGGGCGCGGCGGTGCTCGCGGCGCTCGAGACGCCGCTCTACCTGACCTTCGAGCGCCGCGAGTTCGACGCGGCCCTGCTCGGCCTCGCCCGCGAGCGCGGCGCCCGGGTCCTGGAGGGCGTGCGCGTCGTCGGGCTCGAGCGCGCCGCGGCCGGCGTGACGGTCCGGGCGCTCGACGGGCGCGGCTTCCGCGCGCGGCTCGTGCTCGGCGCCGACGGCGTCAACAGCGTGATCGCCCGTGCCGCGGGCCTCTGCGACGGGTTCGGCGCCGAGGCCCTCGCGCTCGACACCATGGAGGAGACGCCCCGCGCCGAGCTCGACGTCGCGGACCGCGAGACCATGTACGTCGCCTACGGGTACAAGGGCCGCCCCGGCTACGGCTACGTGTTCCCCAAGACCCGCTGCGTGGACGCGGGCGTGGGCTACCTGCTCGCGTACTTCAAGGCCGCGCTCGACGGCGCGCCGGGCGTCCACCACGCGGGCTTCCTCGCCGAGGCCGCGGCGAAGGGCTGGGTGCGCGGCCGCTCGAACCCGGCCAACGTCAGGGCCTACCGCCTGCCGCTCGGCGGGCCGCTCGCGCGCACCGTCGCCGACCGCGTGCTCGTCTGCGGCGACGCGGGCGGCTTCGTCAACGCGTACACGGGCGAGGGGATCTACCACGCGATGGTCACGGGCGAGCACGCGGGCGCGGCCGCGGCCGATGCCCTCGCGCGCGGCGACGGCACGGCCGCGGGGCTCGCGGCCTACGAGGCGCGCTGGCGGCGCGAGATCGGTCGCGAGCTCGCCGACTCGGTGCGCATCCAGCGCCGGCTCTTCGCGCGGCCCGCGCTCGCCGACGCGCTCGTCGCCGCCGCGGCGCGCGATCCCGCGCTCTGCCGCCTCTTCGCGCGCGTGGCGCTCGGCGAGGAGGACTACCGCCGGCGCCGGCTCGAGCTGGCCTGGCGCTTCGTCCTCGCCCGGCTCCGCGCCCGGCTCGCGCGCTCGACCCCGTCAGAACGGAGGGCATGATGCCGAAACCCGAGCTGGAGTTCTTCAGGCCCGACAGCATCCCGTGGGAGCCCGTCGCCGCTTCCCCGACCGTCGGCGTCGGCGGCGCGGGCGTGCGCCAGAAGATCCTGAGCCGCGACCCGGAGACGGGCGACCTCACCCGCCTGCTCCGCTTCGACAGCGGCGTCGAGACCACCGAGACGATCGCCCACGACTTCTGGGAGGAAGTGTGGATCCTCGAGGGCGAGCTGCTCGATCTCGGCAAGCGCCAGACGTTCACGGCGGGCATGTACGCGTGCCGGCCGCCGGGGATGCCCCACGGCCCCTACCGCGTGCCGACGGCGTGCACGACGCTGGAGATCCGGTACCGGAAGTAGCGCGCCGCCGCCGGCGGCTCAGCCGGGCCGCGCGCCGTCCGCGGGGACGAGCAGCACGCGGGTCCGCCGCACCGGGATCCCCTCGGCCGGACCCCGCGCGCCGAACGCGACCACGAGGCGCAGGCCCCGCCGCCCGGTGACGAGCACCAGCTCCGCGTCGCCGGGCCGCACGAACCACGCGCGGTCGCCGGGCCGGAGCGAGCGGCTCACGCGCAGCGCGACCGGCCCGCTCACCGGGCGCCAGCGGACGCGCGCCGGGCGCGCCAGCGCACCGGCCCCGACGCCGACGGCCGCGAGGGCGGCGAGCGGCACCGCGCGCGCGTCCGGGACCACGAGGATGAGCGCCGCCCAGAAGACGAGCCACGCGAGGAGGGCGTCGAGCGCGCGGAGCCAGCCGAGGCGGCGCGTCCAGCGCGCGACGTCGTCGGGCAGCGGGGCGAGCGGGGTCCGCACGGCGTGTCGGCTCAGCTCCGGGGACGTGAAGGCATCGGGCCCACGCGGTTCCGTTCGGGGTGTCGGAGGCGCGCGCCCCCGACGCCGGCTTCAGCCGAGCCCGAGCTGGCGCACGATGGCGTGCCGGAGCGGGCTCGCGGGGTTCAGGAACTCCCCCATGATCGAGAAGTGATGGAGGCCCGGCAGGTCCAGGACGTCGCAGACGAGGCCGCGCGCCCGCCACGCCGCGGCGAGGTCGTCGGTCTGCCGGTGATACTCGCGCCCCTCGAGGCCACCGACCGCGAGCGAGAGCGGCCCGGCGCGCGCGGGCACGCCGTGCACCGGGCTGTGGCGCCTCGCCGCCTCGGGGCTGAGCCCGAGGATCTCGTTCAGGTAGCAGAGGCGGATCGGCTCGAGGTCGTACAGGCCGCTGATGCCGCACCCCGCCTTGAGCACGTCGGCGGGCGCGCCGAGCGCCGTCCAGTCGGTCGACATGAGCACCGCGACGAGGTGGCCGCCCGCCGAGTGGCCGGAGACCGTGATGCGGTCCGGATCGCCGCCGAAGGAGGCGGCGTTCGCGTGGACCCAGACGATCGCCGCGCGACACTGGCGCACCAGCTCGTCCATGTCCACCGTCGGGATCAGCGCGTAGTTGATCGTGCAGACCGCGGCGCCCGCGGGCACGAGCCCGCGCGCCACGAAGCTGAAGTCCCGCTTGTCCATGCGGTGCCAGTAGCCCCCGTGGACGAAGACGTGGACCGGCGCCGGCCCGGCGCCGGGGGCCGGGAAGACGTCGAGGGTCTCGCCCGGCCGGTCGCCGTACGCGACATCGAGGCGGCAGGCCAGCTCGGCGCGCGCCGCCGCGCTGTCGCTCGCGTAGCGGGCGAGCCAGGCCCCGGCGTCCGCCACCTTCTCGCGGTTGTTGTACTCGCGGTCGAGCGCCTTCTGGTCGTAGCCGCCGAAGACGGTGCCGGCCACGCCGCTATGTGTCCTTGATCGCCGCCTCGACCTTCTTGGCGATCTCCGGCGGGATCGCGGTCATTCCGTGAGCGGTCTTGGCGTGCTCGGCAATGTCCTTGCCTTCCGCGACGAAATTGCACCCGGGCATCAGGTCGCCGCACCGCAGGACTTTTGCCATGACGGACCTCCTCGGAGAGGGTCGAACGAAGGGATTGTAGCCCCGACGCCGCGGGCGTGCCAGCGCGAGGCCGCGGCCGGCACCGCGCCGTCGGTGACGCGCCGCATGGGCTAGAATCAGGGGCCATGCGGGTCGTCAGCATCGGCGGCGGGCCGGCGGGCCTCTACTTCGCGCTCCTCATGAAGAAGGCCGATCCGGCGCACGAGGTCACCGTCGTCGAGCGCAACCGGCCCGACGACACGTTCGGCTTCGGCGTCGTCTTTTCCGACGCCACGCTCGAGGGCTTCGCCGCGGCCGACCCGGAGACCCACGCGGCGATCACGCGGAGCTTCGCCCACTGGGACGACATCGACATCCACTACCGCGGCGAGGTCGTCACCTCCACGGGCCACGGCTTCGCCGGGATGTCGCGCCAGCGGCTGCTCGACATCCTCCAGCGGCGCTGCGCCGACCTCGGCGTGAAGCTCGAGTTCCAGCGCGAGGCCGCCGACCTCGCGCCGTGGGCCGACGCCGACCTGGTCGTGGCCGCGGACGGCGTCAACAGCCTCGTTCGGAACCGCTATGCCGAGCACTTCCGGCCGCACGTGGACTGGCGCCCGAACCGGTTCGTCTGGCTCGGCACCACGTTTCCGTACCGCGCGTTCACGTTCCTCTTCAAGGAGAGCCCGCACGGGCTCTGGCGCGTCCACGCCTACCGGTACGACGCGTCCACCTCCACGTTCATCCTCGAGGGCACGGAGGCGACCTGGCGGCGCGCGGGGCTCGACCGGGCCGACGAGGACGCGACGCTCGCGTTCGCCGAGCGACTCTTCGCCGAGGAGCTCCAGGGGCACCGGCTCCTCGGGAACCGCTCGCTGTGGCGCAGCTTCCCGACCGTCCGGAACGCGTGCTGGCACCACGGGAGTGTCGTGCTCGTCGGCGACGCCGCCCACACCGCGCACTTCTCGATCGGCTCGGGGACCAAGCTCGCGATGGAGGACGCGATCGCGCTCGCGGGCGCCCTCGGGCGCCACGCCGACGTCGCGACGGCGCTCGCCGCCTACGAGGCGGAGCGCCGGCCCGAGGTCGAGAGCCTGCAGCGCGCGGCGCAGGTGAGCCTCGCGTGGTTCGAGGAGGCCGAGCGCTACCACGGCCGGCTCGCGCCACTGCAGTTCGCGATGAGCCTGCTCACGCGGAGCCTGCGCGTGACGCACGAGAGCCTCCGGGACCGCGACCCGGCGTTCGTCGCGCGCGCGGACCGATGGTTCGCCGCCGGGGCCGCCCGGCAGAGCGGCGTCGCGGTGACGACGACGCCGGCGCCGCCGCCCATGTTCACGCCCCTCCGGCTGCGCGGGCTCGTGCTGCCGAACCGCGTCGTGGTCTCGCCGATGTGCCAGTACTCGGCCGAGGACGGGACGCCCGGCGACTGGCACCTGGTGCACCTCGGCAGCCGCGCCGTCGGCGGCGCCGGCCTGGTGATGACGGAGATGACCGACGTGAGCCGCGAGGGGCGCATCAGCCCCGGCTGCACGGGCATGTACAGGCCCGAGCACGTCCCCGCCTGGCGGCGCATCGTGGACTTCGTCCACGCGCACTCGCCCGCGAAGATCGGGCTGCAGCTCGCGCACGCGGGGCGCAAGGGCTCGACGCGGCGGCTCTGGGAGGGGATCGACGAGCCGCTGCCGACCGGCAACTGGCCGCTGATCGCCGCCTCCGCGATCCCGTACCAGCCGGGGAGCCAGGTGCCGCGGGCGATGGACCGGCGCGACATGGACGCGGTCCGGGACGACTTCGTCCGCGCGGCGCGCATGGCGGAGGAGGCGGGCTTCGACCTGCTCGAGCTGCACTTCGCCCACGGCTACCTGCTCGCGAGCTTCCTGTCGCCGCTCACGAACCGCCGCACCGACGCCTATGGCGGCCCGCTCGCCAACCGCGCGCGCTGGCCCCTCGAGGTCTTCGACGCCGTCCGCGCGGCGTGGCCGGCGGCGAAGCCGGTGGCGGTGCGGATCTCGGCCACCGACTGGGCCGAGGGCGGCACGACGCCGGAGGAGGCCGTCGAGCTCGCGCGAATGCTCGCGGCGCACGGCTGCGACGTCGTGGACGTCTCGGCGGGCCAGACCGTGCCCGAGCAGCGGCCCGTGTACGGGCGCCTCTACCAGACGCCGTTCGCCGACCGCATCCGTCACGAGGCCGGGATCGCGACGATGACCGTCGGCAACATCGGCTCGTACGCGGACGTCAACTCGATCCTCGCCGCCGGGCGCGCCGACCTCTGCGTGCTCGCGCGCGCCCACCTCTACGACCCGTACTGGACGCGCCACGCCGCCTGGGGGCAGGGCCTCGACGTGCCGTGGCCGGACCAGTACGTCTCCGTGAAGGGCTTCACCCCCCGGCTGCGCTGAGGCGCGACGGCGCCAGAGGAGCGACACGCCATGGACTGGACCGGACTGGGCGACGAGGCGATCGACCTCCTGCGCCGCTACCTCACGATCGACACGACCAACCCGCCCGGCGGCGAGATCGCGGGCGCCCGCTTCCTCGCGGAGGTCCTCGCGCGCGAGGGCCTCGCGAGCGAGATCGCCGAGTCGGCGCCCGGGCGCGCGAGCCTCGTCGCGCGCCTGCCGGGCGACGGCGCGCTCGGCGGCGTCGTGCTCCACCACCACATCGACGTCGTCTACGCCGACCGCCGCTACTGGTCGGTCGACCCCTTCGCGGGCGAGGTCCGCGACGGGTTCCTCTACGGGCGCGGCGCGCTCGACATGAAGGGGATCGGCGTGCTGCAGCTCGCGGCCGTGCTCGCCCTCAAGCGGTCCGGCACGCCCCTCACGCGGGACGTGATCTTCCTGGCCACGGCGGACGAGGAGGCGGGCAGCGCCTTCGGCGCCGCCTGGGTCGCGGCCGAGCGGCGCCACTGGCTGGCGGGCGCCGAGTACGCGCTGTCCGAGTTCGGCGGGATCATCACCGACGCGCGCTGGAGGACGGCGGTGGGCGCGATCCACGTCTCCGAGAAGACCGCCCTGGCGCTGCGGCTCACCGCGCGGGGCGAGCCCGGGCACGGCTCGATGCCGTGGCCCGACACCGCGCCCCACCGCCTGATCCGCGCCCTCGCGCGCCTGCTCGCCGCCGAGCGCGCGCCGCGCGTGCTGCCGGAGGTCCGGGAGTACTTCCGCCTGCTCGCCCGGGCGCTCCCGTCCGACGCGGCGGCCGGGCTCGACGATGTGGAGCGCGCGCTCGGCGACCCCGCCTTCCGGGCGCGCTTCCTCCAGAGCCGGCACTGGGCGGCGCTGGTCCGGACGACCTTCGCGGTGACGATGCTCCACGGCAGCGAGAAGCGCAACGTCATCCCGCCCGAGGCGACCGCGGACATCGACTGCCGCATGCTCGCCGGCGACGACCCCGAGGAGATCCGCGGCTGGGTGGAGCGGACGATCGGGGACGGGCAGGTGCGGGTCGAGATCACGAAGCCGCCCTGCCTGCCGAACCTCTCGCCGCCCGACACCGCGCTCTACAAGGCCCTCGACGCGGCGCTGCGGCGGCGACGGCCGGACGCGGTGGTGGTCCCCGAGATCCTGGTGGCCTTCACCGACAACTGGGTCTTTCGCCGCTCGGGGCTCCACGCCTACGGCTTCAGCCCCTTCGTGGTGGACGAGGGCGAGCTGCGGCGCATCCACGGCAACGACGAGCGCGTGTCGCTCGACAACGTGCGCGCCGGCGCCCGCGCGTACACGGAGATGCTGCTGGACTTCGCGGGAGCCTGAGCATCGCCCGCCCGGCGCTCACGATCCGCCGCGCCACCCGGCGCGACGTCCCGGCGATCCTCGGCCTGATCCGCGGCCTGCCCGCCGGTCCCGTGTTCGCACCAGCGAATTGAGGCGTCCGCCCCATTGTCGCGTGAAGTGAATTCACTTAGATCTTCGGCATGGCGCAGGTGTCCGCGCGGGGCGTGGCGACGCGGCGGCGGCTGCTGGAGGCCGCCGCGGCCGACCTGGTCGCGCGCGGCGGCACGGCCGAGGTGGCGTCGATCGCCGCCCGCGTCGGGGTCTCCCCGGGGCTGATCTACCGGCACTTCGGCTCCAAGGCGGGGCTCCTCGCCGCGGTCGTCGAGGACTTCTACGACCGGCTCGACGCCGCGGTGTTCGCCGTCGACCCCGCGCCCGGCGGCGACTGGGCCACGCGCGAGCGGATCCGGGTGGAGCGCGACGTCGCCTTCCACTACGCGGAGCCGCTCGCGCCCGTCGTCCTGGGCCGCCTCGGCCGGGAGCCCGAGGTCGCCGCCGTCGAGGCGCGCTCGATCGCGCGCGAGATCGAGCTGGCGGCCCGGAACCTCGCGCGGGGCCAGCGGAGCGGCGCGCTCCCCGCGGACCTCGATCCGGGCCTGACCGGGGCGATGGTGCTGGGCGGCATCCGCCAGGCGCTCGGCGCGGTGCTGAGCCGTCCCGAGCCGCCGCCCCCGGCGGTGGTGGCCGAGGCGCTCTGGCGCTTCGTCGCCGCCGCCGTGCGCTGCGCCCCGGCCGGCGCGAGGCGGGCGCCCGCGTGACGAAGCCGGGCAGGAGGGCGAGGACATGGCGAGGCGCGGGAGCGATGCGGAGGCCAGCATGACGCAGGGGCAGAGCCACTCGGGGATCCCGCTCAAGCCCGTCTACACGCCCGCCGACACCGCCGGACTCGACTACGCCGTCCGGCTGGGCGATCCCGGCACCTACCCGTACACGCGCGGCCGGCGGCCCGCCAGCGCCGGCGGCGGGGGCTGGATCCAGCACGAGCTGTCGGGCGAGGGCGCCGCGCGGCGCTCGAACGAGCAGTTCCGCTACCTGATCGCCCACGGCGCGACGGGCGTGGACGTGATCGGCGACACGCCGACGATGGCGTGGCTGGACCCCGACCACCCGACCGCGCGCCACGCGATCGGCACGCAGGGAGTCTCCGTCTGCCACCTCGGCGACTACCGCGACCTCTACGAGGGGCTCCCGCTCGACCGGATCACCCTCTCGCACTCGCTGCCGGCGCCGTTCGCGATCGCGGGCCTCTACCTCGTCGCGCGCGAGCGGGGGGTGGACCCGGCGGGGCTGCGCGGCTCGACGATCCAGGTGCCGTTCTACTGCGAGGACTGCAGCTACGCGACCCACATGCCGTTCGCGCTGCGGCTGCGCCTGGCGGCGGACTCGATCGAGTTCGCGGCGCGCGAGATGCCGCGGTTCCACGCTTTCCTGGAGGACACCTACTACATCAGCGACGGCGGGCTCGACGCGGTGGAGGAGATGGCGCTCGGCTTCGTCGAGATCCGCTACCTCGTGCGCGAGCTGCTGCGCCGCGGGGTGGCGATCGACCGCTTCGCCCCCCGCATCGCGATCCTCGTCAACTGCCGCATGGACGTCTTCGAGGAGATCGCCAAGATCCGCGCCACCCGCCGGATCTTCGCCCGGATGATGCGCGACGAGTTCGGCGCCCGCGACCCGCGCTCGCTCGCCGTCAACGTCACCTCCCACACCTCGGGGCTCACGCTGACCGCCCAGCAGCCGGTCAACAACATCGTGCGCGGCGCCGTGCAGGCGCTCGCGCTGGCGCTCGCCGGCGTGCAGGCGATCGAGATCTCGGCCTTCGACGAGGCGTTCCGCACGCCGAGCCCGGAGGCCCACCTGGTCGCGCTCCGCACCCAGCAGACGATCCAGGTCGAGACCGGCGTGACGAAGGTCGCCGACCCGCTCGGCGGCGCCTACTACGTCGAGGCGCTCACCGACGAGATGGAGCGCCGGATCGTCGAGCTGGCGGCGCGCATCGAGGCCAAGGGCGATCCCGGCGCCCTCTGCGACGGCGGCTGGTTCCGCACGCTCTTCCAGAACGCGATGGAGCGCCATGCCCGCGAGCTGCGCGAGGGGCGGCTCGGCCAGGTCGGCGTGAACGTCCACCGCATGGCCGAGGCGGACGACACGCTCCTGCGCGAGGTCGCCGAGCGGAAGTTCGAGCCGTGCCGCGAGCGCGTGGACGAGCTGCGCGAGCTGCGGCGCGCGCGCGACGCCGAGCGGGTGCGGGCGACGCTCGGCGAGCTGCGGCGCGTGGCGGCCGCGAAGACCGGCAGCCTGATGACGCCGCTGGTGGCCGCGTTCGCGGCCGGCGCCACGATGGGCGAGATCACCGGCGTCATGCGCATGGGCTACGGCGTGCCCTACGACCCGCTCGGGCACACGGAGGCGCCGGTGTGAGGCCGCTCCGGGTCCTGATCGGGACGCTCGGCCTCGACCAGCACGAGGTCGGCGCCATCGCGGTCGCGCGCCAGCTCCGCGACGCCGGCATGGAGGTCGTCTACCTCGGTCGGTTCAACCTGCCGCCCGCGATCGTCAAGGCGGCGGTGGACGAGACGGTGGACGTGATCGGGCTCTCCTGCCACTCGTGGGAGTACCTCTACTACGTGGACGAGCTGCTCGGGCTCCTGCGCGAGCGCGGGCTCGACATCCCGGTCGTCCTCGGGGGCTCGGTGATCACCGCGGCCGACGCCCGCGCGCTCGAGGCCAAGGGCGTCGCCGCGACGTTCGGCCCCACGACGGTCGCCGAGGAGATCCCGGAGGCGATCCGGCGCCTCGGCGCCGCGCGCGCCGGCTAGAGCGCGAGCAGCTCGTGGCGGAGCGCCTCGTCGTCGCGCAGGCGCGCCGCCGGGCCGCTGAAGCGGATCGCGCCCTTCTCGAGGACGTAGACCCGGTCGGCCAGCTCGAGCGAGAACGCCACGTTCTGCTCGGCGAGCAGGATCGTGAGGCCCTCGCGCCGGAGGCGCGCGATCTGGTCGCGGAGGTGGTCGACGACGAGGGGCGCGAGCCCCTCCGAGGGCTCGTCGAGCAGCAGCAGCTCGGGGCTGCCCATGAGGGTGCGGGCGATCGTGAGCATCTGCTGCTCGCCGCCCGAGAGGAACCCGCCCTGGCGCCCCGTCAGCTCGCCGAGCTTCGGGAACAGGTCGAAGACGCGCTCGATGCTGAACCCGCCCGCCCCGCCCCGCGCCGCGCGCACCGCCACGTCGAGGTTCTCCCAGACCGTGAGGTCGGCGAAGATGCGCCGGTCCTCGGGCACGAAGCCGAGGCCGGCGCGCGCCACGCGGTACGGGGGCCAGCCCGTGATGTCGCTGCCCTTCCACAGCACGCGGCCGGCGTTGGGCGGCGTGAGGCCCATGATCGAGCGCATCGTCGTCGTCTTGCCGACGCCGTTGCGGCCGAGCAGGCACACGCACTCGCCGGCGTGGACCTCGATGGACACGCCGAAGAGCACGCGGGAGAGCCCGTACGCCGTGTGGACGTCGCGCACCTCGAGGACCGGCGCGGTCCCGCTCACCGCCGCTCCCCCAGGTAAACGCGGCGCACCTCGGGGTCGCTCCGGACCTCGGCGGGGGCGCCCTCGGCGATCACGTGGCCCTGGTGGAGCACCGTGATCCGCTGGGCGATCGAGAAGACCACGTCCATGTCGTGCTCGGTGAAGAGCAGCGTGAGGTCGCGCTCGCGGGCGATCCGGCTGATGAGGCGGATCGTCTCGTGGGTCTCGGTGGCCGACATGCCGGCCGTCGGCTCGTCGAGCAGCAGGAGCTTCGGCTCGCTCGCCAGCGCGATGCCCAGCTCGAGCTGCTTCTGGGCGCCGTGCGAGAGGAACCCGCTCATCTCGCCCGCGCGCTCCAGCAGGCCGAGCGAGGCCAGCAGCGCCTCGGCCTCGTCGCGGTACAGGCGGTCCACGCGGCTCAGGAGGTCGAGGCCGCGGCCGCGGTGCGAGATGAACGCCGCCTGCACGTTCTGGAACACGCTGAGCCGGGGGAAGATGTTGGTGCGCTGGAACGAGCGGCCCATCCCGAGGCGGCACACCTGGTGAGGCGGCAGGCCCGTGATGTCGCGGCCCTCCAGGAGCACCGCGCCCGCGTCGGGGCGGAGGTGGCCCGTGACCAGGTTGAAGAGCGTGGTCTTGCCGGCGCCGTTCGGGCCGATGATCGCGGCGATCTCGCCGCGGGCGACGGCGAGGCTCACGCCGGCGACGGCCTGGAAGCCGTCGAAGGCCTTCTGGACGCCGCGGACCTCAAGCACGCCGGAGCCCCGCGAGGCGCCGGCAGCCGGCGTCGAGGGCGCCGACGATGCCGCCGGGAAACGCGAACAGGAGCACGATCAGGATCGTGCCGAGCACGAACGGCCAGTACTCGGTGTAGGACGTGATCTGCTGGTTCAGCACGAGCAGCACGAGCGCGCCGACGGCGGGGCCGTAGAAGTAGCCCATGCCGCCGAGGATCGTCATGATCAGGACCTCCGAGGACTTCGTCCAGTAGACGAAGTCGGGGAACACGCCGCGGTTGAAGATCCCAAAGAGCGCGCCCGCGAGGCCCGCGAACGCCCCCGAGAGCACGAAGGCGAGCAGCTCCCAGCGCCGGACGTGCACGCCGATGAACTCCGCGCGCTCGGGGTTCTCCCGGATCGTCGTGAGGATGCGGCCGAACGGCGAGCCGACGATGCGGCGGAGGAGCCAGAAGCACAGGGCCACCACCACCACCGTGAGCAGGTGGAAGTGGTCGCTGGTGCGCAGGTCGCCGACGACCGGCAGCCGCTCCATCCACGCGAGGTCCGGGTAGGGGATCTCGGGCATGCCTTGCTCGCCGCCCGTCACGTCGTTCCACTTGAAGCAGATCGCCCAGACGATCTGGGCGAAGGCGAGCGTCAGCATCGCGAAGTAGATCTTCGTCAGGCGCACGCAGAAGAAGCCGAAAACGAGCGCGCAGAGGCCCGCGAGCACGCCCGCGGCCGGGAACGCGAGCAGGAACGCCACGCCGGCCTTCTTCATGAGCAGGCCCGTGGTGTACGCGCCCACGCCGAAGTAGGCGGCGTGGCCGAACGAGACGAGGCCGGTGTAGCCGAGCAGGAGGTTCAGGCTCACCGCGAACAGCGCCATGATCGCGACGCGGTGGCGACGAAGGTGTAGAAGCGCGAGCCCACGAGCGGGACCGCGAGCGCGGCGACCGCCGCCAGGAGTCCCCACGGCGCGCGGCGGAGCGCGCTCATGTCTTGAGCGGGCGGCCGAGCAGGCCCCAGGGCCGGAGGATCAGGACGACCGCCATCAGGGCGAAGACCGAGAAGATCGAGAAGCGGGGGAAGATCAGGATGCCGAACGACAGGACCTGGCCGTAGATGAGCGCGCCGAGGAACGTGCCCCAGAAGGAGCCGAGGCCGCCGATGACGACGACGATGAACGCCTCGACGATGATCTCGACGTCCATGCCGGGCACGATCGCCTTCACGGGCGTCACCAGCGCGCCGCCGAGCCCGGCGAGGAACGAGCCGAGGACGAAGACGCCGGTGTAGAGGCCGCTCACGTTGACGCCCAGGGCCCCGAGCATCTCGCGGTCGAGCGCCGCGGCACGGATGAACCGGCCCCGGCGCGTGCGCGTGAGGGCGAGCCAGAACAGGAGCGCGATCGCCGGGCCGAGCAGCAGGATGAAGAGGTTGTAGTAGGGGATCGTCGTGCCGAAGAAGCGGAAGGCGCCGGCGAGCCCCGGCGGCCGCGACACGGAGAGCTGCCCGGTGCCCCACAGGACCTTCGCGGCGTCGGACAGGATCAGCACGAGCGCGTAGGTGAAGAGGAGCTGGTACAGCTCCTCCTTGTCGTAGAGGTGGCGCAGCAGCAGCCGCTCGACGACGCCGCCGAGCACGGCGACGCCGACGGCCGCGCCGAGCGCGGCCCACCAGAAGCTCGACGGCTCGCGTCCGAGCCACCGCACGACCTGGAACGCCATGTAGGCGCCGAGCATGTAGAAGGATCCGTGGGCGAAGTTGAGCACGCGAAGCACGCCGAAGATCAGCGTCAGCCCCGAGGCGATGAGAAAGAGGAACATCGCCGCGGTGAGCCCGCTGAGCGCCTGCGCGAAGAGGAACGAGGGATCCGGCACGTGATGGAGAGGCTGGCGGCGCGGAGGCCTCGGGCGCCTCCGCGCCGCCGGACGGGACTAGTCCATGAACTTCGTGGGATCCACGTACGTGACGGGTCGCAGGATCGCGAACGGGTACTTCGGATCCCTCGTGGTCTTGCCGTAGAGCTGCCCGCGGTTGGCCTGGTGGTCCTTCTCGCGGATCGTGAGCTTGCCCGCGGGCGTGTCGACCGACAGGCCGAGGAGCGCCTTCGCGACCGCGTCGGACTTCGTGCTGCCGGCCTTCTTGATCGCCTCGGCGAGGAACTGCATGCCGATGTACCCCTGGATCGACCACGAGGACGGATACTCGCTCTTCAGGAACTTGGAGAGGCGCGCGATGAACGCCTTGTGCGCCGGCGGCGCGTCGGGCCAGTAGAAGGCGTCGTACGTGTTGCCCCAGATCCCGAACGGGTAGTCGGCGCCCATCGCCGACGTCGTCTCCTGGCAGCCGCCCTCGCCGGCGTCGAAGAA
>MGCF01000012.1 GCA_001788495.1 Candidatus Rokubacteria bacterium RIFCSPLOWO2_02_FULL_73_56
AAGCACGCTCGAAATATGCACCTTCCGGTGCTGCGTGTTTCCGGATAGTGGCGCGGCCAGACAAGGATCTGGCCACGCCTGATCAGGATCAGCAGATCGCGTCGTCGATGCGCGGGGCGGGAGCTCACACGGCCGGGCGGAACTTCCAGAAGTAGTTCACGTACTCCTCGCCCTCGTGCAGGCGCCGGAAGCAGAGCTCGACCGGCAGCTCGAACGCCACGCTCGCCGGGTCGCAGTCGGTGAGCTGGGCGTAGAAGCGCCCGCCGCCCTCCAGGTCGGCCGCGACCATGACGGTCGGCGGGTCCGGGTTCGGCACGAGGTGGTCCTTCGTGAACGTGAAGACCCGCCCGCGGCGCGAGATCCGGTGCTCGCCGAGCCGCGCCGAGGAGCACTGCCAGCAGAGGTGGCGCCGCGGGTAGCTCACCGCGCCGCAGTCCTGGCACTTCTGGCCGTAGAGCCGGAAGTTCTGGCGCTCCTCGCGGACCATCGTGGGCACGCTCGAGAAGGCGCGGATCACCTCGGTCTCCACGTGGCGGCGGAACTGCAGGAGCTTGCCGTAGTGCGTGAGCGGCACGCCCCGCGCGAGCTGCGCGGCGACCGGGCGCGCCGGCCGCCAGGCGGCGAGCGCGTCCGTCGCCTCGAACAGGAGCGCCTCGGCGCCGTTGCCGTAGGAGACGACGAGGATCTGCTCGTGCGGGCGCGCCTCCTCGAGCGCCGCCGCGAGGCCGAGCAGGCAGGAGGCGGTGCCGGTGTTGCCCGCCCGCGCGATCGGCGGCTCCTTCGGCACCGCGGCCTCCGGGAGCCGGAGCTGGCGCGCGAGGGCCGCGTGCAGGCGCGCGTCGGGGGCGTAGAGGACCAGGCGCGCGACGTCCTCCCGCGTGCGCCCGGTCTTCCGGAGCAGGCCGTCCACGGCCTCGGCGATGTGCCGGTCCAGGCCGTACGCCCGGACGAACGTCAGGTCGGGCAGCGACCGGACGTAGCGGTCGCCCTGGTTGCGCCAGACGTCGGTGAACTCGTGGCTCACGCTGTGGGCGCCCTCGAACGTCGCGATCACGCCCCCGGCGCCGACGAGCGCCGCGCCCGCGCCGTCGCCGAGCAGCCCCTCGAGCTCGCTGCCCGGGGCGACCGGCCGCATGTCGGACGCGACCGCGAGCGCCTCGGCCGCGGTGCCCGCCCGCACCGCGTCGAGCGCGAGCCGCAGCGCGGTCGTGCCGCTGCGGAGCGAGCCGCCGACGTCCGCGGTCACGAGCTCGGCCCCGAGGTCCGCGACGGTCGCGACGAGCGTCGCGTTCGACTTCTCCACGTAGGGCGCCGAGGTCGAGGCGAAGAAGCAGGCGCCGATGCGGCCGGTGTCCCGGCCGGCCACCGCGTCGAGCGCGGCCTCGCACGCCATGGTCAGGGCGTCCTCGTCGTAGTTGGCGACGGCGCGCTCGCCGCCGCCGCTCCCCCACACCTGGGCCAGGAGCTTGCCCGTGAGGCGGTAGCGCGGCACGCAGGCACCCACGCTCAGGAGTCCGAGCTTTGCGTCAGCCATCGAGGCCTCCGATGAAGTAGCGGCGCGGGTCGAACACGCGGGTCAGGCGCAGCTCGTCGGGTGTCGGCGCGGCGTGGCGGTGGAGCGCCGGCGCGACGCGGAGCTCCCAGCCGCACGCCGCGCGCGCCGCGGCGACGGCCTCGGCCTCCGGCCGCCCGTCGGGCACGCCGGTGAGGACCAGCTCGCCGTGCTCGTCGGGCTTCTCGAAGACGCCGAGGTCCGACACGACCGTGCTCACGCGCCGGCCGGGCGCGGTCACGTACGGGACCTTGTCCACGAAGCGGGTGCGGCTCTGCGCGAGCGAGACGACCACCTCGCGCGCGGCCGAGGCGATGTCGTTGGCGCCGCCCGAGCCCGTGATGTACAGGACGCCCGGGATCAGCGTCGAGTTGATGTTGCCCTGCTTGTCCACCTGGCCGGCGGCCAGCGAGCCGAGGCAGCGGTTCTGGCGGCCGCCCATGAAGATGCCCATCACGTGGACGATGTCGGTCAGCATCTTCGACGACGGGAAGTTGCGGAACGAGAACACGAAGGGCTCGGCGGGGCGCGGCAGGTACCCGACCATGCCCGTCTCCGCCATCAGCTCGACGTCCACGCCGTCGGCCTTGAGCGTGTACGCGGCGAGCCAGGCGGCGAGGTTCGAGTTGCCGACGCCCGCCAGGAACGTGCGGTAGCCCTGCGCCCGGACCTTGGCGCCGAGCAGGCGCGCGGCCGTCACGACCATCCGCTCGCCGGGCGTCACGCGGTCGTCGGGGCCGAGGTTGTCCCGGAGCATCTCGAGCTCGGCGACCCACGCGTCCGTCGCCGCCCGCCCCTTGATCTCCATGAGCCGCTGGTAGCCGAGCTTCGCGGTGTACGCCGCCTGGTCGGGCACCTCGAGCATCCACTCCCGCACCCACGCCTCGGCGGTCTCCGCCCGGCGGAACGCGCGCCGCAGCTCCACGATGAACTCCAGGTCCTCGGCGTAGCCCTCGAGCTCCGGGACGTCCATCCCGTACATCCCGCCGGGGTGGCTCCCGAACGGCGCCTCGACGACGGCGGCGACGTACTGGCCGGGCAGGCGCACCAGGCCCGCGTGCCGGCGGATGAACGCGGTCGACACGAGCTTCTCGACCGAGACGATCGCCCCCCGGCGCGCCGCCATCGCCGCGTAGAAGTTCTCGTTGAGCGGCGCCGCCGTGAGCACGTTGCCGGCGCGGTCGGCGGCCCAGGCGTGGAAGAGCGCCACGTCGGGCACGAGCGCGCGCACGAGGCCGACGCGCTCGCCGCTGCCGAGCGGGTCGTCCACGGCCACGAAGTCGCCGTCGCGGGCGTTGTCCTCCTCCATGGACGAGCCGAGGAGCGAGCGCGTGGGCATGAAGGGCACGCCCATCGCGCCCGCCAGCGCCCGCAGCGGCAGCGTGAGCATGGACCAGTTCTGCACGCTCACGGCGCCCGAGAGGATCGCCGGGCCGACGAGCGCCTGCGGCACCGGGAACGGGTAGCCCTCGCCGACGAACGTCGTGATCAGCCGGCGCACGAGCCCGCCCAGGACCAGCGCGGTCAGCGGCGAGCCGAAGCCGGTCAGCGCCAGCGTGAAGCCGGGCTGCCGGCCCCACCACTGGCGCGTCAGCTCCCGCACGAGCGCGCTCGGGCGGCCGTGGGCGGCGCCGACCCAGAGCGTCTGGCCGGGCTCGACGAGCCGGCGGACCGCGGCCTCGAGCGTCGCGGTCTTGTCCGGGCCCTCGGCCAGCGGGAGCTCGAGGCGCCGGCGCAGCAGCTCGGTGTACTCGGGCCGCATCGTCAGCGGCTCGCGAGCGGGTCGGGGCGGAGCCTCATCGCGTCCCCGCGAAGAGCCGCGCCTTGAGCCGGCGCGGCACCCAGACGGCCAGCACCCGCGCCGCGCGGGCCAGGCGCTCGAGCGACTCGGCCGTGCCCGGCCAGTAGCGGAGCACGAGCGGGCGGTCCACCCAGTTGAGGAGGCCGTCCACGAGGACGGCCGCGAGGAGCACGTCGTCCAGGTAGCCGAGCACCGGGATGAAGTCGGGCACGAGGTCCACGGGGCTCGCCAGGTACACGACCGCCGCGGCCAGCGCGACCTTGGCCGTCCGGGGCAGCGCCGGATCGGTCGCGAGCCCGGCGACCGTGCGCGCCAGGGCGGGCAGCGCGCGCAGGAGCTCCCTCATTCCAGGCTGTCGGCGACCAGCTCGGCCACGTCCTTGACGTGCAGGGTCTCCTCGGCCTCCTTGACCTTCCGGCCGAGGTCCACCATCGCCAGGCAGAAGGGGCACCCGGTGGCGACTACGTCCACCCTGGCCGCGAGCGCCTCCTCGACCCGGAGGAGGTTCACCTTCTTCTCCGACTTGACTTCCATCCACATGTGCCCGCCGCCGCCGCCGCAGCAGAGCCCCCGGTCGCGGTTGCGCGGCAGCTCGACCAGGCGGAGCCCCGGCACGGCGCGCGCCACGTTGCGGGGCGCCTCCGTGATGCCGTTGTAGCGGCCGAGGTAGCAGGAGTCGTGGAAGGCGACCGTCGCCGGCAGCGCCTTCTTCGGCGTGAGCCGGCCCGCGGCGAGGAGCTGCTCGATGAGCTGCGCGTGGTGGAGCACCTCCCACGCGCCGCCGAACTGCGGGAACTCGTTCTTGAGCGTGTTGAAGCAGTGCGGGCAGTGGGTGACGACCTTCTGGAACCGGTACCGCTTGAGCGCCTCGATGTTCTCCCGCGCGACCGTCTGATAGAGGTACTCCTCGCCGAGCCGCCGCGCGACCTCGGCGTGGCAGCGCTCCTCCTGCAGCACCGCGAACGAGACGCCGGCCGCCGTGAGCACGCGCACGACGGCGCGCGCGATCGCCTGGTTGCGCTTGTCGTACGAGGCCGAGCAGCCCACCCAGTAGAGGTACTCCACCTCGCGGCCGGGCTCGAGCACGGGCACGGCGAGCCCCGCGGCCCACGCGAGCCGCTCGGCGGCGGGGAGCCCCCACGGGTTGCCCGCGCGCTGGATGTTCTGCAAGGCCATGGGCGCGGTGGACGGGAGCGCCCCCTCGGAGAGCGCGAGGTAGCGCCGGAGGTCGACGATCGTGTCCACGATGTCGATGAAGGCGGGGCACTCCTGCACGCACGCCATGCAGGTGGTGCAGGCCCAGAGCTCGTCCGGCTTGATCAACTGGCCGTGGATCGGCCCCGGCAGCTCGCCGTGCATGTGGCGCTTGAGCTTCACGATGATCGACTTGGGCGAGAGCGCCGTCCCGGCCAGGTACGCCGGGCACGCCGCCTGGCAGCGCCCGCACTCCACGCACGCGTCGAAGTCGAGCCGGCGCTTCCAGGAGAACTCCTCGAACGTCGAGACGCCGAGGCTCTCGGCCTCCTCGATGTTCTCGATGGGCCGGAGCGCGCCGCGCGGCCCGAGCTTCGCGAAGAAGACGTTGAGCGGCGTGGTGACGAGGTGCATGAAGTAGGAGTACGGCACCAGCGCGACGAAGCCGAGCGAGAGCACCGCGTGGAAGAGCCACACGCCGAAGTGCGTCGCGCGCAGCCCGCCCTCGCCCATCCCGAGCCCGCGCATGCCCCGCGCGAGCAGCCAGCCCACCGGCGACCACGGCGCCCAGTCGGGCTGCACGACGGCCAGGCGCGCGGCCTCCATCACGAACCCGCTCACGTTGATCACGAGCAGCAGCGCCAGCACCCACGCGAAGCGCGCCGTCGGGTCCACGCGGTGCGGCCGGAGCACGAACCGGCGCCACACGGCCATGCCGAGGCCGAGCACGAAGAAGAGGCCGAAGAGGTCGAGGACGGTCTCGTAGGCGAGGTAGAAGTGGCCCGCGAGGAGCTTGTACCCGAACAGCGGCAGCGTGACGTCCCAGTCGATCGTGGCGAGCACGGTGCCCATGAGCAGGGCGAGGAAGCCCCAGAACATGATCGCGTGCATCACGCCGGGGTAGGCCTGCGAGAGCACGCGGACCTGCCCGAGCGCGTGCGTGAGGACGAGGCCGAGCCGCGCGGGGATCCGGTCGAAGCGCTGCTCGGGCTGGCCGCGGCGCCAGAGGCGCACGCGCTCGGCGAGCCCCCACGCGAAGATCGCGAGCGCGACGAGCCCGCCCACGTAGAGTGCGACCTGCGCCCAGCCGGGCACGTTCCAGAACGTGTCGCGGAACGGGATGCCGGGACTCATTCGGGCCTCAACCTTAGCACAGGCAGGAGCGCGTGCGCGGCGGTGTACGGGTCGAGCGTGCCGTCCACGACCCGCGCGAAGGCGCCCCCCAGCTCGCCCGCCCGGGCCGCCCGCTCGACCTCCATGCGGAACTCCTCGACGAGCAGGCTCTTGAACTCGGCCAGGCGGCGCGCGCGCCGCCGCGCGGCGAAGGCGCCCGTCGCCTCGAGGGCCGCGCGGTGGCGGCGCAGCTCGACGAGCAGCGCGTCCACGCCGACGTCGTTCTGCGCCTCCGCCGAGAGCACCGGGATCTCCCAGGCGATGTCCTTGGGCGAGGTCGCGCTCGCAGCGTGCAGGTGCGCGGCGAACTTCAGCTCGGCCATGAGGGCCGGGGCGCCCGGGCGGTCGGCCTTGTTGACGAGGAAGACGTCGGCCGCCTCCATCAGCCCGGCCTTCATCGTCTGGATGGCGTCGCCCGACTCGGGCACGAGGACGACCACCGTGGTGTCGGCGAGCTTCATGATGTCGAGCTCGGTCTGGCCGACGCCGACGGTCTCGATCAGGATCCACTGCAGGCCGAACGCGGCCAGGAGCTTGAGCACGTCGCCGGTGGCGCGCGCGAGCCCCCCGAGCGAGCCGCGCGTGGCCATGCTCCGGATGAACACGCCGGGGTCGAGCGCGTGGGACTGCATGCGGATGCGGTCGCCGAGCACGGCGCCCCCCGTGAACGGGCTCGACGGGTCCACCGCGACCACGCCCACCGTGGCGCCCTCGGCGCGCAGGCGCGCCGTCAGCCGGTCCACGACCGTGGACTTGCCCGCGCCCGGCGGCCCCGTCACGCCCACGACGTAGCCGCCCTGCGCGCGGCCGTGCACCGCCTTCATGATCGCGGGCACCGCGTCGCTGCGGTTCTCGACCTGGGTGATCAGGCGCGCGAGCGCCAGACGGTCCCCCGTCAGCATGCGCTCGATCAGCCTCGCGGGGTCGCGTGTCACGGGAACGCGATTCTAGCAGAAACGCGGGGAGGGCGTGCGGACCGCCCTCCCCGCGTCGGCGGAGTGAAGCGGATGCGCTACTGCCGGACGAACGTGAGGTCGGTCTCCAGCTGGATGTCGTTCGACACTTTCAGGAACAGGAGCTGCGGCACCTGCATGCCGTGATTCGTGAAGAGCGTGCCGAACTTCGCCCGCACCTTCACATTGTCCGCGGTGAAGCCGAAGCGCTTCTGGCCCTCGACCTGCTCGGGCGTGAGCTTGACGTAGGTCACGCGCGCGTCCGCGACGACGTCGACCGGCCTCTGCTTCACCGTGAGGGTGCCGTGGACCTTCGCCGGCGTCTCGCGCCCCGGCTCGAGCGGCCCGGCGATCTCGACGGACTTGATCTCGAACGTCACCAGCTTGTTGGCCTCGTCGGCCTGCGCGTCGAGGTAGCCCTTGGTCAGCATGTCGGCATCGCGCTTGTCGACGCCGCTGCGCACCAGCGCCATGTCCACGCTGATCTTCCCCCGCGCGCCCTGCGGCCTGGCCGGGTCCACGCTCAGGCTGCCCGAGATGCCGGCGGCCGCGGTCGTGCCGACGATCGTCTCGAGGGGCGCGTCGGTCTTGAAAGTAGCGCGTGACTGGTTCTGCAGGAGCTTGAACTGGAGCGTGTCGGCGCTCGCCGTCGCGGGCAGAGCCGCAAGAAACAGCATGAACGCCACGAAGATAGGACGATGCATTTCAGCCTCCTCTTTGACTGTCTGGCGCCGGTCGGCGCCTGGCGAGACACCGATTCGCTGAGCTAACTCGGGAGGCTACGCGCGGGTTCCCGGCTGCGGGACGTGGAGGGCCAGCTCCATCACGAGCGCGTCCTCGCCCGTGTCGTAATAGTACCCCCGGCGGCGTCCGACGACCCGGAAGCCGAAGGAGGCGTAGAGCCCGATCGCCTCGGTGTTGCTCGGGCGCACCTCGAGCACCACGAGCCGCAGCCGCCGGCGGCGGACGTCCTCCAGGGCGCCCGCGAGCAGCCGGCGGGCGATGCCGCGGCGCCGGGCGTCGGGATGGACGGCGATGTTGGTGATGTGCACCTCGTCGGCGATCTCCCAGAGGCAGAGGTAGCCGACGACGCGCCCGTCCTCGCGCGTGACCACGCAGCGGGCCACCCGGTTCTGCTGCATCTCGTAGAGGAACGCGCCCCGCGACCAGGGCATCGAGAACGAGGCGCGCTCGATCGCGAGGACCACGTCGAGGTCCTCGGGGCGCATCCGGTCAACGGACAGCGTGGCCACGCCGTCTGAGCTCCGCCTCCGAGGGGCGCAGGTAGATCGGGACGAGGTCGGCCGGCGCCACGGTCTGGCCCGCGCGCAGGCGCGCGAGGCCGAGCCAGCCGACCCAGGCGGGCGACGGCGACCGGCAGGGCGGCGGCGCGGGGCGCGCGTGCGGCGAGCGGACGAGGCCGGCGCCCTCCCCGAGCACCACCGTCGGCTCGGTCAGGCGCGCCGCCAGGGCGTCCGGGGCGAGGGCGAGGTAGTCCCCCTCGCGCCGCATGCCGGCGCCGTCCCAGCGGTAGAGCGCCGCGTACACCTCGCCCTTGCGCGCATCCAGGACGGGGCACACGGGCAGCGTCGCCCACGGCAGCGCCGCCGCCATGGCGTCGAGCGTGGGCACGGCGGCGACGGGGATCGCGAGGGCCAGCGCGAGCCCCTTGACGGTGCCGAGCCCGATGCGGAGCCCCGTGAACGAGCCCGGGCCCACGCTCGCGGCCAGGCCCTCCAGGTGCGCGGGCCGCCAGCCGGCGTCCTCGAGCAGGCGATCCACGGCGACCAGCAGCCGCTCCGAGTGGGTGACGCGCACGTCGAGCAGGTACTGGCCGACGACGCGCTCGCCGTCGAGCAGGGCCGCGCCGCCCGCCAGCGTCGAGGTCTCCACGGCGAGCACCCGCATGCGCGAAGTCTAGCAAGAAAATGCGATAATGCCCGCAGGAGGAGTCGGATGACCGCAGCAGGCAGGAAGGATCCCACCGCTGTCGAGACCGAGGTCCGCGAGAAGATCCACCTCGAGATCCTCAAGCGGACCGGCGCCTACCACGCCCACGACCACATCCTGCTGCCGTCGGGCCAGCACACCAGCGAGTACATCGAGAAGACGCTCGTCACCACGGAGCCCTCGTTCACCGAGGGGCTCGGCGCGGTGATCGCGAAGCACTTCGCGCAGTGGCCGGTGGACATGGTGCTCTCGACGGGGCCCGGCGCGCTCATCCTGTCCCACTGCGTGGCGCGCGCCCACCCCTCCCGCCCGGTCGTGGTCTACGGCATCAAGGGCCTGTCGGGGGGCAAGCGGCGGGTCTCGCTGCCGGTCGAGTTCCAGCGGCTCATCCGCCTGGGGTCGAAGGTCCTGCTGGTCGAGGACCTGGTCAGCACCGGCTCCACGCTGAACCTGCTCGTCGACCTGGTCGAGCAGCTCGGGGGGCAGGTGGTGGGGATCGGCTGCCTCTGGCGCCGCACGTCGGTGGAAGTGGACGGCAAGCCGGTGTTCAGCCTCGTGAGCCGCGACTTCCCGACGTACGAGCCCGACGAGTGCCCCTACTGCAAGAAGGGCGTGCCGCTGAACGAGGAGTTCGTGCGGCGGCGCCACGCCCGCAAGCCGTCCTCCGTCCAGGAGCCGAAGGCGCCCCAGTAGCCTCCCGCAGGCTAGGCGGCCTCCCAGAGGCCCTCGGCGACGCCGGCGTTCCGGTAGGCGTCGCGGATGCGGTCGAGGTTCTGCGTGACGAGCAGCCCGATCTTCGCGAACGGCTCGAAGACCGGCCCCTGCCCGTCCACCATCGGGAAGCTCACGCTGGGCAGCCGCTCCCACTGCGCGTGGAGCGCCTCGGTCACCGCCGCCAGCCGCGTGTGGAACTCCTGGCGCTCCTGCTCGGCGCGCTTGACGATGGGCGTGATGAGGCAGTCGAGCGTCTCGCGCGCCCGCGCCGCGCTCTCGGCGGCCGCCCCGGCCGCCGCCTCCGCGAGCGGGACGACCTTGACGCCGAGCTCGCCGAGGAAGCGCTGGAGCAGCCGGCCCACCGCGTCCTGCAGCAGCAGGGCCGGGAGCCCCACGGTGCGCACGGCGCCGTGCCCGAGCTGCCGCGCGTCGGCGTAGAGCTGCGCGCGCAGCCACTCGACGTGCGCGCGGTTCTCCTCGTCCTTCCACCACTCGCGGAGCATCTT
>MGCF01000013.1:0-823 GCA_001788495.1 Candidatus Rokubacteria bacterium RIFCSPLOWO2_02_FULL_73_56
CGATGATCGCCAAGGCCGTCGCGAACAACCTCGCCGAGAAGATCTCGGAGACGCGCGGCGAGAAGATCAAGGGCTTCTTCCTCAACATCAAGGGCCCCGAGCTGCTGAACAAGTACGTCGGCGAGACCGAGCGGAAGATCCGCGAGATCTTCGTGAAGGCTAAGGAAAAGGCCGCCGAGGACGTGCCGGTCATCGTGTTCTTCGACGAGATGGACGCGCTGTTCCGCACGCGGGGCACAGGGATCTCCTCCGACGTCGAGACCACCATCGTTCCCCAGCTCCTGGCGGAGATCGACGGCGTCGAGGGGCTCAAGAACGTCATCGTGATCGGCGCCTCGAACCGCCAGGACCTGATCGACCCGGCGATCCTCCGGCCGGGTCGGCTCGACGTCAAGATCAAGATCGAGCGGCCCGACCGCGCGGCGGCGTCGGACATCTTCAGGAAGTACCTGACGGCGGACGTCCCGATCGCCGAGGCCGAGACCCGCGGCAGCGACGTGGCGACGGCGATCGACGCGATGATCGTGGCCACCGTCGAGGCCATGTACGCGCTGAGCGAGAGCAACCGCTTCCTCGAGGTCACGTACGCCAACGGCGACAAGGAGGTCCTGTACTTCAAGGACTTCGCCTCGGGCGCGATGATCGAGTCCATCGTGCGCCGCGCCAAGAAGCTCGCGCTCAAGCGCTACATCGGCGGCGGCAAGAAGGGCATCACGACCGCGGACCTCGACACGGCGGTCCGCGAGGAGTTCAAGGAGAACGAGGACCTGCCGAACACGACGAACCCCGACGACTGGGCGAAGATCGCCGGCAAGAAGGGCGA
>MGCF01000013.1:837-10224 GCA_001788495.1 Candidatus Rokubacteria bacterium RIFCSPLOWO2_02_FULL_73_56
CAACACCGGCCAGTACCTGTGATGCATAGGGGGGCGTCGGACGCCCCCCCATTTCCCCCCGGCCCGGAGCAGTCCCGGGCCGGGGGGTTCGTTTCTGCACCGAGGTGAGGGAGCGCATGGCCATTCCGAAAGTCATGGGCATCGAGACCGAGTACGGGATCACGGTGAAGAACCAGCCGGACTTCAACCCGATCCTCTCCTCGCTGCTGCTGATCAACTCGTACGAGACCTATCGCTCGTCGCGCGTCCGGTGGGACTACGAGGCGGAGAGCCCGCTGCGCGACGCGCGCGGGTTCGAGTACATGGAGGAGAAGGAGGGCGCGTCGAAGGAAGAGTCGCGCTTGATCAACCTGATCCTCTCCAATGGCGCCCGGTTCTACGTCGATCACGCCCATCCGGAATACTCGAGCCCGGAGACCACGAACCCGCGCGACCTCGTGATCTGGGACCGCGCCGGCGAGAAGATCCTGAACCTCTCCCGGCAGCGAGCCGAGGCCGTGTCGCCGCCGGAGCAGCAGATCCTGATCTACAAGAACAACACCGACAACAAGGGCAACTCGTACGGCACCCACGAGAACTACCTGATGGACCGGAAGGTGCCGTTCGCGCGGATCGTCCAGCACATGATGCCCTTCTTCGTGACGCGCCAGATCTTCACCGGCAGCGGCAAGGTGGGCGCCGAGAACAACGCCGACCCGTGCGATTACCAGATCTCGCAGCGGGCCGACTTCCTCGAGACCGAGGTCGGCCTCGAGACCATGCACTCGCGCCCGATCATCAACACGCGCGACGAGCCGCACGCGGACCCCGAGAAGTACCGCCGGCTCCACGTGATCGTTGGCGACGCCAACATGAGCGAGCTCACGAACTACCTCAAGGTGGGCACGATGGCGATCGTGCTCAGCATGGTCGAGGACGACTGCATCGACCGCGACCTGTCGGTCGACTCCCCGGTGGCGGCGCTCCGCCGCGTGTCGCGCGACCTCACCTGCCGCGAGGTGATCCGGCTCAAGGACGGCCGCACGATCACCGCGGTGGACGTCCAGCGGGAGTTCCTCGCGCTGGCCCAGCGCTACTACCGCGACCGGGAGCACGAGCCCTGGGTGCGCGACGTGCTCGCGCGCTGGGAGGCGACGCTCGACCGCCTCGCCGAGGACCCGATGCAGCTCTCGCGCGAGCTCGACTGGGTCGTCAAGCGGCAGCTCATCGAGAACTACATGGCCAAGCACGGGCTCGGCTGGAACGACTCCCGCGTGCAGATGATCGACCTCCAGTACCACGACGTCCGGCCGGGCAAGGGCCTCTACTACAAGCTGGAGGAGGCCGAGGCCGTGGAGCGCCTCACGACGGACGACGAGATCTCCAAGGCGATGTACGACCCCCCCAAGGACACGCGGGCGTACTTCCGGGGGATGTGCCTGCAGCGCTACGCGGACGAGATCGTCTCGGCGAGCTGGGACTCGGTGATCTTCGACCTCAAGGAGGGGCCGCTCAAGAAGATCTTCATGCTGGAGCCCCTCCGCGGCACCGAGGCCCACGTCCGGGCGCTGCTCACCGAGTCGCCGACGGCCGCCGACCTGCTGCGCAACATCTCCCGCTCGGTGGGGATGTGACGATGCCGCTCGGCCGCTGGCAGGGCGTCTTCCACGACTACGCGAACTCCAGCTTCATGGAGCTGCTCCGGCGCGAGTCGCCGCACCTGATGCCCGGCGCCGCGCCCGGCCCCGCGGAGGCGCCGCCCGAGGCGCCGCACGGCACGACGGTGCTCTCGGTCCGCTACCGCGACGGCGTCGTCATGGCGGGCGACCGCCAGGCGACGGCGGGCTTCCAGATCGCGAGCCGCCGCATCGACAAGATCTTCAAGGCCGACGAGTACTCCGGCGTGGGCATCGCCGGCGCCGCGGGGCCCGCCACCGAGATGGCCAGGCTCTTCCAGACCGAGCTCGAGCACTACGAGAAGGTCGAGGGCGAGAACCTCTCGCTCGAGGGCAAGGCGAACCGGCTCTCGCAGATGATCCGGATGAACCTGCCGGCCGCGATGCAGGGGCTCGTGGTGGTGCCGATCTTCGCGGGCTTCGACGAGAAGGCGGGCGCGGGCCGCCTGTTCAAGTACGACATCACGGGCGGCCGCTACGAGGAGACCAACTACGACGCCCAGGGCTCGGGCTCCAAGGACGCGCGCGACGCGCTGAAGAAGCTCTGGAAGCGCGACATGGCGCGCGAGGAGGCGCTCCGCGTGACGCTCGAGGCGCTGATCGACGCCGCCGACGAGGACGTCGGCACCGGCGGGCCGGACCTGGTGCGCGGCATCTTCCCGACGGTCAAGACCATCACCCGGTCGGGCTTCCAGGACGTGCCCGACGACGAGGTCCGCCGCGTGTGCGAGGCGATCCTCGCCGACCGCACCCGCACGGCGGACGGGTCCTGAGCATGCCCCTGCCCTACTACGTGAGCCCCGAGCAGATGATGAAGGACAAGGCGGAGTATGCCCGCAAGGGCATCGCCCGCGGGCGGTCCATCGTCACGCTCGAGTACGCCGACGGCGTCCTCCTGGTCGCCGAGAACCCGTCCACGCTCCTGCACAAGGTCTCGGAGATCTACGACCGGATCGCGTTCGCCGGCGTCGGCAAGTACAACGAGTTCGAGAATCTCCGAATCGCGGGGATCCGGCACGCCGACGTGAAAGGCTACTCCTACAGCCGGGGCGACGTGACGGCCAAGGCGCTCGCCAACGCCTACTCCCAGGCGCTCGGCAACATCTTCACGCAAGACATCAAGCCGTTCGAGGTCGAGGTGCTCGTGGCCGAGGTCGGCGAGGGCGACGGCGGGAAGAACGAGATCTACCACATCCTCTACGACGGCACGATCGAGGACGAGCACGACTACGCGGCCATGGGCGGCCAGGCGGAGGAGATCCGGCGGTTCCTCAAGGACCACTACCGCGAGGGCCTGTCGCTCGCCGACGCCCTGCAGCTCGGCGTGCGCGCCCTGACCGTGACGCAGAACAAGACCCTCACCGAGCGCGACCTGGAGGTCGCGGTGCTCGACCGGACGACGACGCGGCGCAAGTTCCGGCGCATCCCGATGGAGGTCCTCGGCCAACTCCTGGGCACGGCGCGCTAGGTCATGCTAGGCTGAGGCAGGGATGAAGCGCCGGATCTTCGGCCTCGAAAACGAGTACGGCCTCACCTGCACCCTGAACGGTCAGCGGCGTCTGTCGCCCGACAACGTCGCGCGGTACCTGTTCGAGAAGGTGATCCCGGGCGCGCGCAACGCCAACGTGTTCCTCGAGAACGGGGCGCGCCTCTACCTCGACACCGGCTTCCACCCCGAGTACGCCACCCCGGAGTGCGACGACGTCACCGACCTCGTCGTCCACGACAAGGCCGGCGAGCGGATCGTCGAGGACCTCCTGCACCAGGCCGAGAAAAGACTGAGGGAAGACGGCATTTCAGGGAACATCTTGCTATTCAAAAACAACACGGATTCAGCCGGGAACTCCTACGGTTGTCATGAGAACTACCTGGTGAGCCGCGATGTTTCGTTTCAGCGGCTGGCCGAGGCGCTCATCCCGTTCTTCGTCACGCGCCAGATCTTCGCCGGGGCGGGCAAGGTGCTCCAGACGCCCCGCGGCTTCCACTACTGCCTCTCCCAGCGCGCGCAGCACATCTGCCAGGAGATCTCGGGGGCGACCACGTCGTCGCGCTCGATCATCAACACGCGCGACGAGCCGCACGCCGACGCCGAGCGCTACCGCCGGCTGCACGTCATCGTGGGCGACTCGAACATGTCGGAGGTGGCGACGTACTTGAAGGTTGGCACGACGGCGCTGGTCCTCGACATGATCGAAGACGGATTTTTCGACCGCGATTATTCCCTCCAGTCGCCCGTGCAGGCGATCCGCGATATTTCACACGACCCGGGCCTGCACGAGACGGTCAAGCTCAAGGACGGGCGCACGATCAGCGCGCTCGAGATGCAGCTCGAGTACCTCGAGTACGCGACCCGCTATGTCAGCTCGATCAGCCCCGACCCGACCACGAAGGACGTGCTCGCCCGCTGGACCGACGTCCTCACCAAGCTCGAGTCGGACCCGCTGCAGCTCGCGCGCGAGCTCGACTGGGTGATCAAGCGGCAGCTCATCGAGCGGTTCATGGAGCGCCACCGCCTGTCCTGGCGCGACCCGAAGGTCTCGCTGCTCGACCTCCAGTACCACGACATCCGCCCCGAGAAGGGCGTGTACTACCGGCTCATCGCCAACGACCAGGCCGACCGGATCACCGACGACGAGACGATCGAGCAGGCCAAGCACGTGCCGCCCCAGACCACGCGCGCGCGGCTGCGCGGCGAGTTCATCCGGCAGGCCAACCTCAAGGGCAAGGACTACCGCGTGGACTGGGTGTACCTGAAGCTCAACGACCCGGAGCGCGAGACGATCCTCTGCAAGGATCCGTTCCAGTCACACGACGAGCGGGTCGAGCGCCTCATCCGCTCGTTCTAGCGGGCGCCCCACCCCCCACCCGCGGGGGTTGACACCCCCTCCCCGGGGGTGCTAATTCTGGCTTCCCACTCCAGAAACCGGTGTCGCTCACCCGAGCGGTGTCCTCAACCAAGGAGGCCTTGGATGTTCGGACAGCAGAAAAGCTCCCAGAAGACGCTCGTCCCCGGGGCTCCCGAGAACGGCAAGCCCAGCGTCCCCACGACCCTCCTGACGGTGGTCGGCGACCAGGCGCGGATGGAGGGCAAGTTCGACATCGCCGACTCGATCCAGATCGAGTGCGAGATCGGCGGCGAGCTGAGCGTGGGCGGCAAGCTCGTGATCGGCGAGAAGGGCGTGGTCCACGCCGACGCCAAGACCGTGGACGCGATCATCATGGGCCACTACGAGGGCAACATGGTCGCGACCGGCAACGTCGAGATCACCGAGACCGGCCGGGTCAGCGGCAACATCCAGACCGACTCGCTCGTGATCTCCAAGGGCGGCTTCTTCAACGGCAACGTGACGAAGATGAACGAGCACGGCGGTCGGCAGATCGTGCTCATCGACGAGAAGCGGGCGGGCCAGCAGTCGGCCCAGCAGAGGTAGCCCCGCGACCGCGGGCCACCGCCCATGCTGTGGAAGAAGCCGCACGCGAAAGCGCCGAAGGCCAACGACCTCACCGCCTTCATCGACGAGGGCTCCGAGATCGAGGGGAAGTACACGTTCAGCGGCACGGTCATGCTGAACGGCCGCTTCCGCGGCGAGATCGTCTCGAACGACACCCTCATCGTCGGCGAGAAGGGCGTGGTCAACGCGTCCATCCGGGCCGGCGTCGTCATGATCAACGGCGAGGTGGTCGGTAACGTGCTCGCCTCGGAGCGCGTCGAGCTGCGCGGGAGCGCGCGCGTCTACGGCGACGTCGAGGCGCCGGTCGTGGTGGTCGAGGAGGGCGTGCTGTTCGAGGGCCACTGCCGGATGACCAAGGCCCGGCCGGTCGAGACGCCCATCGCGGCTCCGGTCCCCGCGCAGCGCGACCTCTCGGTCGTCTCGCTCAAGCGCTAGGCGTCCGGCTCCCCCGTCCCCGGCCCACCCAGGCCAGGAGCCCCGCGACGCCGAGGGCGGCGCACGCGCCGTGCGTCCACGCGAAGGCGCCCGGCACCCAGAGGGCGTTGCCCTGCCGCCACGGCGCGAGCGGCCACACGTCCGCGTGGATCAGCGCGTCGAGGAGCACGTGCGAGACCCCGCCGATCAGCGCGCCGACGGCCGCCGCCGTCCACGACACCGGTCCGAGCTCGGCGCGGAGCCAGCGCTCGCCCCGCCCGTCGCCCCGGAGCCGGCGCGCGAGCGCCGCGTACGCCGCCGTGAGGCCGTACCGGCTCGGCGCGACCGCCGCGAGCGCCACCAGGACCGCGCCGGCGAGCGTGTGGAGCGGGCCGTGGAGCGGCGTCACGCCCGCGAGGACCCGCCCGACCGTCTCGACGTCGATCGCCGCCTGGACGACGGCGAAGGCGCCCAGGCTGAACGCGCGCGGGCAGGCGGCCTTGAGCACGACGGCCGGACCCAGGTGGAACGGGGTGACGGGCATGGCGTGAGCGCTCCGCCGCCGAGTGTAGCGCGGTCCCGCGGAGGCGGTATACTCGCGCCTGCCATGCTGACCAACCACGTCAAGCAGCGCCTCAAGAGCGGCACGCCCTGCTTCGGCTCCCCTGCTGATGTCGGCATGGTCAACGACCAGCGCTTCCTCGCGGGCGCGGCGCGGGCGGCGCGCGACGCCGTCCGCACGGAGCCCTGACGTGGCGCGCCTCGGGATCGTCCTCTCCGCGTTCACGCCGCTGCCGACGGCCGAGCTCCTCGCCGTCGCGCGCGAGGCGGAGGCGCGCGGCTACCACACCGCCTGGGTGGGCGAGGTCGCGGGCTACGACGCGCTGACCGTGATGGCGCTGCTCGCGACCCACACCGAGCGCCTGCACGTGGGCTCGGCGGTCGTCCCCGTCCAGACGCGCACGCCGGTCCTGCTCGGCATGAGCGCCGCGAGCCTCAACCACTTCGCGCCCGACCGCGTCGTGCTCGGCCTCGGGCTCTCGAGCCGCGTCATCGTGGGCGACTGGCACGGCCTCAGCTTCTCGCCCGCGCTCCAGCAGCTCCGCGAGGCGGTCCACATCATCCGCCAGGTCGCCGCCGGCGAGCGCGTCAGCGTCGCGGGCGCGTTCTTCCGGGCGAAAAACTTCCGCCTGGCCGCGCCGCCGCCGGCCCGGCCCGTGCGCATCTTCCTCGCCGCCCTCGGCCCCGAGATGCTCGAGCTGGCGGGCGAGATCGCCGACGGCGTCATGCTCAACTGGATCCCGCCCGAGCGCGTGCCGGCCTCGATCCGCCACCTCGAGGCCGGCGCCCGGCGCGCCGGGCGGACGCTCGAGGGCTTCGAGATCGCGTCGTTCATCCGCGCCTGCGTGACCGACGACGTCGACGGCGCGCGCCAGTGGCTCGCGCGCGACATCACCGGCTACGCGAGCGTGGACGTCTACGCGAGCTTCTTCCGCACGGCGGGCTTCGCCCCCGAGATCGACGCGCTCACCGCCGCCTGGCAGGCCGGTGACCGCGCGGGCGCCGTCAAGCAGCTCTCGCCGCGCGTGCTCGACGGCCTCGGCGTGGTCGGCGACGAGGCGTTCTGCCGCGCGCGCATCGCCGAGTTCGAGCGCGCGGGGCTCACGATGCCGGTGCTCGTCCCCTTCGCGCCCGGCGGCGCCGGCGACGCGCCCGCCCTCCTCCGCACGCTCCGCGCGTTCCCCGGATGAACGTCCTCTGCGTGATCCCGGCGCGCCTGCGCTCCACGCGCCTGCCGCGCAAGGTGCTGCGCGAGGTCGCGGGCCGCCCCCTGGTCGTGCGCGTCTGGGAGGCGGCGCGCCGCGCGCCGGAGCTGGCCGACGTGCTCGTCGCCACCGACGCACAGGAGGTCCTCGACGCCTGCCGCGCCCACGGTGTCCCCGCCGTCCTCACCTCGCCCGACCACCCCTCGGGCACCGACCGCGTGTGGGAGGTGGCCCAGGCGCGCGCGGCGGACGTCTACGTGAACGTGCAGGGCGACGAGCCGCTGATCACGCCCGGCCACATCGCCCGGCTCGTCGCGCCGTTCGCCGGGCGCCCGGACACGCAGGTGAGCACGCTCAAGATCCGCCTCCGGCCCGAGGAGGTCGACAACCCGAACGTCAACAAGGTCGTCTGCGGCGCCGACGGGCGCGCGCTCTACTTCTCGAAGTACCCGATCCCCTACGACCGCGACGGGCGCGGCGCCGCCCGCTTCAAGCACATCGGCCTCTACGCCTACACGCGGGCCGCGCTCGACGCCTTCCACCGCCTGCCGCCCTCGCCGCTCGAGCTGGCGGAGCGGCTCGAGCAGCTCCGGTTCCTCGAGCACGGCGTCCCGATCACGGTCGTCGAGACCGACGAGCCGACGATCGGCGTGGACACCGAGGCCGACCTGCGCGCGGTGGAGACGCTCCTCCGGGCGCGCGGCGCGTGACCGCCGGGCCGGGCCGCGAGCGCTACACGATCCTGGCGCTGGTCCTGGCCGCCCAGACCTTCGCCAACGTCGGCCCGCTCGGCTTCCCCGCGATCGCCGCGCTGGTCCGCGACGACCTCGGCCTCACGCTCACCCAGGCGGGCTCGTTCCTCTCGGCCTACTACGTGGGCCCGATGCTCATGTCGCTCCCCGCCGGCGCGATGGCCGACCGCTGGGGCGTCAAGCGCACGCTCGTGCTCGGGCAGGTCGTGATCGCGGGCGGCCTCGTCGCCGTCGCGCTCTCGGGCTCGTACGCGGTGCTGATCGTGCTGATGATGGTCTCGGGCGTCGGCTACGGGATGCTCAACCCGACGTCGACCAAGGCGATCATCGGCTGGTTCCCGCCCTCGCAGCGCGCGACGGTCGTGGGGCTCAAGCAGGTGGGCTTCCCCTTCGGCGCGATGCTCGGCGCCGCGCTCCTGCCCGTGCTCGGGCTGGCGCTCGGCTGGCGCTGGGCCGTCGTCGCCTCGGCCGCGCTGATCGCCGTGGGCGCGCTCGCCTCGGCGGCCCTCTACCGCGACGCGCCCGCACCGCCCGGCGCGGCGGCCCCGCCCGCGCGCGGCGCCGCGTGGCAGGTGCTCGCGGACCGCGACCTCTGGCTCGTCGCCGTCGCGACGCTCATCTTCGCCGCCGTGCAGACCGTGTGGATGGCCTACCTCGCGCTCTATCTCCAGGGCGTCGTGGGCCTCTCGCTCCTGGCGGCGAGCCGCTACCTGGCGCTCGCCCAGGCCGGCGGCATGGCCGGGCGCGTCGTCTTCGGCGTGCTCTCCGACCGCGTCTTCGGCGGGAGCCGCCGGCTGCCGCTCGCGATCGCCGGCTGCGGGACCGCGGTCTGCTCGGTCGCGATCGCCTTCACCGGCGGCGCAAGCTCCGCCGCCTGGCTCGTCGTGCTGTGCGCGGTCTTCGGCTTCGTCGGCATCGGCTGGAACGGGGTGCAGCACACGCTGATGGCCGAGCTGGCGGGGCCGGGCGCGGCGGGGGCGTCCGTCGGCTTCGGCCTGGCGCTCTCCTCGATCGGCGTCACCGTCGCGCCGCCCGTGTTCGGCGCCCTCGTCGAGTGGGCGGGCGGCTACCGCGGGCCCTGGATCGGCCTCGCGGTGACGATGGCGGCGGGCCTCGGGCTCCTCGCGCGCGTCCGCGAGCGCCGCCGCTTCGCGTAGCCCGCCGGCTCGTGCTAGGTGTCGCCGGCCGGGCGCTCGCCGCCGGGCGGGCGCAGCTCGACGGTGCGGATCGGGAACGGGATCTCGATCCCCTCGGCGCGGAAGCGGCGGAGGATGCGCTTGCGGAGCTCGTGCTGGACCACGTACTGGTCCACGAACGTCGCGACCTGGCAGATCAGCGTGAAGTCGAG
>MGCF01000014.1 GCA_001788495.1 Candidatus Rokubacteria bacterium RIFCSPLOWO2_02_FULL_73_56
GATCATGCCGATCGCGATGGAGAAGGAGCTGCGGTTCGCGATCCGGGAGGGGGGGCGGACGGTGGGCGCCGGCGTCGTGACGGAGATCTCGGAGTAGGGACATGGTCACCGTCTCCGCCGACCAGAAGATCCGCATCCGCCTCAAGGCGTACGATCACCAGCTGCTCGACCGCTCGGTGAAGGAGATCGTGGAGACGGTGCGCCGCACCGGTGCGCGCGTCTCGGGGCCGGTGCTGCTGCCGACGATCATCAACCGCTGGACCGTGCTTCGGAGCCCGCACGTGGACAAGACGTCGCGTGAGCAATTCGAGATGCGCACGCACAAGCGGCTGCTCGACATCGTCGATCCCACTCCGCAGACCGTCGACTCGCTGATGAAGCTCGACCTACCCGCCGGGGTAGACGTGGAGATCAAGCTCTGATGACGCGATTCGAGCGCCGGCTTTGCCGGCACCATCCTGGGGGGAGGTTCCGGAAGGGGGGCGAAGCCCCCCGCCGGGGATAGGCGATGGCACGCAAAGAAGGACTCATCGGCCGCAAGGTCGGCATGACCCAGGTGTTCGGTGACGACGGGAACCACATCCCCGTGACCGTCATCGAGGCCGGGCCGTGCACGATCGTCGGGCTCCGGACCAAGGAGACCCACGGCTACGACGCGCTCCAGCTCGGCTTCGGACCGAAGCGGAAGAACGTCACGAAGCCGCAGGCGGGGTTCTTCAAGAAGGTGAACGTGCCGGCGATGCGCGCGGTGCGCGAGGTGCGGCTCGAGAAGACCGAGAAGCTCCAGGGCTACGAGATCGGACAGTCGCTGACCGTCGGGATCTTCGCGCCCGGCGAGCTGGTGGACGTCGTCGGCGTCAGCAAGGGCAAGGGCTTCCAGGGCGGCGTCAAGCGCCACGGCTGGTCCGGCGGTGACGCGACGCACGGCTCGATGTTCCACCGCGCGCCCGGCTCGATCGGCGCGTCCTCGGACCCGTCGCGCGTCTGGCCCGGGCACAAGCTCCCCGGCCGCATGGGCGGCGACCGGCGGACCGTGCTGAACCTCTCCGTCGTCCGCGTGCTGCCGGAGCAGAATCTCGTGCTGGTGCGCGGTGCGGTGCCGGGCGCCAGCGGGTCGCTCGTGATGATCCGCAAGAGCGTGAAGCTGACCAAGGCGCAGCAACAGAAGGCTGCGGAAAAGAAATAGGCGATGCCGACCGTACAGGTGCTGGACGCCAAGGGCAAGCAGGCCGGGACGCTGGAGCTCAAGGCCGACGTCTTCGGAGTCGAGATCCGCGGGCCGCTGCTCCACCAGGCGGTCGTGCGAGAGCTCGCCGACCGGCGCGCGGGCACGCACGACACGAAGGGGCGGAGCGAGGTGTCGGGCGGCGGCAGGAAGCCGTGGCGGCAGAAGGGCACCGGCCGGGCCCGGCAGGGCTCGATCCGCGCCACGCAGTGGAAGGGCGGCGGCAAGCCCTTCGGCCCGACGCCGCGGAGCTACCGGCAGGAGATGCCGCGCGCCATGCGCCGCGAGGCGCTGCGCGCCGCCGTGGCGGCCAAGCTCGCGAGCGGGCAGCTCGCGGTCGTCGAGTCGCTCGGCGCGGCCGAGGGAGCCAGGACGAAGGCGCTGGTCAAGGATCTCGCATCGCTCGGTCTCACGGGGGAGCGGGCGTTGCTCGTGGTCCGCGAGCGCGGCGCGGCGCTCGCGCGGGCCGCGCGCAACGTGCCGTGGCTCGACGTCGCGACGCCGAGCCAGGTGTCGGTCTACCAGGTGCTCGCCGCCCATCGCGTGGTGTTCGAGCGCGCCGGCCTCGTGGCGCTCGAGGAGGCGCTGGCGCGATGAACCGGGCTCCGCGCGACATCCTGATCCGGCCGCTCATGACCGAGAAGAGCATGCGGCAGAAGGAGGAGTTGAACACGGTCGCGTTCAGGGTGCGGCCCGATGCCAACAAGGTCGAGATCCGCGCCGCGGTCGAAGCCGTGTTCAACGTGAAGGTCGCGTCCGTCCGGACGGCGTCCTTCGAGGGCAAGCTCAAGCGCATGGGCCGCTACCAGGGCCGGAGACCGAGCTGGAAGAAGGCGATCGTGACCCTGCAGCCCGGGCACAAGATCGAGCTCGTGGAGGGGGCGTAAGGGCATGGGTATTCGAACGGTCAAGCCGACGTCGGCGGCCCGCCGCTACCTCACGTACGTCACGTACGAGGAGCTCACCAAGAAGGAGCCGGAGAAGAGCCTGCTCGAGCCGAAGCGGCGGACGAACGGGCGCAACGCGTACGGCCGCATCACCGTGCGGCACCGCGGGGGCGGCGCCAAGCGGATGCTGCGGAACGTCGACTTCCGCCGCGACAAGCACGGCATCCCGGCGCGCGTGGCGGCGATCGAGTACGACCCGAACCGCTCGGCGCGGCTCGCGCTGCTCCACTACCGGGACGGCGAGAAGCGCTACATCATCGCGCCGTACGGGCTCAAGCCGGGTGACACGGTCATGTCCGGGCCGCAGGCCGACATCCTGCCGGGCAACGCCCTGCCGGTGCGGAACATCCCGGTGGGTACGCTCGTGCACAACGTCGAGCTCCAGGTCGGGCGCGGCGCCCAGCTCTGCCGGAGCGCCGGCGCGCAGGCGCAGCTGCTCGCGAAGGAGGGCGACCGCGCCACGCTCAAGCTCCCGTCGGGCGAGGTCCGCATGGTCGCGCTCGACTGCATGGCCACGGTCGGCCAGGTCGGCAACCTCGACCACGAGAACGTGTCGGTCGGCAAGGCGGGCCGCGTGCGGTGGCGGGGCTTCCGCCCGACCGTGCGGGGCACCGTCATGAATCCTGTCGACCACCCGATGGGCGGCGGCGAGGGGAAGGGCAAGGGCAATCATCCGATGACGCCGTGGGGCAAGCCGACGAAAGGCTACAAGACCCGGCGTGGCGCCAAGCCGTCGGATCGGAACATCGTGACGCGGCGGAGCAAATAGGAGCCGGGGATGGGACGTTCGCTCAAGAAGGGGCCGTACATCGAGGAGAAGCTGCTCGCGCGGATCGAGGAGCTGAACCGGAGCCGGCAGAAGAAGGTGCTGAAGACCTGGTCGCGCCGCTCGACGATCGCGCCGGAGTTCGTGGGCCACACGCTCGCGGTGCACAACGGGAAGAAGTTCATCCCGGTCTACGTCACCGAGAACATGGTCGGCCACCGACTGGGTGAGTTCGCGCTGACGCGCACGTTCAAGGCGCACGGCACGTCGGAAAAGGCGGCGACGTCGCCGACGGGGAAGGCGTAGGTCGATGCTCGCCGTCGCGAGGGCCCGGTTCGTCCGCGTGTCGGCCCGCAAGGCCCGGCTCGTCCTGGACCAGATCCGCGGCAAGCCGGTCGGCGAGGCGCTGGCGACGCTCTCGTTCACGCCCCGCGCGGCGGCGCGGCTCGTGGAGAAGGTGCTGCGCTCGGCCGTCGCCAACGCCGAGCACAACCACCAGGTGCGCAACCTCGACGACCTTCGCGTCGTGAAGGCGTTCGCCGACGGCGGGCCGTCGATGAAGCGCGTGCAGCCGCGGGCGATGGGGCGCGCGTTCTTCATCCGCCACAAGACGAGCCACCTCACCATCGTGGTGAGCGACGAGACCAACGGCGCACGGCGTGTCGCTGCACCGTCGCGGCCCGTCGCGCCGTCGGCGGGCGCCGCAGCGCCGGCGGAGGCGACGCCGGCGCCGGCGCCGAAGGCGCGCGCGCCACGGCGCGGGGCGCCGCCCGCGGCGAAGGGCGCCGCGAGGGGCAAGGCGAAGCGGACAGCGAAGACGAAGTCGAAGTCGCCGAAGGAGAAGGACTAGTGGGCCAGAAGACGCATCCGATCGGCTTCCGCCTCGGCTCGACCCGGACCTGGAGCTCGCGCTGGTTCGCGACCAAGCCGTACGCGGCCCTGCTCCACGAGGACGTGAAGATCCGCCGTTACATCAAGGACCAGCTCTACCACGCTGGCATCGCGAAGATCGACATCGAGCGCTCGGCCAACCGCGCGCGGATCACGATCTCGACGGCGCGTCCGGGCATCATCATCGGCCGCAAGGGGTCGGAGGTCGAGAAGCTGAAGAACGAGCTGCAGATGCGCACGGGCAAGGAGATCTACCTGAACATCGAGGAGGTCATCCACCCGGAGCTCGACGCGCAGCTCGTCGCCGAGAACGTGGCCCTGCAGCTCCAGAAGCGGGTGGCGTTCCGCCGTGCGATGAAGAAGGCGGTCACCTCCGCGCTCCGGCTCGGCGCCGATGGCATCCGGATCGCCTGCGCGGGCCGCCTGGGCGGCGGCGAGATCGCGCGCCGGGAGTGGTACCGCGACGGTCGCGTGCCGCTCCACACGATCCGCGCCGACATCGACTACGGGCTGGCGACCGCGCACACGACGTACGGCACGATCGGCGTGAAGGTCTGGATCTTCAAGGGCGAGGTGCTGCGCGCCGTGCCCACGGAAGCGTGAGGGCGGCCCTCCATGCTGATGCCGAAGCGGGTCAAGTATCGGAAGGCGCAGCGCGGTCGGATGCGGGGCACCGCGCAGCGGGGCGCGACGCTCGCGTTCGGCGAGTACGGGCTCAAGGCCCTCGAGCCGGGCTGGGTGACGAACCGCCAGATCGAGGCGGCGCGCGTCGCCCTGAGCCGGAGCCTCAAGCGGGGCGGAAAGATCTGGATCCGGATCTTCCCCGACAAGCCGGTGACGAAGAAGCCCGCCGAGACGCGGATGGGTAAGGGCAAGGGGAACCCGGAGGAATGGGTCGCCGTGGTCAAGCCGGGACGGATCCTGTACGAGATGCAGGGCGTGCCGGAGGGCGTGGCGCGCGAGGCGTTTCGCACCGCGGCGCAGAAGATCGGCATCGAGACGAAGTTCGTGACGCGGACGCGGGCGCTCTAGCGCAGAGATGGTTCGCATGGGAGACGTGCGATGAAGGCCGCGAAGTGGCGTGATCTCTCGGACGACGAGCTCCGGCAGAAGGCGCACGAGCTCGGCGAGGAGCTCTTCAACCTGCGCTTCCAGCTGTCGATGGGGGTCGCGAAGAACCCGTCACGGCTCGGCCAGGCCAGGCGGGACCTCGCGCGCGCGCAGACCGTGCTCCGCGAGAGGAAGGGGTAGGCCGGTGGGCGAGCGGAAGACACGGGAGGGGATCGTGGTCAGCGACGCGATGCAGAAGACGCGCGTCGTGAGGATCGAGCGCGTGTACCGGCATCCGCGGTACGAGCGCGTCATCCGGATGTCGAAGAAGCTGAAGGCGCACGACGAGGCCAACGAGAGTCGGACCGGCGATCGGGTGCTGATCGAGGAGACCCGGCCGCTGTCGAAGGAGAAGCGCTGGCGGATCCGCAAGATCCTGAGCCGCGTGTCCTAGGCGATGATCCAACCTCGCTCGATGCTCGACGTGGCGGACAACTCGGGGGCCAAGAAGGTGCAGTGCATCCGCGTGATGGGCGGCGCCAACAAGCGCTACGCGTCCCTGGGCGATACCGTCATCGTTGCCGTCAAGGAGGCGGCGCCCGATGGCACCGTGAAGAAGGGCGAGGTGGCGCGCGCCGTCGTGGTCCGCACGGTCAAGGAAGTGCGACGCAAGGACGGGTCGTACATCCGGTTCGACCGGAACGCCGTCGTCCTGATCCGGCCGGACGAGAATCCGGTCGGCACGCGCATCTTCGGGCCGGTGGCCCGTGAGCTCCGCGAGCGACAGTTCACCAAGATCATTTCACTCGCGCCCGAGGTCATCTGATGTCCAGCATTCACGTCCGACGCGGAGACACGGTAGCGGTCATCGCTGGCCGCGAGCGCGGCAAGCGCGGCAAGGTGCTGCGCGTGCTGCAGGCCGAGGGCCGGGTGCTGGTCGAGAAGATCAACATGATCAAGAAGCACCAGCGGCCGACGCAGAAGCTACGGCAGGGCGGCATCATCGAGCGCGAGAACCCGCTGGCGCTGTCCAACGTCCTGCTCGTCTGCGGCCGCTGCGACCGGCCGGTGCGGACCGGCGTCCAGGTGCTCGGCGACGGCCGGAAGCTCCGCGTCTGCAAGAAGTGCGGCGAGCCGATCGACAAGGGTTAGAGACCATGGCAAAAGAAGCGCCGAAGCCAGCCCAGAAGCCCCAGGCGGCCAAGCCCGCCGCGGGCAAGGGCCAGCCGAAGAAGGGAGACGCTGCGCCGCAGGCCGGCACGGCGGCGAAGGGCCGTCCGAAGGGGGCCGGCGAGGTCCCGCCACGGCTCAAGGAGGCGTTCCAGCGGACGGTCCTGCCCGCGATCATGAAAGAGCGTGGCTACACGAACCCGTTCCAGGTGCCGCGGCTCGAGAAGATCGTCATCAACATGGGCGTCGGCGAGGGGCGGGAGAACGCCAAGGTCCTGGATTTCGCGACGGCCGACCTGCAGACGATCGCGGGGCAGAAGCCGATCGTCACCCGCGCGAAGAAGTCGATCGCGAACTTCAAGCTGCGCGAGGGCGTGCCGATCGGCGCGAAGGTGACCCTGCGCGGCGCGCGGATGTACGAGTTCCTGGACCGACTGATCAGCATCGCGCTGCCGCGCGTGCGCGACTTCAAGGGCGTGCCGCCGAAGGGCTTCGACGGGCGGGGCAACTACGCGCTGGGGCTTCGGGAGCAGGTCATCTTTCCGGAGATCGTGTTCGACAAGGTCGACAAGATCCGTGGAATGGACATCAACATCGTCACGACGGCGCGGACGGACGAGGACGCCAAGACGCTCCTCACGCACCTCGGCATGCCGTTCAGGGAGTAGCAGGCGTATGGCCAAGACCGCTCTGATCATGAAATCGCAGCGCGCGCCGAAATTCAGCACGCGCGCCTACCGCCGCTGCAAGCTCTGCGGCCGGCCGCGCGGCTACCTCCGCAAGTTCCAGATGTGCCGGCTGTGCTTCCGCGAGCTCGCGCTCAAGGGCGAGGTGCCCGGCATCGTGAAAGCGAGCTGGTAGCCATGCGCAGCGACCCGATCGCCGACATGCTGACGCGGATCCGCAATGCGAGCCGTGCGGAGCACGAGAAGGTGGACATCCCGGCGTCGCGCCTCAAGGTGCGCATCGCCGAGATCCTGAAGGACGAGGGCTTCGTCAAGAACTTCCGGGTGCTCGAGGACACGAAGCAGGGGACGCTGCGCGTCTACCTCAAGTACGGGCCGGGCAACGAGAAAGTCATCTCGGGCCTGGTGCGCGTGTCGACGCCCGGGCGCCGCGTCTACGTCGGGCACGACAGCATCCCGTCGATCCTCGGCGGAATGGGCGTGGCGCTCGTCTCGACGTCGCGGGGTGTGGTCACCGGCCGGGACGCGCGCAAGCAGAAGGTCGGCGGCGAAGTCCTCGCCTACGTGTGGTGAGAGGCGACTGATGTCACGGATCGGCAGGAAGCCCATCAAGATCCCGCAGGGCGTCAGGGTCCAGGTCGAGGGCGCGAGCGTTCGCGCCGAGGGGCCGAAGGGCAAGCTGTCGCAGCCGGTGCCCGTGGGCCTCAGCGCGAAGCTCGAGAACAACGAGCTGGTCATCACGCGGGCGGGCGACGACCGCCGGGTCCGCGCGCTGCACGGCCTCGCGCGCGCGCTCGTCGCGAACATGGTGACGGGGGTCAAGGACGGGTTCGAGAAGAAGCTCGAGATCGTCGGCATCGGGTATCGCGCCCAGATCCAGGGACGGATCATCCAGCTGGCGCTCGGCTACTCGCATCCGGTGATCTTCCCGCTGCCCGAGGGGATCACCGCCGAGATCGACAAGCAGACGGCGATCACGCTGCGCGGCGCGGACAAGGCGCTGCTCGGCGAGACCGCGGCGAAGCTTCGCGCGCTCCGGAAGCCGGACCCGTACAAGGGCAAGGGCGTCAAGTACGCGGACGAGGTGATCCGCCGCAAGGTCGGCAAGAAGGCAGGCGCGAAATGATCACGAAGGAGCGGCGCGCGGCCCGGGACGTCCGGCATCACCGCCTGCGGCGCTGGGTGCGCGGCTCGGCCGCGCGGCCGCGCCTCGCGGTGTTCCGGAGCACGAACCACATCTACGCGCAGCTCGTGGACGACGACGCGGCGCGGACCCTGCTGGCGGTGGACAGCCGGAGCAAGACGTTCCTCGCGCAGCATCGCACCGGGGGCAACGTCGCCTCGGCGAAGGCGGTGGGCGAGCTCGTGGCGCAGAAGGCGAAGGCCGCAGGTATCGAGCGCATCGTGTTCGATCGAGGCGGTTACAAGTACCACGGGCGGGTCAAGGCGCTGGCGGATGCCGCGCGCGCCGGTGGGCTGATCTTCTAGGGTCGCGCGAGCGAGGGGGATACTGAGTGGCTGAAGCGAAGATCGATCCGAGCGTGCTCGAGCTGAACGACCGGGTGGTGTCCATCAACCGCGTGGCCAAGGTCGTCAAGGGCGGCCGCCGCTTCTCGTTCACGGCGCTCGTCGTCGTGGGCGACGGGCGGGGCCACGTGGGCGTCGGCCTCGGCAAGGCCCACGAAGTCCCCGAGGCGATCCGCAAGGCCGTCGAGCACGCCAAGAAGGACCTGATCTTCGTGCCGCTCAGGGAGACGACGATCCCCTGCGAGATCACCGGGCACTTCGGCGCCGGGCGCGTGTTCCTCAAGCCGGCGGTGCCGGGCACGGGTGTCATCGCGGGCGGCGCGGTGCGGCCCGTCCTCGAGGCGGCGGGCGTGCAGGACATCCTGACGAAGACGCTCGGCTCGAACAACCCACACAACGTGCTCAAGGCGACGATCGACGCGCTCAGGCGGATCAAGCGCCTGCAAGATCTGCATGCCGTGCGGCGCCGCGGCGATGGCGTGGGCGCGGAGGAGACGGTCGGTGGCAAGCAAGAAGCTTAAGGTCACGCTCAAGCGCTCCATGATCGGGCTCTCCCCGAAGCAGGAGGCGACGGTCAAGGCGCTCGGGCTCCGGCGCATGAACCAGCAGGTGACCCACGAGGACACCGCGACGGTGCGCGGCATGATCGCCAAGGTGCCCCACGTGCTCCAGGTGAGCCATGAGGCTTGACGAGCTGCGCCCCGCGCCGGGCGCGAAGAGGCGGCGCAAGAAGATCGGGCGCGGACCGGGTTCCGGCCACGGCAAGACGTCGGGCAAGGGCCACAAGGGCCAGAAGGCCCGCTCGGGCGGCGGCAAGGCCGGCGGCTTCGAGGGCGGCCAGATGCCGCTCTACCGGCGGCTGCCCAAGCGTGGCTTCCTGCCGTACGGCGGCAAGACCGAGTACGCCGTGGTGAACGTCAAGGCCCTCGGCGGCTTCGGCGCGAACGCGGTCGTCGACCCGGACGCCCTCGTCCAGGCCGGCCTGATCCGCACGAGCGCGCGCGGCCGGGTGAAGATTCTCGGCGAGGGCGACGTCGCGCACGCGCTGATCGTGAAGGCGCACGCGGTGAGCGAGTCGGCGCGCGCCAAGATCGAGGCGAAGGGCGGCCGGGTCGAGGTGCTGACCGGGCAGGTGGCGGCGTCGTGATCGAAGGGCTGCAGAGCTTCCGGAACGTCCTCAAGATCCCGGAGCTCAAGCGTCGCATCGTGTTCACCGCGCTCGTGCTCTTCGCCTACCGCCTCGGTGCCCACGTGCCGACGCCGGGCATCGACGGGAATGCGCTGGCGCAGTTCTTCGACCAGGTGCAGGGCACGCTGCTCGGCATGGTCGACCTGTTCTCGGGCGGCAACCTCCGGCGGCTCTCGATCTTCGCGCTCGGGATCATGCCGTACATCTCGGCGTCGATCATCCTGCAGCTGCTCACGGTCGTGATCCCGGCGCTCGAGCGGCTCGCGAAGGAGGGCGAGGCGGGACGGAAGAAGATCACCCAGTACACGCGCTACGGCACGATTGTCCTCTCCGCGGTCCAGTCGCTCGGGATCGCGTACGGCCTCGAGAGCATGCGGAGCCCGACGGGCATCTCGATCGTTCCGACGCCCGGCTGGAGCTTCCGCCTGCTGACGATGGTCACGCTCACCGCGGGGACCGCGCTCATCATGTGGATGGGCGAGCAGATCTCCGAGAAGGGCATCGGCAACGGCATCTCGCTGATCATCTTCGCCGGCATCGTCGTCCGCCTGCCCTCGGCCGTGACCGCGTCGTATACGCTGATCAGCACGGGCGAGCTGAAGCTCTTCGTCTTCGGCGCGATCGTCGCCGTCATGATCGCCATCACCGCCGCGGTCGTGCTGATGCAGGAGGGCCAGCGCAAGATCGCGGTGCAGTACGCCAAGCGCGTGGTGGGTCGGCGCGTCTACGGCGGGCAGTCCACCCACATCCCGCTCCGGATCAACACGGCGGGCGTCATCCCGGTCATCTTCGCCTCGTCGCTGATCCTGTTCCCCGCGACGCTGACGCGCTTCGCGCCGCACCCGTGGATGCAGGCGATCTCCGACTCGCTCTCGCCGGGTCGCTTCACCTACACCGTGCTGTACATGGCGCTGATCGTCTTCTTCGCGTACTTCTACACGGCGATCGTCTTCAACCCGGTCGATCTCGCCGACAACATGAAGAAGTACGGCGGGTTCATCCCGGGCGTCCGGCCCGGCAAGAAGACGGCCGAGCACATCGACCGCACGCTGACGCGGATCACGCTGCCGGGCGCCCTGTTCCTCGCGCTCATCTCGGTGCTGCCGGACTACATGATCCGCTGGTTCAACGTGCCGTTCTACTTCGGCGGCACCAGCCTGCTCATCGTGGTCGGCGTCGCGCTCGACACCGTCCGGCAGATGGAATCGCACCTCCTGATGCGCAACTACGAGGGCTTCCTCAAGCGGCCGTCGAAGTCGCGGGGCGCGTTCGCGCGCGGGTGAGCATGCGGGTCGCGTTCTTGGGGCCTCCGGGTGCCGGCAAGGGCACGCAGGCGCGGGAGCTCGCGCGCGAGTGGGGCGTGCCGCACCTGGCGACGGGCGACATGCTCCGCGAGGCCGTGGCGGCGGGCACGCGGCTCGGGCTCGCAGCCCAGCGCTACATGGAGCAGGGCGCGCTCGTGCCCGACGACGTGATCATCGACCTCATGCGCGAGCGTCTCGCCGCGGCGGACGCGACGAAGGGCTTCATCCTCGACGGCTTCCCGCGGACGATCGCGCAGGCCGAGGCCCTGGGGAAGGTGCTCGCGGAGACCGGCCAGGCCCTCGGCGCGGTGGTCTTCTTCGACGTCTCGGAGGCCGAGCTCCTGCGACGGCTCACCGGGCGCCGGGTCTGCCGGCAGTGCCAGGCGACGTATCACCTCGTCTCGGCGCCTCCGGCGAAGACCGGTATCTGCGACAAGTGTGGCGGCGAGCTCTATCAGCGCGAGGACGACAGCGAGAAAACCGTCCGTAACCGGCTCGAGGTGTACACCCGCCAGACGGCGCCGCTGCTCGACTACTACCGCGGGCACAGCCTCCTCAGGACGGTGCGCGGCGAGGGACCGATCGACGGGATCCGCCGCGCCATCCGCGAGGCGGCCGGGGACGCGCGGTGATCGTGCTGAAGAGCCCGCGGGAGATCGGGATCATGCGGCGCGCCGGCGCCGTGCTCGCCGACGTGATGGAGCGCCTGCACGAGATCGTGAAGCCGGGGATGTCGACGCTCGAGATCGACGAGGGCGTCGAGACCTTCATCGCCAGCCGCGGCGCGCGGCCGGCGTTCAAGGGCTACCGGGGCTTCCCGGGTACCGTGTGCGTCTCGCTCAACGACGAGGTCGTCCACGGGATCCCCTCCGCCCACCGGCGGCTCAAGGAGGGCGACATCGTCGGCCTCGACCTCGGATGCATCGTGGACAGCTACTACGCGGACTGCGCGTTCACGCTCGCGGTCGGTGAGATCCCGCCGGACGTCCAGCGGCTGCTCGACGTGACGCGCGAGAGCCTGGAGCGGGCCATCGCCGAGTGCGGGGTGGGCCGGAGGCTATCGGACGTGTCCCACGCGGTGCAGTCGCACGTCGAGGCCAACGGCTTCTCGGTGGTGCGCGCGTTCGTCGGCCACGGCATCGGGCGGGCGCTGCACGAGGAGCCGCAGATCCCGAACTTCGGCGAGCCCGGGCGCGGCCCTCAGCTCAAGCCGGGGATGGTGCTCGCGATCGAGCCGATGGTGACGATGGGCAGCTGGGAGGTCAAGATCCTGGACGACGGGTGGACGGCCGTGACGCGCGACGGGAGCCTCGCCGCGCACTTCGAGCACACCATCGCGGTGACGGAACACGGCCCCGAGGTGCTGACGCGGAGATGACAAAAGAAGACGCGATCGAGGTCGAGGGAACGGTCGTGGAGCCGCTGCCGAACGCCATGTTCCGGGTGGAGCTCGAGAACGGACACCGCGTGCTGGCGCACGTCAGCGGCAAGATGCGCATGAACTTCATCCGCATTCTGCCCGGCGACCGGGTGAAGGTCGAGCTGTCGCCGTACGATCTCACGCGCGGCCGGATCACGTACCGCTTCAAGTAGGAGACGAGCGACGACATGAAAGTGCGACCATCGATCAAGGTGCGCTGCGAGCACTGCAAGATCGTGCGACGTCAGGGCGTGACCCGCATCATCTGCAAGAACCCGCGGCACAAGGCCCGGCAGGGCTGAGAGCGGAGGCAGGGCATGGCACGAGTCGCCGGAGTGGACCTTCCCCGCGAGAAGCGCGGCGAAGTCGCGATCACATATATCTACGGCCTCGGGCGGGCGACCGCGAGGAAGATCCTCGGGCGGGCCAACGTCGATCCGAACAAGCGGGTCAAGGCGTGGACCGAGGAAGAGGTCGGGCGCATCCGGGAGCTCATCGAGCGCGACCACAAGGTCGAGGGCGACCTGCGCCGTGAGGTGTCCATGAACGTCAAGCGCCTCATGGACATCGGCGCGTACCGGGGCATCCGCCACCGGCGCGGGTTGCCGGTGCGTGGGCAGCGCACGCACACCAACGCGCGGACCCGGAAGGGCCCCCGTCGCGGCGTGATGGTCAAGAAGAAGCCGGCGGCGGCCCCCGCGGCGGCCCCGGCGCCCAAGAAGGCAGGAGCGTAAGGCATGGCCGAGGAAGCAAAGCAGCCGACACCACGGAAGAAGGGCGGCAAGCGCCGGGAGCGGCGCGAGGTTCGCATCGGCGTCGCGCACATCCAGGCGACGTTCAACAACACCATCGTGACGCTCACCGACAAGACGGGCAACGTCGTCTCCTGGTCCAGTGCCGGGAGCGCCGGGTTCAAGGGCTCGCGCAAGAGCACGCCCTTCGCCGCGCAGACGGCGGCGGAGATCGCCGCGCGCAAGGCCATGGAGTACGGGCTGAAGCAGATCGAGGTTTTCGTGAAGGGGCCGGGGGCCGGCCGCGAGGCCGCGATCCGCTCGCTGCAGGCCGTGGGCCTGGAGATCACCGCGATCCGCGACGTGACGCCGATCCCGCACGACGGGTGCCGCCCGCCGAAGCGGCGGCGGGTGTAGGAGGCGACGATGGCGCGGTATCGCGATGCGAAGTGCCGCCTGTGCCGGCGTGAAGGGCAGAAGCTCTTCCTCAAGGGAGCACGCTGCTTCACGGACAAGTGCGCGATCGAGCGGCGCAACTACCCGCCCGGCCAGCACGGCCTCGGCCGCAGCAAGCTGACGCCGTTCGGCGTGCAGCTGCGCGAGAAGCAGAAGGCGAAGCGGATCTACGGCGTGCTCGAGAGCCAGTTCCGCAAGTATTTCCAGTGGGCCGAGTCCCAGAAGGGGGTCACCGGCGAGAATCTGCTGCGGCTGCTCGAGCTCCGGCTCGACAACGTCGTGCACCGGCTCGGCTTCGCGGCCTCGCGCCGTGAGGGCCGGCAGATGGTCGCACACGGCCACTTCCAGGTGAACGGGCGGAAGGTCTCGATCCCCTCGTACATCGTCAGGGTCGGCGAGACGGTGCAGCTGCGCCCGACCTCGAAGATGCAGGCGCGCGTGGACGACAACCTGGGCGGCGGCCGGGGCCAGGTGCCGCCGTGGCTCGAGCTCGACACGAACGAAAAGAAAGGCGTCGTCCGGAGCCTGCCGCTCCGCGACGATATTCAGATCCCGGTGAGCGAGCAGCTCATCGTCGAGCTGTACAGCAAGTAGCGAAGAGAGCAGGCGGGGGAACATGCCACGGATTCCGTTTCAGAAGCCGAAGAAGATCGAGTGGGAGATTTTGAGCGACCGCTACGGGCGACTCGTCGCGGAGCCGTTCGAGAAGGGGTACGCGCTCACCGTCGGGAACTCGCTGCGGCGCACGCTGCTGGCGATCGTGTCGGGCGCCGCGATCGCGTGGGTCAGGATCGAGGGCGTGCGCAACGCGGAGACGCCGATCCCGGGCGTGAAGGAGGGGACGGTCGACGTGCTCCTCAATCTCAAGAAGCTGGTCATCCAGGTCCCCTCGGGAGAGGCGAAGATCGTCCGCATCGACGTGACCGGGCCGAGGGCCGTCACGGGCGCGGACGTGCCCGAGACCGAGCTCGAGGTCGCGAACCCCGAGCTCCATCTGTTCACGCTCGAGTCGCCCACCGCCGTGGGGATCGAGCTCGGCATCGGCATCGGTCGCGGTTACGAGAGCGCCGGCCGCAAGAAGTTGCCGGTGCCGGCGGGCGCGATCCCGCTGGACTCGGCGTATTCGCCGATCACGCGCGTGGCGTACAACGTCGAGATGTCGCGGCTCGGGAAGATCACCGACTACGAGAAGCTCATCCTCGAGATCTGGACGAACGGCACGGTCAGCCCGGACGACGCGCTGACTCGCTCGGCGACGTACCTCGAGGAGCACTTCCGCCCGCTCGCGGCGGGCGTGCGCGACGCCGACGAGGAGGGCCCGGAAGCCTCGGGTGAGGCCTACCTGCGCGACGCGCTCGCCAAGACGCTGGAGGAGCTGGCGCTCCCGGCGCGAGCGCTCAACGCGCTCAAGAGCGCCGACCTCAACCTGGTCGTCGACCTGGTGCAGAAGAGCGAGGCGGACCTCGAGCACGTGAAGAACCTCGGTGAGAAGTCCATCGACGAGATCAAGACCGCGCTGGCGGCCCTCGGGCTGTCGCTCGGTATGCGCATCGACCCGAACGTGCTGGGCGCGCTGGGCCGGGGCAGTGCGAGGTGAGCCGCCGTCGGGGCGGCGAGCCGAGCGGTGAGAGGATCGGAAAGGGCAGGGCGAGGTGAGCCGCCGTCGGGGCGGCGAGCCGAGCGGTGAGAGGATCGGAAAGGGCGTGGCTCGATGAGGCACCGCAAGGCCGGCTTCAAGTTGGGACGGCTGACCCAGCACCGCTGGGCGCTGTTCCGCAACCTGCTCGTGGCGCTCTTCCGCCACGAGCGCATCCAGACGACCGAGGCGAAGGCCAAGGCCGTGCGGGGGCTCGCCGAGCGGATGATCACGCTCGCCAAGCGCGACAGCCTCCACGCGCGCCGGCAGGTGCTCTCGATGGTCCCCGACACCGAGGTGGTCGGCCAGCTCTTCGGCACGATCGCGCCGCGCTTCGGCGACCGCAACGGCGGCTACACGCGGATCATCAAGGCCGGCCGGCGCCCGGGCGACAACGCACCGGTGGTGCTGCTCGAGCTGGTGGACCGTGCCGAGAGGCCGAAGGAGAAGGAGCGCAAGGCGGAGAAGAAGGAGAAGGCCCCGAGAGGCGCGGCTGGGGCCCCGGGCAAGCGCAAGAAGCGGGAGAAGTCCGCGGCCGCCTCCGCGTAGCCCGCTGAGTGCGGCGGGGGGGGCCCTCCTCGACCACGGTAGCACTCAGTGCGCATGAAGGGCCGTTGGTTGTCCGCCAACATCGTCCCGCCAACACGGCTCACCGCCCCTACCGGCACCCCGAGCCTCGACGACACGATCGCGCGCCTGCCGGCGTTCGAGAAGGCCGGCGCCGAAGTGCTGATGGCGCCCGGCTTGCCGGACCTCGCGGCGGTGCGCGCGGTCTGCGCCGCCGTGTCGAAGGCGGTCAACTTCATGGCCGGCATCAAGGGCAAGTCGTTCAGCGTGGCCGAGCTGCAGGCGGCGGGGGTGCGGCTGATCAGCCTCGCGACGTTCCTCTATCGCATGGCGATGAGCGGCCTGCTCGACGCCGCCCGCGAGGTGGCCGACAAGGGCACCTTCGGCTATCTCGACCGCTCGCTCGCCTTGCCCGACCTCGCCCGCTTCATGGAGTGACGGCCGGCCGCCTCTTGTCGATGCTGCCGAGCCCGACAGGCGTCATTCCCTATGAATGGGCGCGCCGGCCGGCCGATCGGCGCCACGATGGGGGAGGGGTATGACCAAACGGTGGATCGCTCCCGGTGCTCTGTGCGCGGCGCTTCTGCTGAGCGGGTTCGCGGGGATGAACGAGGCACAGGCGGCCTACGATCTGGAGGCGGTCTTTCTCACGCCGACGGGCGAGTCGCCGGCCCAGCAGGACAAGAGCTTCACGGTACGGCTCAAGAACAACGGCCCCGACCGACTCCCGGCGGGATACAAGGTCTCCCTGAACAAGTTCGACAACACCGGGCAGGGTTTCATCAAGCAGATCGGCGCGTTCCACGAGGTTCCGCGGCTCGCCGCCGGCCAGACGCAGCAATTCAGCTTCACCGAGACGGGCCCGACCGTCGGAGGGTTCTTCTACAAGGTCTTCATCGGCTCGGCCTTCAGCGACACGAACAACGCGAATCATCGGCCCGAGGTCTGGGTGGCGTACGTCGCGCCCGCGAACGTCACGTCCGCGCCCCTGACGGTGGCCCTGACCGCGGGCCCGCCGTCGGGCTGGACGTGCCCGGGGGAGGTGACGCTCAACGCCACGGTCGCGGGGGGGGCGCCCGGAGAGACGTCGTATCAGTTCATCGTCTACCGGACCGTCGACGGGGCACAGGTGGGCCTGCGGAATTTCGGCTCGGCCGCGTCGTTCGCCTGGACTCCGCCTTCCGCGGGCCGTTACCGGCTCCGCGTCATCGCGAAGCGCGGCAGCGCGCAGGTGACGACGAACGTCAACGACTACGACGTCAAGATGCCGCTCACGATGTCGGCGGAGCCGGCTGGGCGCTCGAACACCGCGGTGAAAGTCACGGCCGGCGTCGCGACCGTTTCGTGCGCTCCCTCAGGCACCACGCTGCACTTCACCTTTAGCGTCGTGCCCGGCGGAGGCCAGGTCACCAGCACGCAGCCGACGTGGACGAGCAACCCACTGGCCCCCGGGACGTACACGATCAGGGGATATGCCTTCGCCAAGAAGGACGGCAATATCTGGGCGGCCTATAATCGCGTCCAGGAGATCGGCAACTACATCGTCGTCGCCGCCGCGGCGGCGGCTCCTCCGTCCCCGCCCCGAGTGCTGCCGCCCGTCATCACCCGCGTGACTGAGATTCTCGACTTCGACCGAGCCAAGGCCGCGGGCGCCGAGCTGATGCAGGCGCCCGAGTTCATCACCGGCTGCTACAGCAACGTCACCCGGACCGCAGACGGCACGCAGTTTAGCCTGGCCTGCCCGGGCCCGACCGGGCAGGCGTTGGACTGGCGCGCGTACCAGAACTTTCGTCTGAAGAACGGCTGGATGGTGAAATCCTTCAGCGTGCTACCGGGCGCCGCTTTCAACGCCGGCTCGGAGCTCGCGGCGCCGCCGGCCGTGAACACGAACAACCCGGCGATTCGGATGCACCTGTGGGCCAACGGCATGACGGGAAGCGTGATCACCATCGTCCAGGTCGTCATCGAGGGCCCGCAGGGTACGGACCCCTACCGGTGACTAGCGCGCGGCGTCTCTGGGGCGCGCCGGCTCCGGAAAGTTGATGCCGGTCGGCGCGTTGGCCTCGAACGGGCTCCAGAGCCCCAGTTCCGCAGCGCGGGCAGCACCTCCTGGCCGAGGAAACGGATGCAGGTCCGCGTGTCCTCGCTCGAGACGAACCCGTCGGCGGCCCAGAATCCCATGATGGACGGCCGCGTCTCCTCGAGCAGCCGCCGGAGCTTCGGGATCACGGTCTTCGGCGTCCCGGCCACGATCTGCTGATTGGCGATCTGGTCCTCGAAGTCGGCGCCGCGCAGGGTCGAGCGCCGCCCGATCGCGTACTCCACGAAGGCCGTGCGTTGCGGTCGCCCCGAAGTCGAGGCCCGCCTGCGCGTCGTACGCCGACATCGGCTGCTCGGTGAAGTACATGAGGTGCATCGCGTCTCCCTGTCAGGCCTCGGTGACGAACCGCGTGATGAGCTGGGCCAGGAGGTCGGGCTTCTCCATGTCCACGAAGTGGCCGGCCGACCGAACCCGCCCGCGCGGCCGAACCCAGCTCACCGCCCCTACCGCTCCGCTCAGTACGTCGGCCTGTTTCGTTCGCTCGACGCCGAAGCAACCCCCAGAAGCAACAGGTCTCGGAGGGCCTCCGCTCCCCACCCGCGTCGCGGCAGCTACGGGAGGTGCTGCCGGAAGAAGGCGAGCGTCCGCCTCCAGGCGTCCTCGGCGGCCGGCTTGTTGTAGGCGCCGGGCCGCTCGTCGTTGAAGAAGGCATGATCCACGCCCGGGTACACGTGGAACTCCGACCGCTTGCCCGCCTTCTTGATCGCCGCGTCGGTGTCGCGCGCGACCTGCGGCGTGACGTAGGCGTCGTTCCCGGCGAAGAGGCCCAGCACCGGGCCCGAGAGCTTCGAGTAGTCCGGCTTGACGTTCGGGTGGATGCCGTAGAAGTTCACGCAGGCGCCGATCGACGGGTTGAGCGTCGCGGCGAACAGCGCGAGCTGGCCGCCCATGCAGAAGCCGACCGCGCCGAGCTTCTTCGTCGACGAGTGGTCCAGCAGATAGCGGGCAGCGCCGCGCAGGTCCTTCTCGGCCTGGGCGATGTTGAGCGCCATGAAGAGCTTCTCCGCCGCGTCCGGCTCGGTCGCGATCTTGCCGTGGTACATGTCGGGCGCCAGCGCTGTGAAGCCCTCCGCGGCGAAGCGGTCGCACACGCTCTTGATGTGCCCGACGAGCCCCCACCACTCCTGGATGACGACGACGCCGGGGCCCGCGCCGGCGGCGGGGGTCGCGAGATACGCGGACGTCCGGGTGCCGTTCGCCTGGAGCTCGACCATCTTGCCAGCCATCCTCAGGCACCTCCTTGGTGCGTGCCGATGCCCGAGGTCGGCGCGATCTTGACCGCCGCGACGCGACGGACGTCGGCCTCCAGCACCGTGATCGTGTAGCCGGGGATCTGGAACTCCTCGCCCTTCCTGGGGATGCGGTGCACCGTCGCCAGCACGAGCCCCGCGACCGTCTCGTAGTCCTCCTTGGGGAGGTTCCAGTCGAGCGCCTCGTTCAGCTCGTCGATGTTCGTGCGCGCCAGCACCAGGAAGGTGCCGTCCGGCAGGCGCTCGACCGACGCCGGGGTGCGGTCGTGCTCGTCCTGGATCTCGCCGACGATCTCTTCCAGGACGTCCTCGAGCGTGACCACGCCGGTGGAGCCACCGTACTCGTCCACGACGACCGCCATGTGGGTCCGGGCGCGCTGCATCTCGCGGAGCAGGTCGTCGATGCGCTTGGTCTCCGGCACATAGTACGGTGCCCGCGCGAGCTCGCCCAGGGTCGCCGCCTGCGCGCCGCGGCTCAGCAGGTCCATCGCGGCCACGACGCCGACGATGTCCGTCTCCCTCTGCCGGTACACCGGGATGCGCGAGAACCCGCGCTCGTGGATCACCCCGATCGCCTCCTGTGGCGTGGCCGTCTCGGGGAGCATCGTGACCTCGACGAGCGGCACCATCACCTCGCGCACCGTCGTGTCGCCGAGGTCGAAGATCTTGTCGATCATCTCCGCTTCCTGCGTCGTCACGTCGGCCTCGCCGGGCTCGAGCTGGAGCAGGGCCTTCAGCTCCTCGCGCGAGACGAAGGCGCGAGTGTCGGGTTCGTGCCCACCGAAGAGCCGCAGGGAGGCGCTGACGACGAGCCGGGCGACCGCGACGAACGGGCCCAGCAGAACGGCGGCCCACGTGAGCGGCCAGTAGAGGCGGAGGATCAGGCTCGTGGCCCACTCGCGCGCGACCGCCTTCGGGATGATCTCCCCGAACACCAGCATCACGGGCGTGAGCACCGCGGTGACGAGGAGCGGGGCCCACTTCCCGACGACGGGCAGGAGGCTCCACGTCGCGGTGGACGAGGCGACGATGTGGGCGATGGTGACGCCCATCATCGCGGTGGAGAGCGTCCGCTCGGGCTGGCGGAAGGCCTCGAGGTACCGCGCGGCAGTCCGGCTGCCGGCCTCGGCCGCGTGGCGCAGCCGCAGGCGGTTCGCCGCGATGAACGCCATCTCGGCGGCCGAGAAGAACATCGTCGCGAGCAGGCACGCCGCGGCGAGCCAGAGCAGTGTCACGCCGCCACCTCCTCGGACGCGGGCCGACGCAGCGCGACGAGGACCTCGACGATCCGCGTGCGTTCCACCTTCTCGACCGTCACGGACAGCTCGGGCGTCTCGACCCGTTCGGCCTTGCGCGGCACGCGGCCGAAGAGGTCGAGCACCCAGCCGCCGACGGTGTCGTAGGCCTCGTTCGAGAGCCGGAGGCCCGTGGCCGCGTTCAGCTCGTCGATCGGGAGTTTGCCCGCCACGCGGAAGGTCGTCGCGTCCACCCGCTGGAGGAGCCGCTCGGGCTCGTCGAACTCGTCCTGGATCTCGCCGACCAGCTCCTCGAGCAGGTCCTCGAGCGAGACCAGGCCGGCCGTCCCGCCGTACTCGTCCACGACGATCGCCAGATGGAGCTTCTTGGCCTGGAACTCCTGGAGCAGCGCGTCGGCGCGCTTGGACTCGGGCACGAAGTAGGGCGGGTGGAGGTGCGCGCGCAGGTCGAAGCCCGCGGGCAGGCCGGCCACGTGCGGGAGCAGATCCTTGGTGTAGAGGATGCCGATGATGACGTCCAGCGAGCCCTCGTACACGGGGACGCGCGAGTGCAGGTGCTCGCGGAGCGCGGGGAGGATCTCGTCCGCAGGGCTCTCGACGTCGAGGCAGAACATGTCGGTGCGCGGCACCATCACGGACCGCACGAGCGTGTCCTCCAGCTCGAAGACCTTGTGGATCATCTCGCGCTCCTCGCGCTCGACGACCCCCTCGCTGGCGCCCACGTCCACGAGCGTCCGCAGCTCCTCCTCGGTGAGCTCGGGGCCCTCCTTCCGCTCGTGGCCGGCGAGCCGCACGGTGAGCGCGGTGAGGCCACCGAGGGCCAGGCGCACGGGCGCCAGCAGGGTGCCGAGCCAGCCCACCGGGCGGTGCACGAACGCCAGGAAGCGCTCGGGGTACTTCACCGCGAGCGTCATCGGCAGCACCTCGCCGAAGGTGGTGAGGATCAGGATGGTCCCGATGATCTGCACGGCGAGGCCGAGGCGGTGGCCGAACACGTCGTCGGCGACGTCGGCGGCGAGCGCCGAGGCGCTGATGTTGATGAGCGTGATCGCCACGAGCAGCGTGACGAGCAGATCGTGCGGGCGGTCGATCAGCTTCTCGGGCGCCGTGTCGCCCGCCTGGCGCTGCGCGACGCGCCGGAGCCGCGCGCGTCCGAGCGAGAAATACGCCGCCTCCGCGCCCGTGAGGATCGCCGAGCAGACGAGGAGCGCCCCGAGGACGAGCAGGCGGGCGAGGACGCCGTCAGACACGCGCGCGCCCCGTCACGAAGTGCTCGAAGCCGGGGCCGACCGCGACCTCGCGCCCCGCGGCGTCTGTCCAGTGGAGGCCGGTGCCCGCGGCGGCGATCTCGCCGACCGCGCTGAGCGGCGTGCCCGTGGCGGTCTCGAGCCCCGCGGCCAGGCGCGCGTAGGCGTCCGGCGCGCACGTGAGCAGGAGCTCGTAGTCCTCCCCGCCGCTGGTGGCCCAGGCGAGCGCGTCGCGCCCGAGGGCCGCGGCGGCGGCGCGCGCGCTCACGCCCACGGGCACGCGCGGCAGGTCGACGCGCGCGCCCACGCGGCTCTCCTCGACGACGTGGCCGAGGTCGGTGGCGAGGCCGTCGGAGAGGTCGATCATCGCCGTCACGCCGCCGGCCGCCGCGAGCCACTGCCCCTCGCGGACGCGGGGCAGGGGTCGGAGGTGCGCCCCGGTGGCGTCCTCACGCGCCTCCGCGGTGAGGCCGCGGGCCGCGTCCGGGTGCTCGAGGAGCGCCAGGCCCGCCGCCGAGCGCCCCAGGGCGCCCGTGACCGCGACCACGTCGCCGGGACGCGCCGTGGACCGCAGCAGCGGCGGCCGCCCGGTCTCGCCGAGGACCGTGACGTTGACGGCCCAGCCGTGCGGCGACGCGGCGGTGTCGCCGCCGACGACCGCGACGCCGTGCTCCGCGGCGAGCGCGAGGGCGCCGGCCCAGAACGCCTCGACCTCGTCGGTCGTCACGTCCTCCGGGCAGGCGAGGGCGACGAGCGCCCAGCGGGGGCGACCGCCCATCGAGGCGATGTCGGAGAGGTTCACGGCGAGCGCCTTCCAGCCCACGTCGCGCGGGCGCGCGTAGCGGCGACGGAAGTGCACGTCCTCGAGCAGCAGGTCGGTCGTCGCGAGCAGCGAGGCGCCCACGCTCGGCTCGAGCACGGCGCAGTCGTCGCCGATCCCGACGCGGACGCCGGCCGGCGCCGGCGCGGCCCGGCGGATGAGCTCGATCAGCGCGCGCTCGGTCGGCCGGCCCGGGCTCACCGCGGGACCACGGCGAGGAAGTTCTTCAGCAGCTTCTTCCCCTCGAGGGTCAGGATCGACTCGGGGTGGAACTGCACGCCCTCGATCGGCCAGCGCCGATGGCGGATGCCCATGATCTCGCCGTCCTCCGCCTCGGCCGAGACCTCGAGCTCCTCCGGCACGGTCTCGCGCACGACGGCGAGCGAGTGGTAGCGCGTCGCGACGAACGGGTTCTCGAGCCCGGCGAAGACCCCCCGGCCGTCGTGACGGATCGACGAGGTCTTGCCGTGCATCTGGGTCCGCGCGCGCGCGACGGTCGCGTCGAACGCGCGGCCGATCGCCTGGTGGCCGAGGCACACGCCGAGGATCGGCGTCGTCGGGCCGAGGCGGCGGATCAGCTCGATCGAGACGCCCGCCTGGTCGGGCGTGCCGGGGCCGGGCGAGACCACGACGCGCTCGGGCCGCATCCCGACGAGCCGGTCCACGCCGAGCGCGTCGTTGCGCACGACCTCCATCTCGGCGCCGAGCTCGCCGAGGTACTGGACGAGGTTGTAGGTGAACGAGTCGTAGTTGTCGATGACGAGAATCATCGCCGTCCGCCCCCCGACGCCATCCGGAGCGCCAGCACCATGCCGCGCGCCTTCGAGACGGTCTCGAGCCACTCGGTCTTCGGATCCGAGTCGGCGACGATGCCGGCGCCCACCTGGACCGACGCGCGCCGGCCGTGACAGACGACGGTCCGGATCGTGATGCAGGAGTCGAGGTTGCCCGAGTACGAGACGTAGCCGACGGCGCCGCCGTAGGGCCCGCGCTGCGTCGGCTCGAGCTCGTCGATGATCTCCATCGCGCGGATCTTGGGGGCGCCGGTGAGCGTGCCGGCGGGGAAGCACGCCTGGAGCACGTCGAGCGCGTCGGTGCCCGCCCGGCGCGTGCCCGTCACGTGGCTCACGAGGTGCATGACGTGCGAGTAGCGCTCGACCGCCAGGAACTCGGTCACCCTGACCGAGCCGAGCTCGGACACGCGCCCCACGTCGTTGCGCCCGAGGTCCACGAGCATCACGTGCTCGGCGCGCTCCTTCGGGTCGGCCTTGAGCGCGGCCTCGATCTCGCGGTCCTCCGCCTCCGTGGCGCCGCGGGGGTGCGTGCCCGCGATCGGCCGGAGGTCCACGCGGTCGCCCTCGACGCGCACGAGCACCTCGGGCGAGGAGCCGACGATCGTGGTCTTGCCGAGCCGGAGGAAGAAGAGGTACGGGGAGGGGTTGATGGTCCGGAGCGCGCGGTAGACCGTGAACGGGTCGGCCGTGAGCCGGCAGTCGAGCCGGCGCGAGAGGACGATCTGGTAGGCGTCGCCCGCGGCGATGTACTCCTTGGCGCGGCGCACCGCCTCCGTGAACTCCGCCTCGCTCACCGTGGTGGTGAACCCCTCCTCGCCCTGGGCGAGGAGCGCCGCCGGCGGCGCGAGGTGGAGCGGCGCCGGGGCGCGCGCCGGGCGCGAGAGCTTCGCGATCGTCATGCCGATGCGCACGGCGGCCCGGTCGTAGGCGCGGTCGAGCGCCGCGGGGTCGTGGCGGTCGATGGCCGCGTTGGCGATCACGAGGAGCCGATGGCGCAGGTTGTCGAAGACGAGCAGCGTGTCGGTGAAGAGGAACACGGCGTCCGGCAGGCCGAGGTCATCCCGGGTCGTGCGCGGCAGCCGCTCCATGTGGTGGACCATGTCGTGCGCCAGGTAGCCGACGGCGCCGCCCTGGAAGCGCGGCAGGCCGGGCACCGGCACCGGCTGGAACTGGCGCAGCAGCTCCCGGACGGCGTCGAGCGGGCTGCCGTCGGGAAGGCGCTCGGTCCGTCCGCCCCGCTTGAGCGTGATGCGGCCGTTCTTGCCCGTCAGCACCATGAGCGGGTCGGCGCCGAGGAACGAGTAGCGCGCCCAGACCTCGCCGCCCTCGACCGACTCGAGCAGGAACGAGTAAGGGCCCGGTCGCAGGCGCAGGTAGGCGGAGAGCGGCGTGTCGAGGTCGGCGGGGAGCTCGGCGAAGACGGGCACAAGGTTCCCCTGCCCCGCGAGATGCCGGAACTCCTCGCGGCTCGGTGAGAGCGACGGGATGCCTATGCCGGAGGTACTGATGCGGTCCCCGCCGGGGGCAGGTCAGTCGAGCGCGTCGAGCTTCTCTTTGATCTTCGCCCGGGGCACCGCGCCGATGACCTGGCCGGCGACCTTGCCCTGTTTCACGAAGAGGATCGTCGGGATCGAGCGGATCCCGTACCGGGCGGCGAGCCCGGGGTTCTCGTCCACGTTGACCTTGGCGAGCGTCACGCGACCCCGGGAGTCCCTGGCGAGCTCCTCGAGGACCGGGGCGACGGCCCGGCAGGGCCCGCACCACTCGGCCCAGAAGTCCACCATCATCACGCCGGTCTGGGCGGCGAGGGCCTCGTCGAAGTTCTGCTCGGTCAGGTGGACAGTCGTGGCGTCAGCCATGTCGAGGCTCTCCTGGGAGAAAAAGTCAACTCCTACGCTAACATGCCGGCGTCCCGGGCGCAACGCCCGCGGTCGAATAGCTTGACAGTCTGACACCGACCGCATGCTACAGTGTCCGGGAGTCACATGGAAGCCGCGAAAATCCTTGTCGTCGACGACGAACCCTCGATCCTGAGGCTCCTCCGGGAGGCTCTGACCCAGTGGGGCTACCAGGTGACCACGGCGAGCAACGCGAAAGAGGGCCTCGAGGCACTCCGTACGGAGCTCTACGACGCCGCGATCACCGACATCCGCATGCCCGACATGGGTGGCCTCGAGCTCCTCAAGGAGCTCAAGAAGCACGACGACTCCATCGAGGTCATCGTCATGACCGGCTATCCGACGATCGCCTCGGCGGTCGAGGCGCTCAAGGAGGGGGCGTACGACTACCTCTCCAAGCCCCTGATCCTCGACGAGCTGCGCCACCTCATGGCCCGCGTGACCGAGCGCAAGTTCCTCAAGGGCGAGGTGCAGTCGCTCCGGGCGCGCCTGGGCGAGGAGCTGACGGTCAACGAGCTCGTCGGCAACTCCGTGCCCATGCAGCGGGTGAAGGAGATCATCGGCAAGGTGGCCGGCACCGACTCACCGGTGCTCATCGAGGGCGAGAGCGGCACGGGCAAGGAGCTGGTGGCCGCCGCGATCCACCGCCTGTCCTCGCGCGCCAAAGGGCCGTTCATGCCCGTCAACTGCAGCGCGATCCCCGAGGACCTGCTCGAGTCCGAGTTCTTCGGCCACGTGCGCGGCGCCTTCTCGGGCGCGGTCTCCGACGCGCTCGGCCTGTTCCGCGGGGCCAACGAGGGCACGATCTTCCTCGACGAGATCGCGGAGCTCTCGCCCCCGCTCCAGGTGAAGCTCCTGCGGGTGCTGCAGGAGATGCAGGTCCGTCCGGTCGGCTCCACCAAGGCCTACCCGGTGGACGTGCGCGTGATCGCCGCCACCAACCGCGACCTCGACCGCACGATCGCCGAGGGCCGCTTCCGCCAGGACCTCTACTACCGCCTCAACGTCGTGCGCGTGAGCCTGCCGCCGCTCCGGGCGCGGCACGAGGACATCCCCTCCCTCGTGAACCACTTCATGCGCCGATTCAACCGCCGCTTCCACCGTGACGTCCGGGGCATCGCCCCCGACGCGCTCGCCGCGCTCGACGCCTACGACTTCCCCGGCAACGTCCGCGAGCTCGAGAACCTGATCGAGCGCGCATACGCGATGGGCGCGCGCGAGCAGATCGCGCTCGCCGACCTGCCGACCCTCACCCGGAGCGTGGCGACGCCCGGCGCCACGGCCACCAGCGGCGCGATCCCACAGCTGGCCGACGTCGAGAGGGAGCTGATCCTGCGCGCGCTCGCCTTCTACCGCGAGGACAAGGAGGCCGCTGCCAAGGCGCTGGGCATTTCCCGGCGCACGATCTACCGGCGCCTCAAGGAGTACGGCGTCCTCTGATAGATCGGCACTGAGTATCTGCCGAACTGGCACAAATTCAGCCCTCCCAGGAAGTCCACCGCTGTAATTTCAGGTACTTAGAGTTGGCATCGCGACTGCATTTCCCGGAAGGTCATGATCGAGCAGACAGCGCTCACCGCCGCGGAGCTCGCAACCGGAAGAGTCCTCAGGGTCGGGGTCGGCTTCTCCTCGCATCCGGACACCATCTGGGCGGCCGTCCGCGCGACCGCCATGGCTCGCACGGGCCTCCACGGCGCGACGCCCGATCTGGTCCTCCTGGTGACCGCGGGCGTGCCGACGCAGGACGCAGTCCCCATGATCCGCGGCGCGCTCGGCGCGGTCGGCGTGGCCGGCGGCTCGACCACGGCGATTCTCACGCACAACGGCGCCGTGGGCGCGGGGGCCCTGGTCGTCTGCCTGGCCAACAGCGAGGGCGCCGTGAGCGGCGTCGCCGCCGCCCCGGGCCGCAACCTCGCCGAGGCGAGCCAGGGGATCGCCCGTCTCATCCTCGCGGGCTGGCCGTTCAGGATGCGCTATCCGCGCGGCCTCGGGCTCGCCTTCGTCCGGCCCGGCCTCGGCGCGCCGGCCGAGCAGTTCCTGGCGCCGTGGCGCGTGCTGATGGGCCCGAAGATGCGCACCGTCTGCAGCGTGCTCTCCGCGCCGATGGTCTACGGCACAGCGCCCGCGGAACCCATCGCGAGCGCCGCCTGCCTCGAGGCGAACTACTCGACGGGCCTCGGCTACGCCGAAGGCTTCGCGGCGAGCGAGACGCTCCCTGATCGCGACGCGCTCGTCCAGGGGGCGGTCGACGCGGCGGCCGCCGCGCTCAAGCGCCTCGAGGGGGACGCCGCGCGGCTCGTGCTCGTCATCGAGTCGAGCGCGCGCCACCGGGCCCTCGGCTCGGCCGCGAGCAAGGAGTGGGCGGCGATCCGCAACGAGGTGGATCCGCGCACGCCCTGCGTCGGCTGGCTGTGCGAGGAGGTGGCGGCCTACGGGCGGGGCGTGCGTCCGGTGGACGCCCACGGCTCGCTCGTCGTCGTCGCCCTCGGCGACGCCCCGCAGAAGTAGGCCGCGCTCCTCGCCTCGCTCACGCGCCCTCGTCCTCCGGGGCGCGTGAGTCTGTCCGGCGGGTCATCGACTCCGGGCGTAGCCCTCCAGGAGGTCGCGCGCCACGAGCTCGGGATCGCGCTGCGCGGGCGGGCCGTACCCGCCGCCGCCCGGCAGGCGCACCTCGACGAGGGCACCGGGGGCGACGAGCTGCTCGGCCTTGGGATTCGGCGGCGCCACGCCGTCGATCAGGACGAGGCCGGGCGCGCCCGGGCCGCCGCCGAGGAAGCCGGCCGCGGGCGTGCGCGTGCGGTCGCCGAGGATCGAGCACGCGTACGGCTCGCGCGTGCGCACGCGGAAGGCGATCGTCTGGCCGAGCCCGCCGCGGTAGCGGCCGGCGCCGCCCGAGCCCTCGCGCAGACCCTTCCGCTCGACGACGAGCGGCGAGAGCTGCTCCAGCACCTCGACGGGCGTGCCGAGGACGCCCGAGGGGAACGCCGTCGCCGAGAGGCCGTCCTTGGTGGCGCGCGCCCCGGTCCCGCCGGAGCAGAAGGTGACGTAGGTGAACGGCGCGCCCGCGAGGTCCCGGCCCGAGACCTGGATGCCCCAGATGTTCGCCGAGCCCTCGGCCATCACGCGGTCCGGGAGCGCCTGGCCGAGCGCGCCCGCGACGACGTGGGGCAGGAAGTGGCCGATGACGTGGCGGGCGGCCACCGCGGCGGGGCGCCCGACGTTCAGGACCGAGCCCTCGGGTGCCGTGATCCGGAGCGGGCGGAAGGCGCCCTCGTTGTTCGGGACCTCGGGGCTCACGATCACCTTCACGCCGTACGTCGTGTAAGCCTCCGTGTAGTTCATGACGACGTTGACGCCCCGGCGGCTCGCGGGCGAGGAGCCCGCGTAGTCGATCCGGAGCTCGTCTCCCCGCACCTCGCAGCGCGCCCGGATCGTGATGGGCTCGTCGAAGCCGTCGGAGGTGATCGCGTGCTCGTAGACGCCGGGCCGCAGCGCCCGGATGGCCTCCCGCAGAGCGCGCTCGGTGCGTCCGATGATCTCGTCGGCCAGCGGCTCGAGACGTTCGAGGCCGAACTCGGCCATGAACTCCAGCAAGCGCTCGCCCCCGACCGCGCCCCCGGCGATCTGTGCGTGGAAGTCGCCCAGCACCATGTCGGGCAGGCGCACGTTGGCGCGGATCATCGCGACCAGCGCCGCGTTCGGCCGCCCGGCCTCGTAGAGCTTGAGGATCGGGATCTGGAGCCCCTCCTCGTACACCTCGCGCGCCTCGGCCGAGAGCACGTGACCGCCGATGTCGGCCGTATGACACGTCGAGGCGAAGAACGCGACGCACTCGTCGCCGCGGAAGACCGGAGAGCAGATCGTGACGTCGTTGAGGTGGCCGGAGGTGAGCCAGGGGTCGTTCGTGATCAGCACGTCGCCCGGTCGGAGCGTCTCGAGCGGGCACGCCGCCAGGAAGTGCTTCATCGCGAGCGCCATCGAGTTGATGTGACCGGGCGTACCCGTCACGGCCTGCGCGACCATGAAGCCGCGGCGGTCGAAGACGCCGGCCGAGAGGTCGCCCGCCTCGCGCACGATGGACGTGAACGACGTCCGCTGGAGCGCCGCCGCCTGCTCGTTGACGACCCCGATCAGGCGGTTCCAGCAGATCTCGAGCGTGACGGGATCGAAGCTCACGCGGGAACCTCCACGACCAGTGCGAGGCCCGCGTCCACGCGGCAGCGCGCGCCCGGGCCGAGCACCGCCGTCGACTCGCGCTCCTCGACGATCGCCGGGCCGCTGAAGGCGCTGCCCGGCTCGAGCGCGTAGCGGTCGTAGACGGGCGTCTCGACGAAGCCCCCGGCCTCGGCGAAGTACGCCCTGCGCGCGCCCTTGGTCGCCGACTGGGCGCGCCCGCCGCGGGCGCCGGCCGGCGCCCCGCGCCCTGCGCGCCCGCTGGCCGGCGCCGGGCCCGCGACCGTCACGCGCCAGTTGAGCGCCTCGATCGGCACGCCCTGGGGCAGCCGGTGGTAGAGCGCGCGGTAGGCGGCCTCGAAGGCCTCGGTGATCGCGCGGAGGCTCGCCGCGGAGAGCGTCCCCGCGGGCACGGGGGACTCGACCTCGTGGCCCTGGCCGACGTAGCGCATCTCGGCGACCCGCGCCACGCGCACGTCGCCCGGCGCCACGCCCGCACGCGTGAGGAGCGCGCGCCCCTCGGTCTCCATGTCCTCGAACAGCCGGTTGATCGCACGCCAGTCGGCCCGGTCGAGCCGCTGGCGGCCGGTGCGGACGAAGTCGAATGCGAGCGGGGCGGCGAGCAGACCCCAGGCCGACATCGCGCCCGCGCCGAACGGGAGCAGGAGGCGCGGGACCTTGAGGACCTTCGCGACCTGCCAGCAGTGGACGGGCCCCGCGCCCCCGAAGGCGAAGAGCGGGTACTGCCGGAGGTCGCGGCCGCGCTCGATGCCGTGGATGCGCGCGGCGGCGGCCATGTTCTCGTTGACGACCCGGTGGATCCCCCACGCCGCCTCGGTCGCGTCGAGGCCGAGCGGCCGCGCCGCGTGCTCCTCGACGGCGCGGCGCGCCGCCTCGCGGTCCAGCCGCATGCGCCCGCCCAGGAAGAACTCGGCGTCGAGGTAGCCGAGCAGGAGGTCGGCGTCGGTGACCGTCGGCAGGCGGCCCCCGAGGCCGTAGCACGCCGGACCCGGGTCGGCGCCGGCGCTGTCGGGACCGACCTTGAGCAGGCCCATGCGGTCCACGCGCGCGATCGAGCCGCCGCCCGCGCCGATCTCGATCAGCTCGATGACGGGCACGCGGATCGGGAGCCCCGAGCCCTTCTTGAAGCGGTCGGCGCGCGCCACCTCGAACTCGCGGCCGACGAGCGGGACACCACCGTCGATCACGCACGCCTTGGCCGTGGTGCCGCCCATGTCGAACGAGAGGAGCCGCGGCTCGCCCCGCTCGCGCGCGGCCTGGGCCGCGGCGAGGGCACCGGCGGCGGGGCCCGACTCGACGAGGCGGATCGGCAGGCGGCGCGCGAGCGGCGGCAGCGCGATCCCGCCCGCGGACTGCATGATGTAGAGCTGGCCCGGGACGCCGAGGTCGGCGAGCCGGCGCTCGAGGTCCTCGAGATAGCGCGCCATGAGCGGTGCGACGTAGACGTTCGCCGTGGTCGTGGAGGCGCGCTCGTATTCGCGGATCTCGGGCACGACCTCCGATGAGCATGCGACGACGATCTGCGGGGCGAGCTCGCGGGCCAGCGCGGCGAGCCGTTGCTCGTGGACCGGGTTCACGTAGGCGTGCAGGAGGCAGATCGCGAGCGCCTCGACGCCCTCGGCGGCGAGCTCGGCGATGCCGCGCCGCGCGGCGGCCTCGTCGAGCGGCCGCAGCACCGAGCCGTCGGCGAGGAGGCGCTCGGGCACCTCGCGCCGCAGGTGACGCGGGACGAGCGGCGCGGGCGGGTCGATGAAGAGGTCGTACATGTCGTAGCGGCCCTCGCGCCGGATCTCGAGGGCGTCCCGGAAGCCCGCGGTCGTCAGCAGCGCGGTCTTCGCCCCCTTGCGCTCGATGAGCGCGTTGGTCGCGAGCGTGGTGCCGTGGACCACCGCGCTCACCGCGCCCGGGGCCACCCGCGCCTCGGCGAGCAGCGCCTGGATGCCCTGCTCCACGGCGTGCGCGGGGTCCTTCGGCGTGGTGAGGACCTTGCCGACGCGCGCGGCACCGGTCGCCGCGTCCATGACGACGAGGTCGGTGAAGGTGCCGCCGATGTCCACGCCGAGGCGGGCCGCCACGGCGCCCAGTGTACACCGGGGCCGCGGCCGGGCTCAGCGGCTGCGGGTCGGCAGCGCCGCCATGCGCGCCTCGAGGGCGCTGCCGGGGAGGACGAAGAGGGTGAACGGCCCGCGCCTGGGATCGCCGGGCGCCCAGCGATACCGCTCCCTCGCCCAGTCGAGGACGGGGTTCTTCGCATTGGCGGCCCAGTCCACGACGATGAAGAGCTCGGGCGGCCGGCGCTCGAGGTCGCGGACGACCTGGGCGGAGAGCCTGGCGGCGACTGGCCCCGACAGGAGCGGATAGGCGTAGAACGTGCCGCTGGGCGGCCGCCGGCGGCTCTCGAAGTAGAGCCCGGTCTCGGCGCCGAACTCGTAGAAGGTCTCGCCGGGCTGGAGGAGAACCGCGAGCTCGTGCGCCAGCCTGCGCTCCTCGACGAAGAGATCGGTGCGGTACTTGGCCCGGGAGAAGTCGTCCGGCGAGAGCTGGTAGAGCGGGAGCTGGAGCACGACGAGCAGCACGATCACCACGCCGCCGGCCAGGTGCGGCAGCGCCGCGATGCGCGCCGGGGCCAGGCGCACGAGCACTCCTGCCGCCCAGCCCCCCGCGACGGCCAGCACGGGGAGCCAGAGCTGGAAGTAGTGGGGGAAGAACTTGCCGGGCAGCCCGACGGCGAGCGCGGTGCCCGCCGCCCACGCGAGCAGGTAGGTGACGCGCCGCCGGTCACCGCGCGCGAGCCCCGCGACCGTGCCGAGCAGGGCGAGGACCGCGAGCGGGACCGTCGAGGACATGGACCACCAGGAGGCGGGCTCGAGGAGCTTCGCGAGGTTCGCCGTGATGCTGCCCGCGTAGTGGCGGTTGAAGACCACGACCGCCTCCCAGAAGACGCCGAAGCGTCCGGTGACCGCGAACCAGCCGACGATCAGGGTCCAGGCGAGCGTGGCGATCGCACCCGCGACCGCCATCGCCCCGAGCACGCGCCGCCGCCCGCCGGCGCCGGGCGGCGGCCACGCCACGAGCGCGCACGCGAGCAGGGTCGCGCTCGCGACGTTGACCGTCTTGTAGAGCGAGGCGAGGGCGAAGAGGGCGCCCACCAGGACGACGCGCCCGTAGCCCGGCGCGCCGCCCTCGATCCGCACGAGCAGCGCGAAGGCCCAGACGAGGCACGCGTTGATGAACGACTCGGTGTTCGGCTGGTTGGCCTGCAGCCACAGGTCGCCCGAGACGACGGTCCAGAACGCCGCGGCCCACAGGCCGGCGACCGCGCCGCCCGCCGCCGCCCCCGCGGTGTAGACACCGAGGAGCGTCACGATCGCCGAGCCGGCGCCGAGCAGGTAGATCGCGCCCCGCCCGTAGCCGGCGACGACCTGCGAGAGCGCGTGGGTCACGTGCATCGCCGGCGGCTTGTGATCCCAGACGTCGGAGTAGAGCGGGCGCCCGCGGAGCAGCTCCTGCCCCATCACCGCGGCGCCCGAGATGTCGCGCTCGAGCGGCTCGTCCCAGGTCTGCAGGCGCACCAGCGCGATCACGACCGCGAGGCCGAGCAGCACCAGCAGGGCCGCGGAGGCGCTACCGCGCGGCCGCACGCTCGGCCCTCCCCTCGAGCGCGCCGCCCCGGCGGACGTAGAGCGAGAACGGGCCTCGCTCGTGACCGCCGGGCATCGGCCGGTAGCGCGCCTCGGCCCACTCGATCACGGGGTGCCGCACCCTGATCCACGTCCAGGTCCAGTTGGCGACGATGAAGAGCTCGGGCGGCCGCCGCGCGAGGTCCGCCAGGAGCCGCTCGGTGAGGGGCAGGGCCAGCGGGCCGGTCGTGACCGGCCAGACGAAGCACGGGCCGCACACCGGCGACCGGCGGGTCCAGAAGTAGAGGCCGACCTCGCTCCCCCAGACGTAGAACGTCTCGTTCGGCAGGAGCAGCGTGTCGAGCTCGCGCGCGAGCTTCCTCTCCTCGACGAAGATCGGCCCGTACTTCAGGAGCGACCAGTCGTCCGCCGGCATGGCGTAGAACGGCAGCTCGAGCGCGAGGAGCAGGACCAGGGCGGCGGCGCCCGCAGCGTGCGGGAGCCATGTGAGGCGCTCTGGCGCGAACGGCGTGAGAGCCCGGACCGCGAGCCCGCCGCCGACGCAGAGCGGCGGGAGCCAGAGCTGGTAGTAGTGCGGCGCGAAGGCGCCGGGGAGCCCGACGGCGATCGGCGTCGCCGCCGCGAGCGCCAGGAGCAGGAGCCAGGGTCGTCGTCGCGCCGTCGCCACGCCGACGCCGGCGCCGAGCGCCGTGAGCGCGGCGAGGGGCGCCAGGTTCCGCACCCACACGCTCGCGAGCTGGGCCGGGCTGAACGAGAGCCGGAGCCGCGTCGCGAGGCTGCCGGCGCCCTCGGAGTAGTGGCGGTTGAACGTGACCACGGCGTCCCAGAACGGCGCGAGCCGCCCGACCGCGGCGAAGTAGCCGACGACCGCCGCCCACGCCGCGCCGCCGACCAAGGCCACGACGGCCAGGTCGAGGAGGGTGCGACGCCGCGAGCGTCCCTCGGGCGGCCACGCGACGTACGCGACGGCGAGGAAGGCGGCCGGCGCGACGACGACCTGCTTGTAGAGCGACGCCCAGGCGAGCAGGACGCCGACGGCGAGGAAGCGCCCCGAGCCCGAGCCTGCGTGGGCGCGCGCCAGCAGAGCGAGGGCCCAGACGAGGCAGGCGTTGATGAACGCCTCGGTGTTGGGCTGGTTGCCCTGGATCCAGAGGTCGCCGGACACGGTGGCCCAGAAGGCTGCGGCCCAGAGGCCGGCGGCCGGCGAGCCCAGGGCGGCGGCGGCGGCGTACGCGCCCAGCAGGCCAGCGACGCCGGCGACGACGTTCAGCAGGAAGATCGCGCCGGGCCCGTAGCCGGTCACGAGCTGCGCCGCGGCGTGCGTCAGGGCGAGCGCGGGAGGCTTGTGGTCCCACATGTCCGCGTAGAGCGTGCGGCCGTCGAGGACCTCGCGGGTGATCACCGCGGCGGCGCTGAGGTCGGTCTCGATGGGCTCGTCGTACGTGTGCAGCCGCGCCAGCACGAGCAGCGCCGCCAGGGCGAGCAGCACCGCGAGCACGCGTCGGTCCACGTCAGCCTCTCGCCGGGCGCGCGAGGCCGCGCGCGAGCGCGATGGCTCCCGCGAGGAGTGCGAGGGTGAGGACCGACGCGAGGACAGACGCCTTGACCCGGTGCATTGCTTCGCCTATCGTTGCGTCACTCGGGGCAACCCAAGGAGGACCTCATGAAGCGATTCGGAGCACTCGCCCTCGTCGTCGTGCTCGCCGCTGCGCTGGCGGCGCCGTCGGAGCTCGCGGCCCAGCAGCGCCGGCTCGTCACCATCGCCTCCGGCTGGGTGGTCGGCGTCTACTACCCGCTCGCGGGCGCGATGTCGCGCATCGCGTACAAGGCCAAGGACCTCAACGTCCGGGCCACCGTGGAGTCGTCCGGCGCGTCGGTTGCGAACGCCCAGCTCATCGGCACGGGTGACGCCGACTTCGCCCTGCTGCAGAACGACATCGCGTACTATGCGGCGAGCGGCAGGACGCTCGGCGCCTTCAAGGACAAGCCCGTGAAGAACATGGGCGGCATCTTCACGATCTACCCCGAGCTCGTCCACATCGTCGCGGCGAGCTCGGCCAACGTGAAGTCCGTCCGCGACCTCAAGGGCAAGCGCGTCGTGCTGGGGCCGCAGGGGTCGGGCACCGAGCAGAACGCGCTGCAGATCCTGGAGGCGTACGGGATCAAGGAGGCGGATCTCGCCAAGGCCGAGCGCATCGACGCCGCGGCCGCGGGCGACCAGCTCAAGGACGGGCGCGTGGACGCCGCGTTCTTCACGACCGGTCTCGGCTCGGCCGTCATCGTGGACGCGTTCATCTCGGGCCGGGTCACGCTCGTGTCCGTGGGCGGGGCGGAGGGCGACGCGATCCGGAAAGCGTATCCCTTCTACACGCTCGAGAAGATCCCGGCGAACACGTACAAGGGGCAGGAGAGCGTGGTGACGACGCCCGCCGTCATGGCGATGATGGTCGCGCGCGCCGAGCTGCCCGAGGACCTCGTCTACCGGTTCACCAAGGCGATCTTCGACGACCTCAAGCAGTTTCACGCCGCCCACGCGGCCGCCAAGCACCTGACGCTCGAGACGGCGCTCAACGGCATGCCGATCAAGCTGCACCCCGGCGCCGAGAAGTTCTACAAGGAGAAGGGCGTCCTGAAGTAGTTGCGCCGCCTGCCGGCCCTCGCCGCCGCCGCGGTGCTGGTCGCCGCGGCGGCGGCGGGGGCGCGCTGGCTTGCGGCGCCGGTCGTCGTGGTCGAGGATGCCCGCGGCGGCGGCGTGCTGGCGCGCGAGCCCGTCCGGCCCGGCGACGTCCTCCTCCTCGCCTACGTCCACTCCTCCGAGCACGTGCCGGTGCGCGGCACCTTCCGCATCGAGCCCGACGGCGGGCTCTCCGTGACGGAGACCGCGTTCGCCGGGTTCGGCCCCGGCCTGCCGGAGCTCGGCGCCGGGGATGCGTGGCGGATCGAGGGCGGGATGATCGTTCACGAGCCGGTCGGCGCGAGGCTCGCGGAGCTCCGGGTGCGCGTGGCCCCGGTCACGCGCCACCGGCTCCGGCTGCCGTCCGGGCGCGAGCTCGACCTGTCGGCGCTCCTCGGGACCGGGGGGCCCGTGCGCGTCCGCGTGGCGCGCCGGGGCGGCCTGCTGCTCGGGTGGTCATCGGCCGACTGATTCCCACTTCATCGGCGTCGCCTGGAGCGCCGGGTGCGAGACCAGGAGGTGCCAGACCAGCGGCTGGAACGACTCCGTGTGCGGCGTGACGGTGGCCGGGTTCACGGTGGGCACGACCACGCACGCGTCCGCGACCGTGGCCGTGTAGCCGCCGTCCCGGCCCACGACGCCGCAGACGGTCGCGCCCCGCTGCTTCGCGAGCTGGAGCGCGCGGACCAGGTTCGGGCTCACGTTGCGCTCGAGGTCGCCGCCGCCGACCGAGAAGACGAAGACCATGTCGCGGTCGGACAGGCGGCTCACCTCGAGCCAGCGCGCGAAGACCGACTCCCAGCCGTCGTCGTTCACGCGTGCGGTCAGCTCCGAGACGTTGTCCGTGGGCGTGTACGCCTCGATGCCGGCGATCTTGCGGAAGTCGTTCACCGCGTGCGAGGCGTTGCCCGCGCTGCCCCCGACGCCCAGGAGGAACAGCCGGCCCTGCCGGGCGCGGAGCGCGACGAGCAGGTCCACCATCTTCTGGATCGCCGTGGCGTCGAGCTTGCCGAGGATCGCCGCCGCCTCGCCGAGGTACGTCTCGATGTACGACATCAGAAGTTCACCATGACCTTCGAGCCCTCGAAGTCGAAGTGGAACCGGAGCTCCATGAGCCCCTCGCGCGCCATCGCCTCGCGCAGTCGGGGCTTGGCGCCGTTCTCGCAGTAGAAGACGAAGAAGCCGCCGCCGCCCGCGCCCATGAGCTTGCCGCCGAGGGCGCCGCTCGCCTTCGCGAGGTCGTACCAGTGGTCGAACTGGCTGCCCGAGACCTGGCCGGAGAGCTGCTTCTTGACCTCCCAGTGCGCGTCCATCAGCTCGCCGAACCGCCGGAGCTCGCCGCGCTCGAGCGCGCCCTTGATCTCCCAGCCGATCTCCTTGATCCGGTGCAGGGCGTCGAGCACCCGCGGGTGGCTCTCGTTGGCCGCCTGGTTCTGCGCCTGCAGCACGTCCCCGGTCTTGCGCACGACCCCGGTGTAGAAGAGCAGCAGGCTCTGGTCCAGCCCCTCGAGCGCGTCCTCGCTCACCGCGGCCGGGAACGTCGAGACGTGGTTCGTCCGGTCGATGTCCAGGCACGCGATGCCGCCGATCGCCGTGATGAACTGGTCGTGCTTGCCGACTGGCTCCTTGAGGACGTCGAGCTCGATCCGGCAGGCCTCCTCGGCGAGCCGCCACTGCGAGACCTGCTCGCGCTTGAGCGCGTGCAGCGCATGGAGCAGGCCGACCGTGAAGCTCGCGGAGCTGCCGGCCCCCGAGCCGCCGGGGATGTCGCCGATCGACGTGATCTCGATGCCGCCATCGAGCCCGGTGAACCGCAGCGCCTCGCGGATCAGCGGGTGCTGGAGCTTGTCCACGCTGTCCACGATCTCGGTCTTCGAGTAGCTCGCCCGGATCAGGCGGTCGAGCTTGCGCCGGTTCACCGTGATGAACGTGTACTTGTCGATCGCCGCGCTGATGACGAAGCCCCCGTACTTCGACGAGTACGACGGCAGGTCGGTGCCGCCCCCGCCGAGCGGGATGCGCAACGGGGTCCGGGTGACGATCATCGGGGTACGCCTCCTTCCGCCACGAGCCGCCTGAACTCCTCGAGCCCGGCCGGGGAGCCGACCTCGTAGAATCGCTGTCGCGCCTCGTACGCCAGGAGCTGGCGTCGCGGGATCAGGCGCGCGTAGAAGTCCTGGAGCGAGGCGGGCTGTCCGGGCGCGAGCGCGTCGAGCGCGGCGTGCCGCAGGACCGAGAGGCCCGCGTTGATGTGGATCATGCCGGGCGTGGGGCCGGCGGCGTAGGCCGTGACGCAGTCGCCGTCCACGGCCACGTCGCTCCGGTCCCAGCGGTTCGCGTTCCGGTGCACGACCATGAGCGCGAGGCGGTCGCGCGCGAGGAAGTGCTCAAGGATCGCGCGGTAGTCGAGGAGGAGGTACGAGTCGCCGAACAGCACGAAGAACACCTCGCCGAGGAGCCCCGCGGCCCACGTGAGCGCCCCCGCGGTGCCGAGCCGTCGGCCGCCCTCGTCGCTGTACCGGAGGCGCACGCCGAAGGCGCTCCCGTCGCCGAAGTGGCGCTCGATCGCCTCGGCGAGGTGGCCGACGCAGAGGACCACGTCGGTCACCCCGTGACGGCGGAGCAGGTCGAGTTGCCAGGCGAGGAACGGGCGTCCCTGGACGTCGACCAGGGACTTCGGCCGGTCCCTCGTCAGCGGGCCCAGGCGCGTGCCGAGACCGCCTGCCAGGATCGCGATCTGCATTTCTATGACCGGTCCTCCAGCATCTCGTGGATCGCGCGCCGCATCGCCTCGCGCGAGCCGAGGCGGGCGCGCCAGCCCAGCGCGTGGATCTTGGCGAGGTCGAAGCGCAGGACGGGCACGTCGCCCTTCCAGCCCCGGTCGCCGCCCGTGAAGCGGAGGGCGACACCGCGCAGCCCCATCGCGTCGGCGACCATCTCGGCGATCGCCCGGACGTCGAGGTGGTCCTCGGTCGCGACGTTGTAGTAGTTGAACGGCGCCGAGGCCCGCCCGACGACGTGCTGGATCGCGGCGACCACGTCGGAGACGTGGATGTAGGACTTGCTCTGCGAGCCGTCGCCGAGGATCTCGAGCTGCCCCGGGTCCCGACGGAGCTTGCGGATGAAGTCGTACGCGACCCCGTGGGTCTGGCGTCGCCCGACGACGTTGGCGAAGCGGAAGGCCCACCCCTGGACGCCGAACATGTGGCCGTAGGCGGAGAGCAGCGCCTCGCACGCGAGCTTGCTCGCGCCGTAGGTGGAGATGGGCAGGAGCGGCGCCCGGTCCTCGTGGACGGGCTTGAGGCCGGTCTCGCCGTAGACGCCGCTGCCGGAGGCGTACACGAGCCGCCGGACGCCCGCCACGCGCATCGCCTCGAGGAGGTTCTGCGTCAGGTACGTGCCCTGCCAGAAGTCGATGTCGGGCTGGGTCATGGCCTTGGCGATGTCCGGGTTCGACGCGAAGTGGTACACGACATCGTGGCCGGCGAGCGCGGCGGTCAGGGCCGCGCGGTCCTGGAGGTCGCCGGAGACCACCGCGAGCCGTCGGTCGTCCGCGTGGGCCTCGAGGTGCCAGCGCTGGCCCGAGGTGAAGTTGTCGAACACGGTGACGGTGGCCTCGGTCGCCGACAGGACGTGGTCCACGACGTGGCTCCCGATGAACCCGGCGCCGCCCGCGACGAAGACCTTCATCGTCCGCCGCGCCCGGGCTTGTCGAGGGTCACGCGGATGCGCAGGCCGGAGCACTGCCAGCGGAGCAGGGGCACGCGCTGCATGGCCTCGCTGATCGCGATCGTGAGCGGGACGAACGGGCTCAGCGCCTTCGGCGGGACGAACTGGAACGGATCGATCTCGACCCGGGCGACGCCGGGCAGCCCGAAGAAGCGCCGGTACTGTCGGGGCAGGTAGCTGTTCTCGCCCGCCTCGCGGTAGGTGCCCGTCAGCTCGAGCAGCCGGCGCACGAGGGACGCCCCGTTGGCCTCGAGCAGGAAGACCCGCTTGCGCGCGATCCGCACCATCTCGCGCGCCATCGCGGACGGGTCGGCGACGTGGTGCATGACGTCGTAGGTGATCGCGACGTCGAACTCGTCGTCGGCGAAGGGCGTGGCGCAGGCGTCCGCCTGCCGCGCGGCCCCATACCCCTTGGCCCGGAGCCGGGCCGCGCCGGCCGGCACGACGTCCGTCGGGGTGATCGAGCCGAGCCAGCGCGGCTGGTGCTCGCGGATGATGTCGGTCATCTCGCCGTCGCCCGCGCCGAGCTCGACGATCGACGACGGCCCGAGGTCGCGGAGGAACTCGTCCGTCCAGCGGTAGTAGTTCGGCAGGATGTAGCGCCACGTGATGTCACCGAACCAGTGGTCGCGAAAGCTCCAGCCGCGGGCATAGCGCTCGCCGTAGGTGGCGCGCATGCGGGCCTGCGTCTTCTCGTCCACCCTCAGGCCTCCGCGTTGAGCCGGCGGGCGACGGCCATGCCCCGCTCGATGCACACGTCCATGTTGATGTACTCGTGCTCGGCGACCCGGCCGCAGAGCACGACGCCGGCCGCCTCGAACCAGGCCCTGGCGGTGTCGCGGTTCCGGCGGTAGGCCGCGTCCTGGACGACGTACCCGTACGTGTCGCGCACGGCGCGCGTGTAGCAGAGCTCGCTCGGGCGCACGAGCCCCATCCTCTCGAGGTCGCTCACGACCCGACGGATCACCGTCTCGTCGGACAGCTCCCACACGCCGTCGCCCGCGTTGGCGGTGATCTCGGCGTTGATGAGCGAGCGGCCGGGCGGCACGTTGTGCGGACTGAACACGCCGGGGAACGAGATGCGGTGGGTGAGGATGCCCGGGTCCGGGATGTAGACCGCCGTGTAGTCGGGCAGGCGGTCGGTCGCGAGGCCGACGGCGACGACGATCAGCGAGTTGTGCCGGAGCGCGCGCACGGCGGCCGCCACGTCGGCCGGCACGCCCTCGACGACGCGGACCAGATCCTGGATCGGGATCGTGGCGACGAGCCGGTCGAACTCACGCTCCTCGCGGCCGTCCGAGACGACCCACGTCGGCCCGCGCCGCCTCACGTGGCGCACCTCGAAGCCGGTCGTGAGCTTGCGGACGCGCGGCTCGAAGGCGCGGGGCACGCAGACGATGCCGCCCCGCTCCGGGTAGTGGTAGTAGAGCTGGTGCGTGTAGCCCTCGGTCTCGACGCCCACCGCCGCCTTGATCACGTCCTCGACCGGTGGCTTCGGGACGCGTCCCTCGACCCAGTCGAGGCCGAGCTCCTCGGCCTTGCAGTTCCAGATCTTCTCGTTGTACGGGAGCAGGTACTTCTCGGTCAGCCCCGTGCCGAACGTGTGGTAGAGCCACTCCCGGAAGTTCGTCGGCGCGGGGTGGTCGTTGTGGAGGTAGTGGTAGAGGCACTCGAAGCGGTCCTGCGGGTCGAGGTCTCCAAGCCCGTTCTCGAAGGGGTACTTCACGTAGCGGCCCTTGAAGAAGATCTTGTTGTTGCGCCGCGCGCGCCGCACGTTCCCGGCGAGGAGCGAGACCATGTAGTCCACCATCCGCTCGTTGCGGGAGAAGATGATGTGCGGCCCGCCCCCGTCCCAGGTGAACCCCTCCTCCTCGACGGTGAAGCAGTGGCCGCCGCACGCGGCGTCGCGCTCGAGCACCTCGTACGCGTGGTCGAGGTGCGCGGCGACGCTGAGGCCCGCGAGGCCGCCGCCGAGGATGCCGACGTTCATGCCTTGAGCTTCGCCTCGAGCTTGGCGCCGTCGGCCAGGAACATGCGCACGGTCTCCTTCGTGTACGGGTGGACGAGCATGCCCTCGAGCAGGCTCGGGACCGCGGTGACGATGTGGGCCCCGGCCTCGAGCCACTCGATGATGTTGAGGACCTCGCGCGTCGAGCCGACGATGATGCGCGCCTTCAGGCCGAACTGGTCGAGCACGCGGCGGAGCCTGGTGATCTCGCCGCACGCGTTGTAGCCCATGTTGTTGACGCGGCCGCCGAAGATGGACACGTAGCTCGCGCCGGCCATGGCCGCGAGGAGACACTGCTGGGCGCTCATCATCGCCGTCACGTTCACGCGGATGTCGTGGCGGGTCTCGAGCTCGTGGATGATCTCCATGTTCTCGAGCTCGCCGTCGGGACCGTGGACCGTGACCTTGACGACGATGTTGTCGCCCCAGCTCGCGAACTCGCGCGCCTGGTGGAGCACCGCCTCGCGCTCGGTGGTCGTGACCTCGACCGAGAGCGGGTAGGGCGCGATCAGCTTCGCGATGTGCCGCGCGCGCGCCTCGAGGCCCTTCATGCCGCCGCTGACGCCTTCCTTGAAGAGGATGGTCGGATTCGTCGTGACCCCGCGGAGCACGCCCATCCGGTGGAACCGCTCGATCTCGCCGAGAGTGCCCGTGTCGAGAAAGATCGCCATGCGTCGGCTCCTTTAGAGCGTGCCGGCCCTGATCTTGCGCTTGAGGTCGGCGAACTGGGTGAGCACGTGGAGGATCGAGCGCGGGATGCCCCGGAGGGGCACGCCGCGCGAGGCGCCGAAGGGGCGCGGGAGGTGGCGGATCGGCGCCTCCGTGATCGCGTAGCCCTTGTAGAAGGCGCGGATCGTGAACTCGGTGAAGGTGCACGCGCGCATCTGCCACTCGTCGCGGAGCAGGTCCTGGACGAGCGCCCGCCGCATGAGCCGGAAGCCGCAGTTCACGTCGTGGAACCCGAACTTGAAGACGAGGCCCACCAGCCGGTTGAACACGCGCGACATCGCGACCCGGTAGGCCGGGTCCTGGCGCGGCTGCTTGAAGCCGATGACCATGTCGCAGTACGGGATGCGCTTGACGAGGCGCCAGAAGTCCGCGGGGTCGTGCTGCCCGTCGCTGTCGCTGAACAGGATCAGCTCGTGCGTCGGCAGCGCGAGGGCGTCCTTGAGCGCCCGCGTGTAGCCCCGCCGCTCGTCGCGGTGGATCAGCCTGAGGCCGAGCTCGTCGCGGAGCCGCTCGAGGATCGCGGTGGTGCCGTCGCGGCTGCCGTCCTCGGCGACGATGAACTCCGAGCCGGCCAGCCGGCTCACGATCTCGCGGTGGAAGCCGCGGACGACGTGCTCGATCACCTTTGCCTCGTTGTGGACGAGCATGACGATCGACACGGGGCCGGGCGGGCCGGCCTCGGGCGTCCGGCGGGGCTCGGGGTCGACAAGCGTCTCTCGCGGAGACATTCCGGATATCCAGGTGGCCACGCTATCACAGTCCTCCCGGGGCGACCTACCTGTGCAAGCCATGCGCCACGGCCAAGGCGCCGTGAATAGATCGTCTCATGGGGAGCGAGAGAGCAACCCATTGATAATCGGAACGTTTTCCGGTTATGACCCGGCCGATCGAGCAGGTTACGGCTCCCGCGAGGCGGCGATGTTGACACCTCTGGTCAACTTCTTGCCGGTCTGTCTCCAAATGGGCCGCCGCGGAGCTTGCGGGGGCTGCTAGAAGAGTGGGGCTTCGGGGGCGCGCCGGCGCTGGGAGGCATAGACGAGGGCTACGCCCGCGATGCCAGCCAGGTCCGTGTACAGGCCCGGCTTGACCAGCAGGATGGCGCCCACGAAGAGCACGGCCCGCTCCCACCACCGGCCCTCGGTGATCAGGTAGCCCTGCATGGCGCCCGCGAGCATGTACATCCCGACCGACGCCGTGACGAAGATCCAGAGGGCCTCGTACCAGGTCGTGTCGATCAGCAGCATCGCCGGGGCCGTGATGAACATGAACGGGAGCAGGAACGTGCGCATGTCGAGCGTGAAGGCGCGGATGCCCGTCCTGAACGGGTCCGACCGGGCGATGCCCGCCGCGGCGTACGCGGCGAGGCCGACCGGCGGCGTGTCGTCGGCGAGGATGCCGAAGTAGAAGACGAACAGGTGGACGGCGATGAGCGGGATGACGAGCCCCTGCGCCTGGCCGAGCGCGATCAGCGCCGGCGCCGTCAGCGTCGCCATGATGATGTACGTCGGCGTCGTCGGCACGCCCATGCCCAGGATCAGGCACGCGAGCATCGTCAGGAAGAGCCCCAGGTAGAGGCTGCCGGACGAGAGGTCCACCACGATGGACGAGAGGTTCAGGCCGACGCCCGTGAGCGTCACGATCCCGACGATGATGCCCGCGCACGCGCACGTCATCGCGACCGACGCCATGTTGCGCGCGCCGAGGTAGCAGGCCTGGACGAGCCGCCCCGCGCTCTCGACGAGCGCGGGCCCGACGCCCGCGGCGGGCGCGTGACCCGGCACGACGGGCGCGTGTCTGAGGCCCTGGACGAAGCTCGTCGCCACGAACATGGCCGCCGCCGCGACGAGCGACAGGAACGCCGAGGTCAGCGGCGTGTAGTCCCGGACGATCAGGTAGTAGAGCAGCACGCCGACCGGGATCAGGTAGTGCAGGCCCGAGACCAGCGTGGGCAGGAACCGCGGCAGCTCGTTCCGCGGCAGCCCCCGGATCCCGTGCTTGAGCGCCAGGAGGTGGACGGCGCCGAGCAGCGCGAGCTGGTCGATGACGGCGGGCAGGGCCGCGGCCTTGGCGATCTCGAGGTAGGGGATGCGCAGCCACTCGGCCATCACGAACGCGGCCGCGCCCATGACCGGGGGCATGAGCTGGCCGTTGCCGCCCGCGGCGGTCTCGATGCCGCCGGCCACCTCGGGCTTGAAGCCGACGCGCTTCATCAGCGGGATCGTCATCGAGCCGATCGTCGCGGTGTTGGCGATGGACGAGCCGGTGATCGTGCCCATGAAGGCCGAGGCGACGACGGCGACCTTGGCGGGGCCGCCGCGCGTGTGGCCGACGAGCGAGAACGCGACCCGGATCAGGTACTCGCCCGCGCCGGTGCGCTCGAGGACGGCGCCGAAGAGCACGAACGCGAACACGAACGTCGAGGACACGCCGAGCGGGATCCCGAAAAGCCCCTCGGTGGTCAGGTAGAGCTGGCCGACGACGCGCCGCACGGTGTAGCCGCGGTGCGAGATCAGCTCGGGCATCCACGGGCCGACGAACGCGTACAGGACGAACAGCACGGTGATCACGGGGAGCCAGAGCCCGACGGCGCGGCGGGTGCCCTCGAGGACGAGCAGGATCAGCACGACGCCGACCGCGATGTCCATCGGCTCCGGGGTGCCCACGCGCTGGAGCAAGGCCTCGTAGTGGAGGGTGACGTAGAGGGCGGCGTACGCGCCGAGCGCCGCGAGGGCGAGGTCGTACCACGGCAGCCGCCGGCCCCGCGCGCGCTTCGCCGCCGGGTAGAACATGAACCCGAGCAGGAGCGCGAACGTGAGGTGGATCGAGCGCTGCTTGGCGGCGGGCAGCGCGCCGACCGCCGCGGTCCAGAGCTGGAAGGCGGTCATCGTGAGCGCCAGCGCGCCCGAAGCCCAGAAGGACCAGCCGTGGAGCTCGCGGGCGCCGAACTCGGCTTCCTTGACGAGGCGCTCGGCCTCGGCGACGCCGGCCTGCTCATCCTGGCCGATCCGGAGCTTGAGGTCATCGCTCATGGGCTCGCCTCGCCTGCGGCTGCGGCTCGCACGGCCACGCTCATAGGCTCGCCTCGCCTGCGGCTGCGGCTCGCACGGCCACGCTCATGGGCTCGCCTCGCCTGCGGCTGCGGCTCGCACGGCCACGCTCATCGTGGCCCGGAGACTCTGGCGGAAGCCCGGGGCGTTGTCAACGGAGATACGAGGCCAGGAAGGTGCCCGCGGCGGCGCGCGACACGAAGCGGGCGAGGCGGAACGGCGCGGGATCGACGGGGGGTGCCGCGCCGGTGAGCAGGACAGCCAGGTGCTCTCCGACCGCCGGCGCGAGCTTGAAGCCATGGCCGCTCATGCCGGCGGCGATCCAGAGCCCCTCGAGGGGTGACTCGTCGAGGATCGGCATCCAGTCGGGCGT
>MGCF01000015.1 GCA_001788495.1 Candidatus Rokubacteria bacterium RIFCSPLOWO2_02_FULL_73_56
GGGTTTCACCCCCCGGCGAACGCTCCACCTGGCCTTCGGCCACGACGAGGAGGTCGGCGGGAGCGAGGGCGCTGCCGCCATGGCGAGGCTCCTTCGCGCCAGGCGCGTCCGGCCGCGGTACCTCCTCGACGAGGGCGGCGTGATCACCGACGGGATCGTCGCCGGGGTGGCGGCGCCCGTGGCGCTGGTCGGGATCGCCGAGAAAGGCTACCTCGATGTGGAGCTCACCGTCACGGACGTGGGCGGGCACGCCTCGCGCCCGCCGGCCCACACGGCCATCGGCCTCCTGAGCGCCGCGATTCGGCGCCTCGAGCAGCAGCCGATGCCGCGGCGGCTGGCCGGCGTCGCCCGGCAGACCCTGACGCACCTCGGACCGGAGATGTCCTTCCCCGAGCGCGCCCTCGTCGCCAACCTCTGGCTCTTCGGCCCGCTCGTGGAGTGGCGGCTGGCCGCGTCCGCCGAGGGGAACGCCGCGATACGCACGACCCTCGCCCCCACCCTGTTCGAGGCCGGCGACCGGAACAACGTGCTACCGACCAGAGCGCGGGCGGTCGTGAACGTCCGGATCCTGCCGGGCGACACCATCGCCGACGTGCTCGACCACGTCCGCCGCGCGATCGACGATCCGCGGGTGCACGTTCGGCCCCTGGCGGGCGCCAGCGAGCCGTCCCGCGTGTCGTCGGCGAGCGCGCCGAGCTTCGAGGTGCTCGCGCGGACGATCCGCCAGACCTTCCCGGGGGTCGTGGTCGCCCCGTACCTGACCGTCGCGACCACCGATAGCCGGCACTACGCGACCCTCGGCGCCAGCGTCTATCGGTTCGTGCCGCTGCGCGTGGGTCCCGGGGACCTCCGGAGGGTTCACGGGCCGAACGAGCGGATCGCCGTCGCCGACTATGGCGATGTCGTTCGCTTCTACGCCCGGCTCATCCGCAGCTCCGATCCCTAGCCCGCGTGATTCGCGAACGGCGCTGGCGCGCCCTGCCCGCCACGCGCGACGACCGTTCGCGAATTGTGCGCGCTAGGGCGACTGGCGCTGCGGGCCGGCGGGCGGCGCCTCGAGCTTGGGCCGCGGCGCCGCGGGGCGCTCGATGGGCTCGCTCGTCTTGGCGCGCAGCTTCACGACCAGCTCCTGGTAGGACGCCCGGCGGATGATCGAGTTGAACTGCACGCGGTAGTTCGCGACGAGGCTCACGCCCTCGATGAGCACGTCGTAGGCGCGCCAGCGATCGCCCTCCTTGAGCATCCGGTAGTCGAGCGGGACCTCGGTCCCCTGCTTGGTGACGAGCCTGGTCCGCACGGTCGCCACGTCCCCGTCCATCTGCTCGTTCACGTAGAGGATGCGCTCGCCCGAGTAGCCCTCGATCTTGCTGACGTAGGCGTGCTCGAGGAGATCGCCGAACAGCCGCACGAACTCCCGCTGCTCGGCGGGGTTGCGGCCGCGCCAGTGCGGGCCGAGGCTCCGGCGGGAGATCTCGGCGAAGTCGAAGATCTCGTTGGCGATCGTGCGGATCATCGCCCGGCGCTCGGCCGCCTTCGCCTCGGCCTTGAGCGCGGGGTCCTGCACGACCTTCAGGACGAGCTCGATGCTGCGCCGGAGCTGCTCCGTGGGCGCGCCCGCGGTGGCGACCCCCGCGACGGAGACCGCGCCGGCGGTGACGAGAGCGACGAGAACGGAGCGAGCGGCCATCGGCCACCTCCCGGATGCGTGACCAGCCTCCGGGATTCTAGCACGCCGTCGCCGCGGGATGTGCCGGCGCGCGTTCGGGAGTATGCTCTCCCGGACCATGAGCGACCGGCTCCGGGGCAAGGTGGCGATCGTCACGGGCGCGGGCTCGCGCGGCCCGGGGCTCGGCAACGGCAAGGCCACGGCGATCCTCTTCGCGCGCGAGGGCGCGCGCGTGCTCTGCGTCGACCAGGTGGGCGCGCGCGCCGAGGAGACCGTGGGGCTCATCCGCGGCGAGGGCGGCGAGGCCGCGGCGCTCGCGGCCGACGTCACGCGCGCGGCCGACTGCGAGGCCATGGTGCGGGCGGCGGTCGAGCGCTGGGGCGGGCTCGATATCTTGCAGAACAACGTCGGGATCGAGTCGCGCAAGGACCTGCTCGACACGCCCGAGGACGAGTGGGACCACGTGCTGGCCGTGGACCTCAAGTCCATGTTCCTCGCCACGCGCGCCGCGGTGCCGGCGCTGGTCGCGCGCCGGGGCGGCAGCGTCGTCTGCGTGTCCTCGGTCGCGGCGCTCCGCGGCCACGGCCGCACCGCGTACGCGGCCGCCAAGGCGGGCGTCATCGGCTTCGTCCGCTCCGTCGCCGTGCAGCTCGGCGCCCGGGGCATCCGGGTCAACGCGATCGCGCCGGGCGCCGTCTGGACGCCGATGGTGGAGAGCCTCGGCGCCGAGGCGCGCGAGCGCCGGCGGCGCGCCACCGCGCTCGGCACCGAGGGGACGGCCTGGGACGTGGGCTGGGGCGCCGTGTACCTGGCGAGCGACGAGGCGCGCTGGGTCACCGGCCAGACGCTGGTCGTCGACGGCGGCGTGACGCTGACGACCCGCGAGGGCACGCTGGGCGCCCCGCGGTGAGGCCGAGCGTCCGCCGGGGCGCCGCCGCCCTCGCGCTGCTCCTCGCCGGCTGCGCGCCCGTGTACTGGACCGACTGGCGGAGCCCGCTCGGCCGCACGCATCCGCTGGCGGGCAAGATCCTGGACGTCCGCGCCGACGGGTTCGTCTCGCCGCGCGAGCTCGTCGCGCGCCTCGCGGCGAGCCGCTACGTGCTCCTCGGCGAGCGCCACGACAACCCCGACCACCACGTCCTCCAGGCACGGCTCGTGCGGGCCCTCGCCGCCGCCGGGCGCCGGCCGGCGGTCGGCTTCGAGATGCTCGCGACCGACCAGAGCGCCGCGCTCGCGCGGTGGCTGGCGCAATCGCCCAGGGACGCGGCGGGGCTGGGCCACGCGGTCGGCTGGAAGGACTCCGGCTGGCCCGACTGGGCGCAGTACCAGCCGATCGCCCAGGCCGCGCTGGACGCGGGCCTGCCGATCGTCGCGACGAACCTCTCGCGCGCCGCGCTCCGCGCCCTCCGCGCCGGCGGCGTGGAGGGCCTCGGGCCGGCGCTGCGGCGCGAGCTCGGCCTCGAGCAGCCCCTCGCCCCGGCCGCGCGCGCGGCGATGGCGCGGGAGATCCGGGAATCGCACTGCGGTCAGGGGGCCGACGCGCTGATCGAGAAGATGGTGGACACCCAGTGGGCGCGTGACGCCCGGCTCGCCGAGGCGCTCGTGCGCGCCGGCCGGCGCGACGGCGCGGTCCTGATCGCGGGCGCGGGCCACGTCCGCCGCGACCGCGGCGTGCCCCTGCACCTGCTCCGGCGCGAGCCCGGCGCGACGCTCGCGAGCCTCGCCTTCCTCGAGGTGCAGACGAGGGCGGCGACGCCCGCCGGGTACCTGGACGAGGGCGAGCGCACGCTCCCCTTCGACTACGTCTGGTTCACGCCCCGCAACGACGACGCCGACCCGTGCGAGAAGTTCAGGAAGCCGCTGGAGCGGCTCCGGACGTCGTGATCGCGACCCGGCGCGTCTACGAGCGCCCCGGACCCCGCGACGGCACGCGCGTCCTGGTCATGCGCCTCTGGCCCCGCGGGATCCGCAAGGCGCGCGTCGACGTCTGGGAAAAGGAGCTCGGCCCCGTGCTCCCCCTGCTGCGCGCCTTCCGCGCCGGCACGCTGGGCTGGGCCGAGTACCGGCGGCGGTACCGCGCGGGCCTGGCGCGGCCCGAGGCCCGGGCGGCCGTGGCCCGCGTGCGCGCGCTGGCGCGCCGCGGCCGCGTGACGCTCCTCTGCGGGTGCCCCGACGAGGCGCGCTGCCACCGCTCGCTCCTGCGCGCCCATCTGCTAGACTGAGCCGCGTGACGCGCGCGGTGGCGCTCTCCCTGGCGGTGGCGCTCGCGCTCGCCGCGGGTCCCGCGGCGGCGGAGCACGAGGTGTTCTACCGCTTCACCGTCCTCGGCTTCGTCAAGGACGCGCGCGGCCAGCCCCTGCGCGGCCGGACCGTCGAGCTGGTGCGGGACAAGACGGGCTTCTCGTACCTCGGCGAGACGGACGCGCAGGGCTTCTACCTCGTCATCGCACGCCTCGGCGACGAGAGCGTCGGCGAGCGGCTGACGCTGCGGGTCGCCCGGGCGAGCACGAAGCTGACGGCGCGGTTCGACCCGGCGAACCACGCGGACGAGCGCGGCACCCGGGTGGACGTGGAGGGGGCGAAGCTCGTCGAGCGGAGCGCCTGGTTCCGCTCGACGCTCGCGAAGGCGCTGGGCGATGCCCGGCGGTGATCCGCCGGCGGGAGGGGCGCGATGACGAAGGCGGCCGGCAAGCGCACCAGGGCGTACGTGCTCATCGAGACGGCGGCGGGCAAGACCAAGGCCGTGAAGAAGGAGCTCTCGAAGGTCGAGGGCGGCGCCTCGACCGTCGTCCACCTCGACGCGGTGACGGGCCCCTTCGACTTCATCGCGGTCGTCGAGGGGCCCACGCTCGACGCCGTCGGCCGGCTCGTCACCGACGAGATCGGGACGATCGACGGCGTGACCCGCACGACGACCTGCCTGGCGATCTCGGTCGGCTGACGTGCGGGTGCTCGTGGTCGGCGGCACCGAGTTCGTCAGCCTGCACCTCGTGCAGGCCCTGCGGCGCGACGGCCACGACGTCGCCGTGCTGAACCGCGGGCGGAGCCCCGCGCGCCTGCCGGCGGGCGTCCGCGCGCTCGTCTGCGACCGCCTCGACCACGGCGCCCTGGCGCGCACGCTCGCGGGCGAGCGCGTGGACGCGCTGGTGGACGTCGCCTACGCCCCGACGACCGCCGCCGACGTCGAGGCGCTGCTGCGGGCGCTCGAGGGCCGCGTGGGCCACGCGCTCTTCGTCTCGACGGGCCGCGTCCACGACCACGCGCTGCCGATCCCGTACCACGAGGACACGCCGCGCAGCCTCTACTGGGGCGAGTACGCCCGCAACAAGATCGAGGGCGAGGACGTGCTGCTCCGCTGGCACCGCGAGCGCGGCCTCGGCGTGACGCTCGTCCGCCCGACGCACGTCTACGGGCCGCTGAACACCCGGAACAACGAGACCTTCTTCTTCGACCGGCTCCTGCGCGGGCGGCCGATCCTCGTGCCCGGCGCGGGCGGCTGGCTCCGCCAGTTCGGGCACGTCGAGGACCTCGCCGACGCGATGGCGGCGATGCTCGGCGTCCGCGCGGCGTTCGGGCAGGCGTACAACGTCACCGGCGAGGAGGCCGTCACGCAGGTCGGCTTCGTCGAGCTGATCGCCGACGTGCTCACGCGGCCGCTCACGCTGGTCCACCGCGAGACGCCGCGCGGCGGCGCGTCGGTGCCGTTCGGCCAGAACCTGGCCTACGACTGTCACGCGGTCTACACGACGACGAAGGTCCGCAGCGCGCTCGGCATCCGGCCGCGCCACACGCTCCCGGCGGGCCTCGCCCAGACGTTCGAGTGGTACCTGCGCGAGGGGCTCGACCGGCGCCCGGTCGACTTCACGGCGGAGGACGCGCTGCTCCGGTGACGCGTCCGACCGTCCTCGTCTACCACGCCGACCCGAAGTACGCCGCGCTCGTCCGCGCGCCCCGGGGCCGGATCGTCCTCCGCACCGCGGCGACGCCCTCCGAGGCCGAGCCGCTCGTCGCCGAGGCCGACGCCCTCTACGCCTGGCAGTTCCCGCGGCACCTCTGGGCGAAGGCCGCGCGCCTGCGGTGGCTGCAGGTCATGGGCGCGGGCGTGGACTGGGCGCTCGTCCCCGAGCTCCGCCCCGGCGTCGTCGTCACGCGCGCGCCGGGGGTGTTCGGGCCCTGGATGGCCGAGTACGTCGTCGGCTGGTGCGCGTGGGTGACCCAGCGCATGGCCGCGTACCTCGACGCGCAGCGCCAGCGGCGCTGGATCGACCACGTCCTGCCCGACCGCCTGGGCGGCAAGACGCTCGTGATCGTCGGCCTCGGCGACATCGGCCGCGCCATCGCGCGCGCCGCCCGCGCCCTCGGCATGCGCGTGCTCGGCGTGAGCCGTACGGGGCGGCCCGTGCGGGAGGCCCGGCGCGTCTGGCGGGTGGGTGCGCTCCGGACCGCGCTCCGGCAGGCCGACTTCGTCGTGGTCCTGCTGCCCCTCACGCCCGAGACGCGCGGGATCATCGACGCCGGGGCGCTCGCGGCGATGAAGCCGACGGCGTGGCTCCTGAACGTCGCGCGCGGCGCCGTCGTGGACGAGCCGGCGCTCCTCGACGCCCTCCGGGGCCGCCGGCTCGGGGGCGCGATCCTCGACGTGTTCGCGACCGAGCCGCTGCCGCCGCACCACCCGTTCTGGGCACTCGACAACGTGGTGATCACGCCGCACATCTCGGGCCCGAGCACGCCCGAGGAGATCGCCCCGATCTTCAACGACAACCTCGCCCGCTGGCTCGCCGGGCGCCCGCTCCGCCACGTGGTGGACCGCAAGGCAGGGTACTGACGATGGCCTCCAGACGCAGCGAGATCACGATGAGCGACGCCGAGCTGGCCCGCTTCCTCGACGAGGAGCGCGTGCTCACGTGCGCGACGCTCGGCGCGAGCGGCCGGCCCCACCTGATGCCGCTCTGGTACGTGCGCGACGGGCTCACGCTCCTCGCGTGGACGTACGGGAAGTCCCAGAAGGTGCGGAACCTCGAGCGCGACCCGCGCGCGACCGTGCAGGTCGAGGCCGGACGCGACCGGTACGGCGAGCTGCGCGGCGTCATGCTCGAGTGCGACGTGACGATCGAGCGCGACCCCCAGCGGATCCTCGACGCGGGCCTGCGGCTCGCCGCCCGCTACGCGGGCGCCGACGCCGGCCCCGAGGCGCGGGAGCGCGTGCTCCAGCAGGCGCGCAAGCGCGTGGTCCTGCGCTTCACCCCGACCCGCATCGTCTCCTGGGACCACAGGAAGCTCGGCGCGGCGTACTGAGTCGATGTCGCGGGGGCGCCCCCTCGCCAATCCCCCCGGCCCGGCCCGGTAGTTTATTGACTTAACTATTTAGCGCGAGCATCATTTGCCCGAAGGGGGACCGCATGGCGACACGCCCGAGGGGTCCGGCCGGCTCGACCGCGGAGGCCGAGCGCGTCCTGGGGCTCCTGACCTCGCTCGGCAGCACGATCTTCCGGCAGCTCCTGTGGCAGAAGGCGTCCGAGCTGGACCTGACGTTCGCGCAGTCGGAGGTGCTCTCCTACGTCCGCGAGCACCCGAGCTGCCACATGGGCGAGGCCGCGAAGGCCTTCGGCGTCACCCTGCCCGCCATCACCCACATCGCCGACCGCCTGGAGCAGAAGGGGCTGCTCGTCCGCGGGGACGATCCGGGGGACCGCCGCATCTGCGCCCTCGAGCTCACGCGCGCCGGCCAGGTGCTCGTCGAGGAGCTCCAGGCCCTCCGGCTCCGCGGCATGACGGGCGTCCTCACCCGGATGTCGGGCAGCGACCGCAAGCTCCTGCGGCTCGGGCTCGAGGCCCTCGTGGACGCGGCGGTGGACGAGTCGGCGCACGAGGCGCCGCCGGGCGTGGGCCGGAGGGCCAGGTCGTGAGCCGCGCGCGGCTCGCCGCGTGGGCGCTCGCCGCGGCGGCCCTCCTCGCCGGCTGCTCGGACAGCGCCTCGGGGCGGTCCCCGGCCGCCGCGCCGCCGCCCGTGCCGGTGGTCGTCGGCGACGCCGTCGAGCGGACCGTGCCGATCCAGGTCGCCGCGGTCGGCAACGCGCAGGCGTACACGAGCGTCGGCATCAAGGCGCAGGTCGCGGGCCAGATCGTGCGGGTTCACTTCACGGAGGGCCGGGACGTCCGCGCGGGCGACCTTCTCTTCACGATCGACCCGCGCCCCGTCGAGGCCGCGCTCCGCCAGGCCCAGGCGAACGTCGCGCGGGACACCGCGCAGCTCCGCCAGGCGGAGGCCGCGCTGCTCCAGCAGCAGGCCGAGGTGCGGAAGGCCGAGGCCAACCTCGAGCGCGACCTCGCGCAGCTCCGGAACGCGCAGGCCCAGGAGCGGCGGTACCGCGAGCTCATGGACCGGGAGCTGATCGCGCGCGAGCAGTACGACCAGCTCCGCACGAACCTGGCCGCGATGGAGGCGACGGTGCAGGCCGACCGCGCCGCGATCGAGAACGCGAAGGCCGCGGCCACGGCCGCCGTCGCCACCGTGGACAACGTGCGGGCGGTCGTGCGCGCGGGCGAGGCGATGGTGGACGGCGTCCGGCTCCAGCTCGGCTACACGACGATCCGCGCGCCGCTCGACGGGCGGACCGGGAACCTCCTGGTCCAGGCCGGGAACGTCGTGAAGGCGAACGAAGACACCCCGATGGTCGTCATCAACCAGGTCCATCCGATCTACGTCTCGTTCGCGGTCCCCGAGCAGTACCTGGCCGACATCAAGCGGTTCCGGGCGGCCGCGCCGCTCCGGGTCGAGGCACGGCTCCCGAACCAGCCCGCGACGCTCGCGACCGGCGAGCTCACGTTCGTGAACAACGCCGTCGACCAGGCGACCGCCACGATCCAGCTCAAGGCGACGTTCGCGAACGGCGACGACGCGCTCTGGCCCGGCCAGTTCCTCGACGTGGCGCTGACGCTCACGCGCCGGCCCGCGCTCCTCGTCCCCTCGCAGTCGATCCAGGCCGGCCAGCAGGGCCCCTTCGTCTTCGTCGTCGGGCCCGACCGGACCGTCGAGGCGCGCCGGGTCGTCGTGGGCACGCGGCTCGGCGCCGAGACGATCGTCGAGCAGGGCCTCCGCGCCGGGGAGCGCATCGTCACCGACGGCCAGCTCCGCCTGGTGCCGGGGGCCAAGGTCGAGGTCAAGCCCGCGCGCGCCTCATGAGCCCCGAATTCTTCATCCGGCGGCCGGTCCTCACGACCCTGCTGATGGCCGCCATCCTGGTCTTCGGGCTCATGGCGTACCGGCTCCTGCCCGTCAGCGACCTGCCGAACGTGGACTTCCCGACGATCCAGGTCTCGGCGTCGCTGCCGGGCGCGAGCCCCGAGACCATGGCCTCCGCGGTCGCGACGCCACTCGAGAAGCAGTTCACGACGATCGCGGGCATCGACTCGATGACCTCGTCGAGCGCGCTCGGGCTCACGCAGATCACGATCCAGTTCTCGCTCGACCGCAACATCGACGCGGCGGCGCAGGACGTGCAGGCGGCGATCACGAAGGTGCTGCCGCTCCTGCCGCCCGAGATGCCGACCCCGCCGACGTACCAGAAGGTGAACCCGGCCGACCAGCCCGTGCTCTACCTGGCGCTGAGCTCGACCACCCTGCCCCTCTACACCGTGGACGAGTACGCGCAGACCGACCTCGCCCAGCGGATCTCGACCATCAGCGGCGTCGCGCAGGTCTTCGTCTTCGGCTCCCAGAAGTACGCGGTCCGCGTCCAGCTCGATCCCCGCGCCCTCGCGGCCCGCGGCATCGGGATCGACGAGGTCGCCACCGCCCTCGCCCGCGGCAACGTCAACCTCCCGACGGGGACGCTCTACGGGGCGCACCAGACGTTCAGCGTCCAGGCGACCGGGCAGCTCCTGAACGCCGCGGCGTTCCGCCCGCTCGTCGTCGCCTACCGGAACGGCTCGCCCGTCCGTCTCGGAGAGCTCGCGCGCGTCGTGGACGGCGTGCAGACGGACAAGGTCGCGAGCTGGTACAACGACGAGCGCGCGGTCGTCCTGGCCGTCCAGCGCCAGCCCGGCACCAACGCGGTCCAGGTCGTGGACTCGATCCGGGCGCTCCTGCCCCACTTCCGCGCGCAGCTCCCGCCGGCGGTGAAGCTGACGGTCCTCTACGACCGCTCGGCGGCGGTCCGCGACTCGGTCCGCGACGTGCAGCTCACCCTGATCCTGGCGGTCGGGCTGGTCGTCCTCGTCATCTTCCTCTTCCTGCGCAACCTGTCGGCGACGCTCATCCCGAGCCTCGCGCTGCCGCTGTCGATCGTCGGCACGTTCGCGGTCATGTACCTGCTCGGCTACTCGATCGACATCCTCTCGCTGATGGCGCTGACCCTGTGCGTCGGCTTCGTCGTGGACGACGCCGTCGTGATGCTCGAGAACATCGTCCGTCACATGGAGGCGGGGGAGGGCCGGCTCGAGGCCGCGCTCCGGGGCGCCCGCGAGATCGGGTTCACGATCCTGTCGATGACGCTCTCCCTGGCGGCCGTGTTCATCCCGGTCCTGTTCATGGGCGGGGTCGTCGGACGGCTGCTCCACGAGTTCGCCGTCACGATCGGCACGGCGGTCCTGGTCTCGGGGTTCGTCTCGCTCACGCTCACGCCCATGCTCTGCAGCCGGTTCCTCCGGCCGCCGGGCGAGTCGCACGGCCGGCTCTACACGGTCTCCGAGCGCTTCTTCGACGGCATGCTGCGCGCCTACGACCGGACGCTCCAGTGGGTGCTGCGCCACCGCCGGACGACGATGGCCGCGCTCGGCCTCACGTTCGTCCTGACCGCGTACCTCTTCGTCGTCATTCCCAAGGGGTTCATCCCGACCGAGGACACGGGGCAGATCTTCGCCTTCACCGAGGCGGCCCAGGACATCTCGTTCGACGCGATGATGGAGCACCAGCTCGCCGTGAACGCGATCGTCCTCAAGGACCCGCACGTCGAGCAGTTCTTCTCGGCGATCGGCGCGAGCGGTATCAACATCGTCCCGAACACGGGGCGCCTGTTCATCCGCCTCAAGCCGCGTGGCGAGCGCCCGCCGGTGGACCAGGTGATCGAGGAGCTGCGTCCGAAGCTCCAGACCGTCCCGGGGATCCGGGTCTACCCGCAGAACCTGCCGCTCATCCGGATCGGCGGCCAGCTCACCAAGGCGCTCTACCAGCTCACGCTGCAGGACACGGACCTCCAGGAGCTCTACCACTGGGCGCCGATCCTCCACGAGCGGATCCGCGGCCTGCCGGGCGTCCAGGACGTCAACACGGATCTACAGATCACGAGCCCGCAGATCATCGTGGACATCGACCGCGACCGGGCCTCCGCGCTCGGCGTCACCGCCGAGCAGATCGAGCGCGCGCTCGGCGACGCGTACGGCTCGCGCCAGGTCTCGACGATCTACACGCCGTCGAACCAGTACTGGGTCATGATGGAGCTGCTCCCGCGCTTCCAGCGCGACCCCACGGAGCTCGGCCGGCTCTACGTCCGCGCCTCGACCGGCCGCCTCGTGCCCCTGGGCGCGGTCGCCCGGCTCCGGCCGGGGATCGGGCCGCTCACGGTCACGCACCTGGGCCAGCTCCCGTCGGTGACGATCTCGTTCAACCCCAAGCCCGGCGTCTCGCTGAGCCAGGCGGTGGGCGAGATCGAGCAGCTCAAGCGGGAGCTGCGGCTGCCGCCCACGCTCGCGGTGCGCTTCCAGGGCACGGCCCAGGCCTTCCAGGAGTCGCTCCGCGGCCAGGGCCTGCTGCTGCTCGTGACGATCGTCGTGATCTACCTCGTCCTCGGCATCCTCTACGAGAGCTTTGTCCATCCGCTCACCATCCTCTCGGGGCTGCCGGCGGCCGGGGTCGGCGCGCTGCTCACGCTCATGCTGTTCGGCATGGAGCTGAACCTCTACGGCTTCGTCGGTATCATCATGCTGGTGGGCATCGTGAAGAAGAACGCGATCATGCAGATCGACTTCGCGCTCGACGCCGAGCGCGCGGGCGCCACCCCGGTCGAGGCGATCTACCGGGGCTGCCTGCTCCGGTTCCGGCCGATCATGATGACCACGATGGCCGCCCTCCTCGGCACGCTGCCGATCGCGCTCGGCATCGGGGCGGGCGCCGACGCGCGCCGGTCGCTCGGGCTCGCGGTGGTGGGTGGCCTGCTCGTGTCGCAGCTCCTGACGCTCTACATCACGCCCGTGCTCTACCTCTACATGGACGCCGCGCAGCGCTGGCTGCGCACGGCGCGCGGGCGGCGGCCGGGCCGCCGGGCCGGCGCGCCGGCGCCCGTGGCCGGCGGCGGGCTCGGCGCGGAGTAGCGCCCGCCGGCGGCCTCACCGCTTCGAGATCACGAACCGGCCGAGCGCGAGGTGCGGGAGCCCCGAGCGCTCGAAGGTGTCCACCGCGTCCCCGGCCGAGCACACGAGCGGCTCGCCGTGCAGGTTGAACGAGGTGTTGAGCACCGCGCCGATGCCGGTGCGCGCCTCGAACTCGCGGAGCACGCGATGGTAGGCGGGGTTCCAGGCCTCGTCCACGATGTGGGCGCGCGCGGTCGCGTCCTGGGGGTGGAGGGCCGCGACGATCTCGTCGCGGCGCTTCGGGTTCGTCGGGAACGCGAGCATCATGTACGGCGAGGCGAGCCCCTTCGGGTTCACGAGGTAGTCGGCCTCGCGCTCGCGGAGCACGCTCGGGGCGAAGGGCATCCAGAAGTCCCGGTTCTTGATCATCCGGTTGATGAGCCCGACGACGCGGTGGTCGGACGGGTTCGCGAGGATCGAGCGGTTGCCGAGCGCGCGCGCGCCGAACTCCATCCGCCCCGCGCAGCGGGCCACGACGCCGTCCGAGACCAGCAGCTCGGCGATCCGCGCCTCGATCCGCTCGTGCTCGCTCACCCGGTACCGCGCCGCGAGGTCGCGGGCCCGGATCACGGCCTCGGCCTGCGCGTCACCGAGCCCCGGGCCGAGGTACGCCGGGCCGAAGGGCACGGGCGCGGGCGGCACCCCCTGCCGCGCGCAGAGGTCGAGGTAGCCGAGGTACGCGGCACCGACCGCGTTGGACTCGTCGCCGCACGAGGGGAACACGAAGAGGTCCCGCACCCAGTCCTCGCCCGCGAGCAGCATGTTCGCCTTCACGTTCATGAAGACGCCGCCGCCGAGTGCCAGGCGCTCGCCGCCGTGGCGCGCGTGCATGAGCCGCGCCCACGCGCCCAGCGCCTCCTCGAGGAGCCGCTGGGCGCCGCCGGCGATCGCGTCGAAGCGCAGGCCGAGCGTGGCGTCGAGGAGCGCGCGGTAGAGCGGCCCGCGCCGGCGCCACTCGAACCGGCACGGGCGGCCCTCGGCGAAGTCGAAGACGTCCCGCAGCGCGGCGAGCGCGCGCTCGGCCTGGCGCGCGGGCGCGTAGGGCGCCAGGCCCATCACCTTGTACTCGTGCTCGCCCGGCTTCATGCCGAGCAGCAGCGTGACGAGCGTGTAGAAGGAGCCGAGCGAGCCGGGGCCGCTGCGCGTCGCCTCGTGCCGCTCGACCGCCGTGCCGCGCCCCGTCGAGACGGTCGCGCAGAGGCCGTCGCCCGAGTTGTCGTTGGTCAGCACGAGCGCGGGCGCCCCGCCGAACGGCGAGCCGAGGTAGGCCGCCGCGGCGTGGCACGCGTGATGGTCCACGATCGCCACGCGCCCGGCGTCGAGCCCGAGGTGCGCCGTGACCAGCCCGCGGCGCTCGGCGTCGGCGAGCGGCGCCTTCCCCGGCGCCGGGTCGAGCAGGCCCAGCCGGGCGCCAAGCCTGCGCGCGCGGCCCGCGAGCCCGCGCCGGGGCGCGTCGAGCCGCACGCCGTAGTACTGGCGCACGTAGGCCTCGTCCCGCATGACCCGGTTCATCCAGGCGTAGGACGGGATGCGCGTGCCGGCGAGCACGACGTGGTCGATCTGCGCGGGCGCGAGGGCGAGCTCGCGCAGCAGGGCGTCGATCGCGCGCCGCGGGTAGCCGGCGTCGTTCTTCAGGCGCGAGAAGCGCTCCTCCGACGCGCACCCGACGACGGCGCCGTCCACCAGGAGCGCCGCGGTGGCGCAGTGGGTCTCGCTGATCCCGAGCACGACCATGACGGCTCGATCTTAGCAGCAACGGGCCGAAGACGCGGAAGGGGCGGGCCCGGAGCCCGCCCCTTCCGGAGGGCGCGACGCGCTACGCCTTGGCGAGCGCGGCGACGATCGCGCGGCAGAAGGCCGGCAGGTCGTTGGGGTTGCGGGAGGTGATCAGGCCGCCGTCGACGACGACCTCCGCGTCCACCCAGTCGGCGCCGGCCGCCACGAGGTCGTCCTTGATCGAGAAGAACGACGTCGCCTTCCGACCCTTCAGGATCCCCGCCGACACGAGCATCCAGCCCGCGTGGCAGATGGCGGCGACGACCTTCCCCTGCTGCGCGGCCTCCCGCACGAGCGCCACCATCGCGGGGTGCCGCCGCATCATGTCGGGCGCGTAACCGCCCGGCACGACCACGGCGTCGAACTCGACGGCCTTGACCTGGTCGGCCTGGACGTCGACGGTGACCGGGTAGCCGTGCTTGGAGGCATACGACCTGGCGCCGTCCGCGCCGACGACCTTCACCTCGGCCCCCTCTTCCCGCAGGCGGTAGTACGGCACCCAGAGCTCCATCTCCTGGTACATGTTCTCGGCGAGGATCGCGATCCGTTTCCCGGCGAGCTTCACGCTGGTCTCCTTTCAGGACTTCCGCGAGGTCTTGGCGAAGAACGGGCCCACGAGCGGGCGCAGCTTGCGGCTCCCGCAGGTGGGACACGCCACCTCGCCCTTCTCGCGCTCGCGCATGGTCAGGGTCATCGAGACTTCCTTCCGGCACTTCTCGCAGTAGAACTCGTAGAGAGGCATGCCCGCTCCTCCTCCCGACGTCCGGCGGGTCGAGGTCAGTTGCCTGTTCCGGCGCCAGTCTACCGCGGACCCGGGCCCCGCGTCAGGCGAAGATCCCGCCGGGGGCGGCTCAGGTCGCGGATGCCGCGCTGCCGGCGACCCGGGCCACGAGCCAGCGGGCCGTGCGCAGCAGGCGCGCGTCGCCGTCGCGCGGGCCGACGAGCTGGACGCCGAGCGGCAGGCCGGCGGCGCCCTGCATGAGCGGCACGCTCACGGCGGGCATGCCGCACAGGGTCCACAGGGTGCAGAACGCCGGGTCGCCCGTCGAGGCGAGGCCCGGCGGCGCGGTGCCCGGGGCGGCGGGCGTCAGGATGGCGTCGTAGCGCTGCTCGAACAGCTCCAGGAAGCTGTCCTGGACGGGCCGGATGCGCGCGCGGGCGCGCTGGTAGTCGAGCGCCCGCACCTCCCGCCCGCGCGCGAGCTGCGCGCGCAGCGACTCGGACAGGCGGTCGCGGCCCGTCTCCCACTCCCGCTCGAGGTTCGCCGCCATCTCGGCTTCCATGATCGTCCGGTGCCACTGCCAGGCCTCGGCCGCCGACGGGAACAGCTCGAGCTCCTCGACGCGGTCGCCGAGGTGCTCGACGAGCTCCGCGAACGCCTCCTTCGTCTCCGCGTCCGCACGCTCCCACAGGGGCGTCTTGACGAGCGCGAGCATCGGCGGCAGCGGCGGCTCCCCGGCCGCCACCTCGACGAACGGCAGGCGCGCGCGCGGCCGCGTGTCGGGGTCCCGCTCGTCGTGGCCCACGAGCTGCTCCGCGAGGAGCGCCAGGTCCTCGACGCCGCGCGCGAACAGGCCCACGTGGTCGAGGGTGCGGGAGAGCGCGAGGATCCCGTGCCGGGGGATCAGGCCGTGGGTCGGCTTGAAGCCCCAGACGCCGCAGAACGACGCCGGGCGGATGACCGAGCCGTTGGTCTGGCTGCCGAGCGCGAGCGGCACCATGCCGGCGGCGACCGCCGCCGCCGAGCCGCTCGAGGAGCCGCCCGGCGTGTGCTCCGGGTCGTGCGGGTTCCGGGTCTTGCCGGGCGTGTAGGTGGCGAACTCGGTCGTCACCGTCTTGCCCAGGATCACCGCGCCCGCCCCGCGCAGCCGGGCGACCACGGTGGCGTCGCGCGAGGGGGTGCGGCCGGCGTGCAGCACCGAGCCGTTCTCGGTCGGCATGTCGGCGGTGTCGATGATGTCCTTGATGCCCACCGGCACGCCGTGCAACGGCCCGACTGGCTGGCCGGAGAGGCGCACGTCGTCGGCCGCGCGCGCCTGAGCGAGCGCGTGCTCGGGATCGAGGAACGCCCAGGCCTGCACCCGGGCGTCCGTGTCGCGCACCCGCGCCAGGCACGCCTCGACGAGCTGCTCCGAGCTGATGACGCCGTCGCGGATCAGGCGCGCCGCGTCCGACGCCGAGAGCGCGTGGAGGTCCGCCGGCTCAGCCGCCGTACAGGAACTCCGGCAGCCACAGCGTCATGCCCGGCCAGATGTACATGAACGCGAGGCAGACGAGGACGATGAGCATGTACGGCATCATGCCGGCGAAGATCTGGTTCAGCGTCACGTGCTTCGGGGACACGCCCTTGAGGTAGAACGCGGACATGGCCACCGGCGGCGACAGGAAGGCCGCCTGGAGGTTCACCGCGACCATGGTGCCGAACAGGATCGGGTCGATCTGGAAGTGGCTCAGCAGCGGGATGAAGATCGGGACGAAGATGACGATGATCTCGGTCCACTCGAGCGGCCAGCCGAGCAGGAAGATGATCAGCTGCGCGATGAT
>MGCF01000016.1:0-16587 GCA_001788495.1 Candidatus Rokubacteria bacterium RIFCSPLOWO2_02_FULL_73_56
CATCGCGACCGCGTGGGGGTAGGGCTTGGCGAAGCTCGCCTGGAACGCGGCGTTGTTCTGGTGGCAGGTGCTGCACGCCAGGCCGTTGGTGCTGAGCTTCTTGTCGTTCCAGAGCTGCTCACCCTGCTTCAGGAGGTCGGCTGCCTTGCCCGCGGCGAGCCTGGTGCCGTGGGGCCGGGTGATGAGCTTGGGATCGACCTTGCCGCTGGCGGCGCAGGGATTCTTGGCCGCGCAGGGGTTCTTCGCGGCACACGGGTTCTTGGCGGCGCAGGGGTTCTTGGCCGCGCAGGGGTTCTTGGCCTGGGCGACGAGGATCTCCGGCGTCGCGTCGGCACCGGCCGCGGCTCGGGCGACGGCGGCCGAGAGGACCGCCCCGACCGCGATGACTCTGGCGAGTGACGTCATTCCGTGCCTCCTCGAGACAGGGCGACCCGGGGCCGCCGCGTCCCCGCGGCCCCGGGCCGGTTCGTTCACTGCTCCCGCTACTTCTTCGCGCCGCAGGGGTTCTTGGCCGCGCACGGGTTCTTCGCCGCGCAGGGGTTGGCCGCCTTGGCGGCGCAAGGATTCTTGGCCGCGCAGGGGTTCTTGGCGGCGCACGGGTTGGCCGCCTTGGCGGCGCAGGGGTTCTTGGCCGCGCACGGGTTGGCCTTCTGGGCGAGCGCTGCGGGGGCGGCGCCCATGCCGAGGACGGCGACGACGGAGAGGGCTCCCAGGGTCTGTCGGATCACGCAATCACCTCCCTCGGGTCGCGGAATGGCGCAGGTGCCCTAGAAAACCCGCCGGCGTGCTCACGTATTCCCGGGGAGGGCCGGGGGGGCGGGACGGTCAGACGCGGGAGGGCAGGGCGAGCGTCGCCTTGCCGGCGACGACCTTCTCGCCCCGCTGGTTCTCCGCCCACACCTCGAGGTCCACCAGGTGGGTGTCGGCCCTGGACGACCTGGCGAGCACCCGGCCGCGGCACGTGACGACGTCCCCGAGCCGGACCAGGGCGGCGAACCTGACGCCGAGCTTTCGCACCGTCCCGGCGCCCGCCCAGTCGGTGAGGGCCTGGGCGACGAAGCCCATCGAGAGCATGCCGTGGGCGAACACGCCGCCCATCCCGGCGGCCTTCGCGAACTCGTCGTCCTGGTGGATCGGGTTGAAGTCGCCGGAGGCGCCGGCGTAGCGGGTGAGCTGGATCTGCTGGATCGGGCCCTTGACGAGCGGCGGCAGCTCGTCGCCGACCTTCACGTCCTCGAAGTAGACGCGCCCGTACTTCATCGCGGCGCCTACAGGCGGACGACCGTGACGTGGCGCATCGTCGCGACGACCTCGCCGGCGCGGTCCGTGATCGCCGTCTCGCGCACGACGAAGGCCATCGGGCCGCTCCTGCCGGTCTTCTCGTAGATGTCCAGGACCTTCGTCCGGCAGAGGTACGTCTCGCCGGGCCGCAGCGGGCGGTGGCTCTCGAACTCCTGCTCGCCGTGGAGCACGCGCGAGATGTCCACCCCGAGGTCGCGCAGGAGCGCGCCGCTGTCGGCGCGCTCGTCGCGGAAGCTCGCGGCGAAGGTCGGCGGCGCGATGATGTCGCCCCACTCGGAGGCCGCGCCCACCTGGTCGTCCAGGTAGAAGGGGTTCAGGTCGCCGAGCGCGCGCGCGAAGTCCTTGATCCGCCCGCGCTCGACCGTGACGGGCCAGGGCGGGTACTCCTTGCCGACGACGCCCGTGTTGATCGGGATCGGCATCAGCCCTGCGTCTTCTTCATCGCGCGCGCGATCAGCTTCTGCATGTCGGGCACCAGGACGCGCTCGTGGCGGCCCTCGGCGACCTTCTCCCGGTCGTCCCACGCCTCGACGCCGAAGAGGAAGCGCTTGCCGTCGGTCTCGAGCAGCGTCGCCTTCGCGCGGACGCTCAGGCCGACGGGCGTCGCGGCGAGGTGCTTCATCTCCACCATCGTGCCCACGGTGCCCGCGCCGGGCGGCAGGTGCGGCGCCAGGACGGCGTGCGCGGCGCTCTCGAGGAGGCCGATCAGGAACGGCGTCGCCAGCACGAGGACGCCCGTGTTGCCCATCGCGTCGGCCGTGCGGTCCGGCGTGACGGTGGTGCGCACTTCCGCGGTGGCTCCCGGCGTGATGTCCATGCGCGCGGTTGTACCGCGGAACGCGCGCGGTCCGCAAGCCGGCTCGTGCCATGATACGCGGGTGCAGCGGTGGCTCCCGGCGGCCGGCGCGTTCGTCGTGTCGCTCGACTCGATGGTCAACATCGCGCTGCCGGCCATGGCCGCGACCTTCGGCCAGCCGCCGGAGCGCGTGCGCTGGATCATCATCTGCTACGTCGGCACCTACGCGGTGACGTCCTTCCTCGGCGGCGCCGCGGCCGACCGGCTCGGCCACCTCGCCGTGTTCCGCGGCGGCCTCCTCGTGAGCGCGGCGGGCTTCCTCGTCTGCGCCATCGCGCCGGCCTTCGGCGTCCTGCTCGCCGGGCGCGCGCTGCAGGGCCTGGGCGGCGGCCTCGTCTACGGCACCACGCCCGCGCTCGTCACGCTCGGCGCCGCCGGCGCCGAGCGGCCGCGGCGGATCGGCTTCCTCAGCGGCGCGATCGGCCTGGGCTTCGCGACGGGGCCGCTCGTCGCCGGGCTCCTCGTGGACGGGTTCGGCTGGCGCGCGGTCTTCCACGCGCGCCTGCCGCTGGCGCTCGTCCTGCTCGCGTGGGCGCTCGGGTCGGGGGCCGCGCGCGCCGCGACGGGCGCGCGGCTGGTCGGGGCCCGCGACGTGCTGCGCGCGGCGGTGCTCGGGCCGGGCGCGCTCTCGTTCGTCGCCAACGCGTCGATCTTCGCGATCTGGCTCCTGACGCCGTTCTACCTCGTGAGCGCGCGCGGCCTCTCGGCGACGCTCGGGGGCCTCCTGTTCATGCTGACGCCGCTCGGCATGGCCGCGGCGGCGCCCGCGGCGGGGCGGCTCGCGGCGCGCGTCGGGGCGCGCGCGCTGATGCTCGCGGGGCTCGTGCTGGAGGCCGCGGGGCTGCTCGGGCTGAGCCAGGCCGGCGCCGCGACGCCGCTCGGCCTGCTGGCGCTCGCGCTGTTCGCCGCCGGGCTCGGCCTCGGGCTCTTCCAGGTGCCGAACATGACGCTCGTGCTCATGGCCTTCCCGGCGGGCCAGCAGGGCGCCGCCGGCGGCTTCACCTTCCTCGCGCGCACGCTCGGGGTGGTGACGGGCGTGGCGAGCTTCGCCCAGATCGTCGCCGTGCGCCGCGCGGCCGTCGGCTTCCAGGCGGCGTACGGCGAGGCGTTCCTGCTCGCCGCGCTCGCCGTGGCGGCCGCCGCCGCGGTGACGCTCGCGGGCGGCCGGAGGCGGCGGTGACGGGCGCGCGCTACCGGTGGGTCGTCCTCGGCGTCTGCGTCGTCGCGTTCGTGCAGACGCACCTGCACCGGATGGCGTTCGCCCCGCTCATCCCGACGTTCGTCGCGGACCTCGGCCTCGGCTACGCGGCGGCGGGGACGATCCAGACGGCGTACTTCTGGACGTACATGTCCGCGCAGATCCCGATCGGCGTCGTCGCCGACCGCTGGGGCTCGCGCCGCGTGATGCTCGCGTGCATGGCGCTGCTCGCGCTCGGCGCCGTCGCGTTCGCCGCGAGTGGGACCTTCCTCGGCGCGCTCGGCGCGCGCATGCTCGTCGGGCTCGGCGCCGCGGCCGTCTGGGTGCCCAGCATGCGGCTCGTCACCGAGTGGTTCCCGGCGGCGGAGCGCGGGCGCGCCACCGGGCTCCTCTCGGCGGGCGGCGGCGTCGGCGGCACGCTGGCGCTCGTGCTGGTCCCCTGGGGGGCGGCGCTGCTGGGCTGGCGGCGCGCGTACCTGGCCACGCTCGTGCCGGCCCTCGCGGCGCTCGCGCTGATCCTGCTCCTGCTGCCTGGCGACCGGCGCGACGCGGCGGCGCCGGCGGGCCCGCGGGGAAGCCTCCGGCGCGTGCTCGCCACGCGCGCGCTCTGGCCGCTCAACCTGTCCGTCCTGTTCGCGTACGGCGGCTACTTCAGCTTCGTCACGTTCCTGCCGGCGTTCCTCGCGCAGAGCCTCGGGCTCACGCAGGCGGAGGCCGGGGCGATGACGAGTCTCGTCACGGCGGGGACGATCGTCTCCTGGCCGCTCGCCGGCCTGGTCTCCGACCGCCTCGGCCGGCGCAAGCCGGTCTACCTCTTCGGCCAGGCGGCGAGCGCCGCGGTGTGCTTCGTCTTCGCGCTCGCGGTGCCGGGCCTCGGCGCCGCGGGCGCCGCGGCGGCCGCGGGGGCGGCGGGCCTCCTGGTCGGCGGCATGATCATCCCGTTCGCGATGATCGTCGAGATGTTCCCGGCCGAGCTGGCGGGCACCGCGGCGGGCGTGACCAACGCCGCGTGCTTCGTCGGCGGCATGGTGTTCCCGATCGTCCTCGGCTGGATCGCGGACACGACCGGCGGCTTCACCGCGTCCTTCCTGGTGGCGGGCGGCGTGCAGGTCATGGCCCTCGGCTTCGCCTGCCTGACGCTCGAGACCGGCAGCCGCGCGCGGGCGCGGGCGTGACGTCGCGGCGCGGCCGGCCCCATTCTTCTCGATCCGCGGGGCGGTCTGCTACCCTGGAACCGCGCACCCAAGGGTGAGAAGGGAGGGATGGTGGGCAAGCCGCGGCCGCGCAGACAGAAAGCCTCGCCGCCACGGGCCGGGCGCCCGACGGCGCTCGGCCGGGCGGAGGCGGCGCTTCGCGAGAGCCAGGCGAGCTACCGCGCGCTCTTCGAGGCCGTGCCGACCGCGCTGCTCCGGACGACGCCCCAGGGCCGGATCCTGGACGCGAACCCCGCGATGCTCCAGATGCTGGGCTACCCGGACCTCGAGTCCCTCCGGGCGGTCGGGACGCCCGCGCTGTACGTGGACCTCGCGGACCGGCGCCGCTTCCTGGAGGCGATCGAGCGCGACGGCGTCGTGCACGACTTCGAGGCACGCTGGCGCCGCCGGGACGGCGCGGTGCTCGACGTGCGGATGAAGGTCCGCGCCGTCCGCGACCGGGACGGTCGGGTCCTCGTGTACGAGGGGAACCTCGAGGACGTGACCGCCGCGAAGCGCGCGGCCGAGGCGCGGGGCTGGCTGGCGGCGATCGTGGAGTCGTCCGAGGACGCGGTCATCGGGACGACGCCCGAGGGCGTGATCCAGAGCTGGAACGCGGGCGCCGAGCGGCTCTACGGCTACGGCGCCGCCGAGGCGATCGGCCGGTCCATCGAGATGACGGCCGCGCCCGAGCGCGTCGACGAGATCCGTGACATCCGGCGACGGCTTCGCGGGGGCGAGCACGTCTCGGGTTACGAGACGGTGCGGCGGCGCAAGGACGGCAGCCCCGTGCACGTGTCGCTGAGCGTGTCGCCGATCGTGCACGCCGGCCGGCTCGCCGGCGTCTCCATTGTCGCCCGGGACATCACCGCGCGCCTGCAGGCCGCGGAAAGCCTGCGCCGGGCCAACCGCGCGCTCCGGGCGCTCGGCGCCTGCAACGACGCGCTCCTGGGCGCGACCGACCCGGAGGCGCTCCTGCGGGAGATCTGCCGCATCGTCGTCGACGTCGGCGGCTATCGCTTCGCCTGGGCCGGCGTCGCGGAGGACGATCCCGGCCGGACCGTGCGGCCCGTCGCCTGCGCGGGGCTCGAGGAGGGCTACCTGGCAACGCTCCAGGTCACGTGGGCCGACACCGAGCGCGGGCGCGGCCCCGCGGGCGTCGCGGCCCGGACCGGGCAGCCGAGCGTCTGCCGGGACCTGCTCGGCGACCCCGCGTTCGCGCCGTGGCGCGACGAGGCGCTGGCCCGCGGCTTCGCCTCGGTGCTGGCCGTGCCGCTCGCGCTGGACCGGGAGCGGCGCGGCGTCATGACGATCTACGCGGTCGAGGCCGACGCCTTCGATCCCGAGGAGGTGCGGCTGATCTCGGAGCTCGCGGCCGACACCGCGTACGGGCTCGAGGCGCTGCGGATGCGGGGCGAGCACGCGCGCGCGGTCGAGACGCTCCGCCGGAGCGAGGAGTACTTCCGCGCGCTCACCGAGAACGCGCTCGACATCGTGACGGTGATCGACCGCGAGAACCGGATCCGCTACGAGAGCCCCGCGGTCGAGCGCGTGCTCGGCTACCAGCCGGGCGAGCTGCTCGGCCGGGACGCGCGCGACCTGGTCCACCCGGACGACGTCCCCGCGGTGGCCAGGGCGATCGGCACCCAGCGGGACGTGCCGGGCGCCATCGCGTCGCTCGAGTTCCGCTTCCGCCACCGCGACGGCTCCTGGCGGATGCTCGAGGGCGTCGGCAAGAACATGCTCGACGACCCCGTGGTGGCGGGGATCATCGTGAACACGCGCGACATCACCGAGCGGCGCCGGGCGGAGGAGTCGGTCCGCAACATCCTCGAGTCCATCGGCGACGGCTTCTTCGCGCTCGACCGCCAGGAGCGGTTCACCTACGTGAACCGCCAGGCGGAGCAGCTCCTGGGGCGCCGGCGGCAGGAGCTGCTCGGGCGCGGCATCTGGGACGCGTATCCCGACGCGGTCGGCTCGACGTTCTTCCGGGAGTACCGGCGGGCGATGGCCGAGCAGGTGACGGTGCGGTTCGAGGAGTTCTATCCGCCCCGCGACGCGTGGTTCGAGGTGCGCGCCTACCCCTCGCCGGACGGCCTCTCGGTCTACTTCGACGACGTCGGGGAGCGGCGGCGGACCGAGGAGCGGATGCGCCAGAGCGAGAAGCTCACGACGCTCGGCGGCCTCATCTCGGGCGTCGCCCACGAGCTGAACAACCCGCTCACGGTCGTCACCGGCTTCGCCCACCTCCTCGCGGCCACGCCCGACCTCCCGGAGCGCATCAAGCGGCGGCTGGGCCAGATCAACGCGCAGGCCGAGCGCGCCGCGAAGATCGTGAAGAACCTGCTGACGTTCGCCCGCCAGCAGCCGCCCGAGCAGCGTCCCGTGCGGCTCGGCGAGCTCATGGACCAGGCGCTCGACCTCCTCGCCTACCAGCTCCGGGTCGGCACGATCGAGGTGGTCAAGGACTTCCCGGCCGAGGCCGTCGAGATCGCGGCCGATCCCAACCAGCTCCTGCAGGTCCTGCTCAACCTGCTGCAGAACGCGATGCACGCGATGGCGGGGCTCGAGCGCGCGCGGGTCGTCACGATCCGGATCGTGCCCGGCGCCGGGAAGGTCCGGCTCGAGGTCGAGGACACGGGCCCGGGGATCCCGGCGGCGATCCTCGGCCGGATCTTCGACCCGTTCTTCACGACGAAGCCGCCGGGGCAGGGGACCGGCCTCGGGCTCTCGATCTGCTACGGCATCGTGAAGGCTCACGGGGGCGAGATCGCGGCCGAGAACGTTCCCGGCGGCGGCGCGCGCTTCGTCGTCGAGCTCCCGGCCGGCGCGGCCGCGCCCGCTGCTGCCCCGGCCGCGCCCGCCGCGCCGGCGGCGGCGGCCGCGCCCACGCGCCTGCGGGTCCTCGCGGTGGACGACGAGCCCGAGATCCTGAGCCTGCTCGCCGAGATCCTCGAGACGGCCGGCCACCAGGTCTCCACCGCCGCGAACGGGCGGACCGCGCTCGAGCGCATCGCACGGGGCGAGGCGTACGACCTGATCCTGCTGGACGTGAAGATGCCCGAGATCGACGGGCGGGCCGTCTTCGAGGCGCTCGTGCGGGAGCATCCCGAGGTCGCGCGCCGGGTGATCTTCAGCACGGGCGACGTGATCAGCAACGACACCCGCGCGTTCATCGCGGCGAGCGGCCGTCCGGCCGTCATGAAGCCGTTCGTCTCCGACGACATCGAGCGCGTCCTGCGCGCGGCCGTCGCGAGCTTGCGCGAGTCCCCGGCCGGGTGGTAGCGTGGCGGCCATCGCGGCGCGCCGCGCCGCGTCCCAGGAGGGTGCGATGCCCGCAGCGCTCACGTCGAAGCGGTACCAGGTCGAGGGCCCGGCGGACGCGATCGAGTTCTGCTTCGCGCAGGGCTGGTCCGACGGCCTGCCCGTGGTCCCGCCCACCGAGGACAAGGTCCGCGCGCTGCTGGAGGCCGCGCGCCTGGCGCCCACGCAGGAGATCGGCTTCGTCGCCCACCGCGCGGTGTCCATCACGGCCGAGAAGGTCGCGATCAACGCGGTGCTGGCGGGCTGCCGGCCCGAGTACATGCCGATCGTCGTCGCGGCGGTCGAGGGGATCGCCGACCCGCGCTGGAGCTACCACGGCCCGGGCACGTCCACCGCGGGCGCGGGCGTCCTCATGATCGTCAACGGGCCGATCGCGCGCGAGCTCGACGTCAACGCGGGCGACAACCTCTTCGGCCCGGGCTGGCGCGCCAACCTCACGCTCGGGCGCGCCGTGCGCCTGGTGATGCGCAACGTGTGCGGCTCGCGACCCGGCACGCTCGACCGCGGCACGCTCGGCCACCCCGGGAAGCTCTCGTACGTGATCGCCGAGAACGAGGCCGACAGCCCGTGGACGCCGCTCCACGTCGAGCGCGGCTTCCGCGCCGAGCAGAGCACGGTGACGGTGATGGCCGCGGAGGCGCCGCGGCAGTTCTACAACCAGCTCTCGAACACCGCCGAGGGCGTGCTCACCACGCTCGCCGACGACATGCGCATCTCCGGCAACGTGATGGGCCAGCCGCACTACTGCGTCGTGCTGGCCGGCGAGCACATGCGCACGATCGCCGGCGACGGCTGGGACAAGAAGCGGATCCGCCAGTTCCTCTGGGAGCACACGCAGAACAGCCACGCGCACCTCAAGCGCACGCAGCGCATGTCCGGCGCGCTCCAGCCGGGCGACGACGCCAGGCTCCGGCCGCTCCTCGTCTCGCCCGACGACATCCTCGTCGTCGCGGCGGGCGGGCGCGCCGGCGCCTTCTCCTGCTACATCCCGGGCTGGTCGAGCGTCAGGAGCTCACAGGCAGTGACCAAGGAGGTCAAGCGATGATCGAGATCCTCGACCCCACCGTCGAGGTGAGCGCGCGGCCGATCACCTACGTGGATCGTCCGCGCTCCCTCGAGGGCAAGCGCATCGGGCTCATCGAGAACACGAAGTTCAACTCGGACCGGCTGCTCGCCCGGATCGGCGACATCCTCAAGGCGGAGTACGGCGCGGCCGGGTGGACGATGTTCCGCAAGCACAACTCGAGCGTGCCGGCGCACGACGAGATCATCGGGGAGTTGTCCCGGGCCTGCGACGTGATGGTCGCGGGCGTCGGCGACTGAGGCTCCTGCTCGTCGGGCAGTGTGCTCGACGGAATCCTGCTGGAGCGGAAGGGCGTGCCCTCGGCGTCCATCGTCACGGACGTGTTCGAGGTGACGGGCCGCGCGATGGCGCGGCAGTGGGGCGTGCCGACGTACAGGTTCCTGATCATGCCGCACCCGATCGCGAACCTCACCGAGGCCGAGCTCGACCAGCGGGCCCGGGAGATGGCGCCGGAGGTCGTGAAGCTCCTATTGCAGGGCCAGGACTAGACGGCGACGGCTTCCGGCCCGCCTGGTGGGCCGGGAACCCTCACGCGCAGACGATCTGGGGCCCCCTCTTCCGCCGCGACCGCCTCGCGGCGCGGCGGGAGCGGGTCGCCACGCCCGACGGCGACTTCCTCGACCTCGACTGGGTCGAGCCCGGGTCGCCCTCGACGACGCTCCTGCTCGTCCTCCATGGCCTCGAGGGCTCCTCGCGCTCGCACTACGCGGTCGGGCTGGCGCGGGGCGCCGTCGCCCGCGGCTGGCGCGCGGCGGTCCTGAACTTCCGCTCGTGCAGCGGCGAGCTGAACCGGGCGCCCCGCTTCTACCACTCCGGGGAGACCGGGGACCTCGACGAGATCGTGCGCCGCCTCCTCGCCCGCGAGCCCGACCTCAGGCTCCTGGCCGCCGGCGTCTCGCTCGGCGGCAACGTGCTCGTGAAGTGGCTCGGCGAGCGCGCCGACGGAGCGCCGCCGCAGCTCGCCGGCGCGGTGGCGATCTCCACGCCGTTCCACCTGACGCCGTGCGCTCGGGCGCTCGACACCGGACTGCGCCGCCGGGTCTACACGGCGAATTTCTTAAGGACGATGCGCGCCAAGGTGCGCGCGAAGGCCGCGCGCGACCCCGCCTTCGCGTGCCGCGTGGACGTCCCGGCCGCGCTCGTCGCCCGCACCTTCGCCGCCTACGACCGCGCCGTGACGGCGCCGCTCGGCGGCTTCGCCGACGAGCTGGACTACTGGACGCGCGCGAGCTCGGCGCCGTGGCTTCCGCGCGTGCGCCGGCCGACGCTCCTGATCAACGCGCTCGACGACCCGATCGTGCCGCCCGAGGCGCTCCCGGATCCGCGCGCGCTGCCGCCGTGCGTGCGGGCGGAGTTCCCGCCGCGGGGCGGCCACGCCGGCTTCATCGAGGGCCCGTGGCCCTGGCGCGTCCGGTCCTGGGCCGAGCGGCGGGCCGTCGCGTTCCTCGCCGGCTGCCTCGGCGACGCCGGCGGCGTTGGCTAGCGCGCATCGTTCACGCACGGTCGTCACGTGAGTCGGGCGGGGCCACCCGCCCGGCTCCCTCGGCGGCCGTTCGTGAATAATTCGCGCTAGGATGTCCGTCATGCGCCACGACGCCTACGGGCTCCCGGTGACCACGTCCTGCGTCTCCGCGCTCGAGAGCTACGCGCGCGGCGTCGAGGGCCTCCTGGGGTGGCGCGCCGACGCGCTCGAGCAGTTCCGCGCCGCCCTGGCCCGGGACCCCGCGCTCGCCCTCGCCCACGCCGGCGCCGCCGTGTGCCTGTTCCTGGAAGAGCGCTTTGCCGAGGCGCGCGCGGCGGCCGAGGCCGCGCGTGCGGCGGCGGCGACGCAGACGGCGCGCGAGCGCGGCCACGCGGAGGCGCTCGCGCTCCTCGTCGGCGGCAAGCCCGCCGAGGCGGAGCGCGCGATGCGCGAGCACCTCGCCGCGCACCCGCGCGACCTCGTGATCCTGCAGCGCCTGTACTTCGTCTGGTTCTGGCAGGGGCGGTTCCCGGAGATGCTCGAGTTCACGACGGCCGCGACGCGACACTACGCGGGCGAGGCCTTCGTGCCCGGCCTGCACGCCTTCGCCCTCGAGCAGGCCGGCCGCTCGGACGAGGCGGTGCGGCTGGCCGAGGCCGCGCTCGTGCGCGAGCCGCGCGACGCGTGGGGCGTCCACGCCTGGGCGCACGCGGTCTACGAGCTGGCGGCGTTCGACACCGGCATCGCGCGGCTGCCGCCGAAGACCCACCGGTGCGCCGGGCTCAACTGGTTCCAGAACCACCTCGCGTGGCACCTGGCGCTCATGCACTTCGCCAGGGGCGAGTACGAGGCGGCCTCGGCGATCGGCCGGCGGGCCTTCGAGCGCGCGCCGTCGGCGATCGCGGGCGACCTGCACGACTCGATCTCGCTCCTCTGGCGCCTCGCGCTGGTCGGCATGGACGTGAGGGCGCGCTGGGCGCCGTTCACCGCGATCGCCGCCGCGCGGCTCGACCGGCAGGGACTCCTGTTCCACGCCGCGCACCTGGCGATGGCGCTGGCGGGCGGCGGCGACCGGGCGGCGGCCGAGCGCCAGCTCGGGATGCTGCGCGAGCGCGCGCCGAAGGACCGGACCGGGCTCGTCGGGAGCCTCCTCGTGCCGCTCGTCGAGGGCCTCCACGCCTTCGCCGGCGGCGACTGGCGGCGGGCGATCGAGCGCCTGGAGCCCCTGCGCCCGCGGATCATCCAGCTCGGCGGCAGCCGCGCCCAGCGCGACGTGTTCCACGACACGCTGCTCGAGGCCTGCTTCCGCGCCGGCGACCTGGAGCGCGCCGAGCGGCTCCTGGTCGAGCGCCTCCACCGCCGCCCCGACCACTTCTGGAAGACGCGCGGCGCGGCGTGACGCCGGCGGGCGCCATGAGGCCGAGAGCCCGGCTCGGCGCGCGGCTCGCCTCGCTGCTGCTCGCGGCGCTCGCCCTCGCGGGCTGCGCGACGAACGGCCCGGCGCCGCGCGACGCCGGCCTCGTCAGGCTCACGCTGCTCCAGGTCAACGACGTCTACGAGCTCGAGCCCGTGGACGGCGGCCGGCGCGGCGGCCTGGCGCGGCTGGCGACGCTCGTGCGCGAGGTCCGGGACGCGAGCCCGCACACCCTGTTCGTCCTGCCGGGCGACTTCCTCTCGCCCTCGGTCATGTCGGCCGTCCTCCGCGGCGAGCAGATGGTCGCCGCGCTGAACGCGCTCGGCCTGGACGTGGCGACCTTCGGCAACCACGAGTTCGACTTCGGCCCCGGGGTCCTGCGCGAGCGCATGCGCGAGGCGAAGTTCGCGTGGCTGTCGGCCAACGTGCAGGAGCGCGCCACCGGCGCGCCCTTCGGCGGCGCGCAGGCGCTCGAGCTGCGCACGCTCGGCGGCGTGCGCGTCGGCCTCTTCGGCCTCACCACCGCCGAGACCGCGCGCGTGTCGAGCGCCGGCCCGGGCGTCGTCTTCGCCGACCCGCTGGCTGCCGGCCGCGAGGCCGCGCGGGCGCTCCGCGCGCGCGGCGCGCAGGTCGTCGTCGCCCTCACGCACCAGGCCATGGCCGACGACCGGCGGCTCGCCGCGGCTGCGGGCGTGGACCTGATCCTCGGCGGCCACGAGCACGAGCCGCTCGTGGCCGAGGAGGGCCCGACGCTGATCACGAAGGCGGGCTCCGACGCGCGCTGGCTCGTCCGGGTGGACCTCGGGCTCACGCCCGCGGGGAAGCTCGTCGAGCGCGCGTTCGCCTTCCGCGAGGTGAGCGCGCGCGTGCCCGAGGATCCCGCCGTCGCCGAGCTGGTCCGCGCCTACGCGCGGCGGCTCGACCGCGAGCTCGACGCCGTCGTCGGGCGCACGACGGTGCCGCTCGACGCCACGCGCCGGCTGCGCGCGGCGGAGACCAACCTCGGCAACTTCGTCGCCGACGTGGTGCGCGCGCACACGGGTGCGCAGGTGGCCCTCGTCAACGGCGGCGGGATCCGCACGGACTCGACGGTGCCGGCCGGGCCGCTCACGCGGCGCACCGTGCGGGGCCTCCTGCCGTTCACCAACGTCGTCGTCACGCTCGAGCTGACGGGCGGCGACCTCCGGGCGGCGCTCGAGCACGGCCTCGCCCAGGCCGACCGCGGCGGCGGCGGGTTCCTGCAGGTCTCGGGCGTGCGCCTCGTCTGGGATCCCCGGCGGCCCGCGGGCGGGCGCCTCGTCGGCGCCGAGGTGGGCGGCCGGGCGCTCGACGACGGGAGCCGCTACACCGTGGCCGTCCCGGGCTTCCTCGCGCGCGGGGGCGACGGCTTCGAGGTCCTCGGGCGCGCGCGGGTCGTGGTCGGCGAGACGAGCGGCCCGGACCTCACGCGCCTCGTGCTCGAGGCGATCGCGGCGCGGGGCTCGATCGCGCCCGCGGAGGACGGGCGGCTCACCCGGGTCGGTCGCTGAGGAGACGCCCCGGCGCGGGATCGGGCCCCGGACGGTCGTCGGCACGCCGGGGGCTTCCGCAAATTCCCGGCCGGGTTATCCACGTATCCACACTCATCCACAACGGAAAAATCGCACGGTCTGACGCGCTCCGAGCGGCAGGTCCCCCTGCGGAGCCGCAAGAAATCGCGGCGCGCGCGCGGCCGCGCGCGGGCAGCCGCGCCCCGCGCGGCTCCGGAGCCGCGGCGAGCGAAATCGCCGCGGTTCACGCGGCGATCTCCGCCATTGATTCCCCTCGGCCCGGCGCCGTACGGTGAACGCACCCCGCTGGCACCTCGCCAGGCCAGGCAGCGTTCGAGGGAGCTCTCGATGAGTGCAGGCAGCGCCCCGCGTGTCCTCGTGATCGACGATGAGCGCTATCTCCGGGAACTGCTCCGCGAGATGCTGGAGGCCTGGGGCTGCGTGGCGGACGTCGCCCCGGACGGGGCCGAGGGGATCGCGCGCTTCGCCGGCGGGGGCTACGACCTCGTGCTCACCGACTTCCTGATGCCGGGCGTGAGCGGGCTCGAGGTGGTCGAGGCCGTGCGCCGCAGCGACCCGGCGGTCGGCGTCGTCATGCTGACGGCCTCGCTCGACGACCTCGATGCCTACGCCGAGCAGCTCGGCTTCACCCTCCTGCGCAAGCCGCTCGACTTCGAGGGGCTCCGCGCCGCGGTGATGGAGGCGCTGGCCGGCCGCGCGCTCACGCCGGCTCCGGCGGTCGCAGGTGGGCCCACGGGGCCGCGGCCTCGAACGCCGCTGCGGCCCTGAGAACGCTCGTCTCGGCGCGCCAGCCGCCGGCGATCTGCAGGCCGACCGGCAGCCCCGCCCGCGTGAACCCGCACGGCACCGAGATCGCCGGCAGGCCCACGACCGTGAAGGCGTAGGTCAGGAGCGCCCACTCGATGTAGTGGCGCATCGGCTTGCCGTTGATCTCCTTCGGGTAGACGTCCTCGATCCGGAAGGGCGGCACCGCGGCGGTCGGCGTGACGATCAGGTCGTGCTCCTCGAAGAAGGCGCGCACGCGGTGCCAGAGCTCGGTCCTGAGCCGCTCGGCGCGCCCGATGTCCGAGGCCCGGAGGCCCAGGCCGTAGTCGATGTTCTTCACGAGGTTGTCCTGCATAACCGCGCGCCACTGCGGTAGTTTGTCCTCGTGCCGGGCCACCATCGTGAGGCCCCGGCTCACCTCCACGATGTCGTGGATCCCACCGAAGTCGGGGTGGGCGTCGCTGATCCGGGCGCCGAGGCGGCCGAAGGTGGCCATCGCCCGGTGGCAGATCGCGAGGACCTCGTCGTCCACGGGCGTCACGCCGAGGCCGCCGCCCCAGGCGACGCGCAGGCCGCGCAGGCGAGGGGCCCTCACGGCGGCGGTGAAGGTGCCGGTGTCCACGGCGTAGGAGATCGGCGCGCGCGGGTCGGCGCCCGCGATCACCGAGAGCATCAGCGCCGTGTCGGCGACGGTGCGCGCCATCGGCCCCTGGACGGGCCAGGGCTCGAACGCGAGCGGCGTGGGGTGGACGGGGACGAGGCCCGGCGTGGTGCGGAAGCCGACGACGCCGCAGAAGGCGGCCGGGATCCGGAGCGAGCCGCCGAGGTCGGAGCCCTGGGCGAGCGGGCCGAGGCCGGTGGCGAGCGCGACGGCGCCGCCGCCCGTCGAGCCGCCGCAGGTGAGCGCGGGGTCCCAGGGGTTGCGCGTCGGGCCGAAGACCGCGTTGAACGTGTTGGCGCCGGCGCCGAACTCGGGCGTGTTGGTCTTGCCGAGGACGATCGCGCCCGCCGCCCGCAGGCGCTCGACGATCAGCCCGTCCTCGTCCGGCACGTGGTGCTCGTAGATCTTGCTGCCCCAGGTCGTGCGGATGCCCTTGGTCGGGGTGAGGTCCTTGATCGACACGGGCACGCCGTGGAGCGCTCCCAGGCGCGCGCCGCGCTTCGGCGCGGCCGTGGCGCGCCGGGCGTCGCCGAGCGCCTGCTCGGCCGCGACCGTGCAGTAGGCGTTGAGCCGCGGGTTGACGCGCTCGATGCGCGCGAGCACCGCCCGCGTGATCTCGAGTGGCGAGACCTTGCGGCGGCGGACGAGGGAGACCAACTCGGTCGCGGGGGTGAAGCAGAGGTCGGTGTCGCTCATCGGGTTCCTCGGAGCGGGTCGTCGCTGTCGCGCTCGCGGACGGCCTGCTTCCAGCCGGCCTCCTCGGCGTGCCGCTTGAAGGCCAGGCCCTCGGGCGTGTGGCGCGTGATGCCGTCGAAGAGCGTGGCGAGGAGCTGCGTGGTGGCGAGTCCCATGTTCTCGTACGCCTGGTTGACCATGAGCTTCTGGAGGACGAGCTGGTTGCGCGGGACGGAGGCGACGCGCGCGGCGAGCCGCTCGACGGCGGCGTCGAGCGCGGCCGCGGGCACCGCCTCGCTGACGAGCCCGAGGCGCGCGGCCTCCGCGCCCGTGACGAGGTCGCCCGTCAGGAGCAGGCGCTTGGCGCGCTCGGCGCCGACGCGGTAGACCCACATCGCCGTCGTCGGGCAGCCCCAGACGCGCGCCGGCGGGTAGCCGATCCGCGCGTCCTCGGCCATCACGACGAGGTCGGCGCAGAGGGCGATGTCGCTGCCGCCGGCGACGGCGTAGCCCTGGACCTTGCACACGACGGGCACGAGGCTCCGCCAGAGGCTCATGAAGCACTGCGTGTTGTCGCTCATCCCCTGGTAGTCGAGCGTCGGGTCCCACGGCATCGCCTGGCTCCAGCGCTGGGGACCGCGGGCCTCGGCGTAGCGCTCGAGGTCGTAGCCGGCGCAGAACGCGCGGCCGGCGCCGGCCAGGACGATCGCGTGGACCTCGGGGTCGCGGTTGGCCTCGGCGACGGCGAGGGCGAGCTCGCGCGGCATCGCGTCGTCGATCGCGTTGAGCCGCTCGGGCCGGTTCAGCGTGATGCGCGCCAGGCGCCCGTCGCGCGCGTAGAGGACCACGCTCACGTCGCCGGGCTCACTTGGCCAGCACCTTGCGGGGATCGAGCGCGTCCCGGAGCCCGTCGCCGATGTAGTTGATGGAGAGGACGGTGAGGAAGATCGCGGTGCCGGGGAAGAGCGCCCAGTGGGGGGCGAAGTCGAGGTTGTCCTTGGCGTCGTACAGGATCCGGCCCCAGGTCGGGATGTCGGGCGGGAAGCCGAGGCCGAGGAACGAGAGCGTGGACTCGGCGATGATCGCGACCGCCACGTCGAGCG
>MGCF01000016.1:16597-17263 GCA_001788495.1 Candidatus Rokubacteria bacterium RIFCSPLOWO2_02_FULL_73_56
CGTCGAGCGAGCCCGCGACGATGACGGGCCCGACCGCGTTCGGCAGGATGTGGCGCAGGACCTGGCGCATCGGGCTCGCGCCGAGCCCGCGCGCGGCCTCGACGAACTCCTTCTCGCGGAGCGAGAGGAACTGCGCGCGGACGAGCCGCGCCACCGGCATCCAGCGCAGGCCGCCGATCACGGTGACGACCAGGAGGAAGATGCCCGCCTCGAGCCCGAACAGCCCCTTCAGGCGGTCGCGGAACAGGTAGACGATCAGCAGCAGCAGCGGGAGCTGGGGGAGCGACAGGAACAGGTCGGTCGCCCGCATGAGCGCGTGGTCCACGAAACCGCCCACGTAGCCCGCGAGCGCGCCGATCAGCGTCCCGAGGACGATCGCGATCAGCATGGCCGCGACGCCGACGGCCAGCGAGATGCGCCCGCCGTAGAGCATCCGGGCGAGCAGGTCCTGGCCGAGGTCGTCGGTGCCGAGCGGGTGGGCGAGGGAGGTTCCCTGGAGCTTCGCCTTGAAGTCGATCTCGTTGATCGGCACGCGCCAGAGCCACGGGCCCGTGAGCACCGCCGCGACCATCACGAGCAGCACGACCGCCCCCGCCATCGCGAGCCGGTGGCGGCGGAAGCGGCGCCACGCCTCGCCCCAGAGCGTCTCGCTCGCGGCGGGGCGCG
>MGCF01000017.1:0-3146 GCA_001788495.1 Candidatus Rokubacteria bacterium RIFCSPLOWO2_02_FULL_73_56
TGCGTTTTGCCACCGCGTGCAGGAGCGCCTCGGGGTCAGGAGAGATCCGCGCAGGAGGCGGGTGGAGGCAGAAGCTGAAGGCGGGTTTGGCGTCCGAGTTGACCGATGTTCACGATGCCGTTTAGAAGCAAGCGGGAGCACAAGGCGCGTTTCTGAACGCGACACAGCAACCGCTCGTCAAGGAGAAGTTTGAGATCCTCCGGCAGGCGAGCTTAGAGGAAGACAGGTCCAGGACCTTCGAGCAGTTGTCACGGCCGCTGGGGGGAAGTAGATATAGCCGGTGGGGGAAGTAGCCCCAGCGCTTAATCGAGCGCGCTTAGTGGAACAACTGCTCGATCACGGCCATCGGAAGGAACAGCTTGCTGGCGTGATCGGCGAAGCTGATGAAGTGGTAGCGCCTGTAGAACGACGCGGCGGCGCCCTTCGCATCCACGACGACGGCCACCGAGGCGACCTCCCGCGATGCCTGGAAGGCCCGGCGCAGAGCATCCATCAGGAGGTGTCCGCCGGCACCTTTGCCGCGGAGGCGAGTGTCGACCGCCAGCCGGCCGAGCAGGGTGGCAGGGACCAGAGGATACTTCGGCAGTCTCGCTGCCACGTCCTCGGGCCATGCGCCGACATCGACGCTCAGGGCCGAAAGCGTGTAGTAGCCGAGGACCGCGTTGCTCTTGCCCTCACAGAGAACGAACGGGGCGGCGACGCGCCTGCGCGCGTCCTGTCGCGCCTGCTCGCGGAGGTAACGGTCGAGCGGCTCTACGCCACACGAGAATGCCGAGCGGTCGTGCTGTTTGCCGAGTGGCTCGACGCGGTAGTCGGCCTGCTGCGAGCTCTTCGGCAATCACAGCCCCGTGCGTTCCCGGTAGCGCCTTGCCGCCCGCTGCAGCGTCTTCGCGGGCGCCGAGGGAGTGAGCAAGGCCGATACGAATGCTTCGCGATCTCGCTCGCTGAGGCGCAGGGCATCGTGTGCGCGCACGGTCTGAAGCGCCGCCTCTTGGGCGCTCACGACGACAAAATCCGTGAGGGACCTGCCCTGCAGGTCCGCTGCCCGAACAAAGAGATCCTTCTGCGCCCTGCTGATCCGCGCCTCGAGCCGTTCAGACCGCGCCGGCCTCGCCGAAGTCTTGGTTTGCGCATCCGCCCTGGGCATCGTGTCCCCTCTCCTGCTCCTGCAACTGAATGTACGGCACTGAGCCGTACAAATCAAGGCTCCTGGACGCCGACCAGCCGAGCAGCACATCCGCCTTGACCACCACGCCCGACCGCCCGATACTGCCCCGGCGGCCTGGGGGCGGCACCCCCGGGACGCGACTCCCCAGAGAACGGACCTCATGCTCACGGTCAGCGGACTCACCAAGCGGTTCGGGGGCTTCACGGCCCTCAACGCCGTCTCGTTCGAGGTGCGCGAGGGCGAGATCCTCGGGCTCATCGGCCCGAACGGCTCGGGCAAGACCACGGCGTTCAACTGCGTCTCGGGTGCCCTCCCCCGGACGGCGGGCTCCATCCGGTTCCGCGGCGAGGAGATCGCCGGCCTCACCCCGGACGCCATCTGCCACCGGGGGATCGCGCGCACCTTCCAGATCCCGCGCCCGTTCCGCAAGCTCTCCATCCTCGAGAACGTCGCCGTCGCCGCCCACTACGGCTCGGCGCGGCGGACCGCCGAGGAGCAGGCGCGGCACCGCGCGCGCGAGATCCTGGCGCTCGTCGGGCTGGCCACCGACGCGAGCGCCTCGCCCGCGCTGCTCGGCGCCGGCGGGCTGAAGAAGCTCGAGCTGGCGCGGGCGCTCGCCACGGGCCCGAAGCTCCTGCTCGCCGACGAGAGTCTCGGCGGCCTCGATCCGTCCGAGATGGCGAGCGCCGCCGAGATGCTCAAGCGGATCCGGGCCGAGCTCGGGATCACGATCGTCTGGGTCGAGCACATCATGGCCACGCTGATGCGCGTGGTGGACCGCGTCGTCGTCCTCGACCACGGCGAGAAGATCGCCGAGGGGCGCCCGCTCGAGGTCGCCGAGGATCCGCACGTCGTCGAGGCGTACCTCGGCGAGAAGATCGTGTTCACATGAGCCTGCTCGAGCTGGGGAACGTCACGGCGGGGTACGGGCAGTTCACGGCGCTGTGGGACGTGACGCTGCGCGTGGACGCCGGCGAGGCGGTGGCGGTCGTCGGCCCGAACGGCAGCGGCAAGACGACGCTCCTCCGCGTGATCTCCGGGCTCATCGCGCCGCGCGCCGGTCAGCTCGTCTTCGACGGGGCCGCGCTCGCCGGCAAGCCCGCGCACGAGATCGTCGCGCACGGCATCGCCCACGTGCCCGAGGGGCGCCGGATCTTCCCCGTCCTCACCGTGGCCGACAACCTCAAGATGGGCGCGTTCCTGCCGGCCGCGCGGCACCGCTTCGCCGAGAGCCTCGCGCGCGTCTTCGCGCTCTTTCCCGTGCTCGCCGAGCGCCAGAAGCAGCGCGCCGGGAGCCTCTCGGGCGGCGAGCAGCAGATGCTCGCGATCGGCCGCGCGCTCATGTCCCGCCCCAAGCTGATCCTGCTCGACGAGCCCTCGATGGGGCTGGCGCCGGTGCTGGTGCTGCGCCTCTTCGACCTCATCCACCGCGTCCGCGAGGAGGGCTACACGATCCTCGTCGTCGAGCAGAACGTCCGCCAGGTGCTGAAGCTCGTGGACCGCGCGTATCTCCTCGAGGTGGGGCGGATCAAGATGGAGGGCCGGGCCGCCGAGCTCAGCGAGCAGGACTTCGTGCGAAAGGCGTACGTGGGCCTGTGATCGACCCGATCTTCCTGGCCGAGGCGGCGATCAACGGCATCATGCTCGGCGGGATCCTCGCCCTCCTGGCCCTCGGGCTCAACCTGATCTTCGGCGTCATCGACATCGTCTGGATCGCGTACGTGGACCTCGTCATGGTCTGCATGTACGCGCTCTACTTCTTCGTGCAGGTCTACGGCTGGCCGTTCTGGCTGGGCGCGCTCGGGGCCGTCGCCGTCGGCGCCGCGCTGGGCGTCGGCGTGCACCTCCTGATCATCTCGCCGATCCTCGCGAGCCCGCCGGTGAACCAGCTCCTCGCGACGGGCGGGCTCCTCTTCTTCCTCCAGTCGTTCGCGACCTTCCTCTGGACCACGGATCACAAGAGCGTGCGCTTCTCCCT
>MGCF01000017.1:3179-4897 GCA_001788495.1 Candidatus Rokubacteria bacterium RIFCSPLOWO2_02_FULL_73_56
ACCACAAGAGCGTGCGCTTCTCCCTGCCGAGCTGGGAGCTGGGCGGGATCTTCTTCCCCGCCACGCGGCTCATCCCGTTCGCGATCTCGATCGTCGCCCTCGTCGGCCTCTACGTCTTTCTGACGCGGACCTACATGGGCACGGCGATCCGCGCCGTCTCCCAGGACCGTGAGGCGATGGCGCTGATGGGCGCGAGCCCGCAGCGGATCTACCTCGTGACCTCGGCCGTCGGCGGCCTCATGGCGGGCCTGGCCGGCGCGCTCCTGACCTTCCAGTACTCGGTGCACCCGTTCTTCGGCGGCCAGTTCGGTCCACTGACGTTCATGATCTGCGTGCTCGGCGGTCTCGGGAACATGGTCGGCGCCTTCGTCGCCTCGTTCATCATGAGCGAGATCATCTCGATCGCCGGCGTCGTGTGGTCCACCGAGATGGGCTACGTCATCGCGTTCGTCGTGTTCATCGTGATGATGTTCGTCCGGCCGGCCGGCATCCTGACGAGGCGCCAGTGAGCGCCGGTCGCTGGGCCGGCGCCGCGCTCGTGGCGCTCCTCGCCGCCGGGCCCTTCCTTCCGCTCGGCGGCATGCGAGAGTACGGGCTCCACGTGATGGTCCAGATCTTCATCTGGTCCTTCATCGGCGGCGCGTGGTCCCTCATGGGGCGCTTCCGGCTCACCTCGTTCGGCCACGGCGCCTTCCTCGGCCTCGGCGCCTACACGGCCACGCTGCTCTGGAACTTCTACGGTCTGACGCCCTGGCTCGGCGGCGTCGCGGCGGTCGTCCTGACCGCCGTCGTCGCGGTGGTGGTCGCGTACCCGTGCTCGCGCTTCCAGGTGGTGGGCCACTACTTCGCCCTCGTGACGCTCGCCGTCGGCGAGGTGGTCCGGCTCCTCATCATCGCCGAGCGCAACTGGACCGGCGGCTCCCTCGGCGTCTCGCTCAAGCCCGCCGGGCGCGACAGCCTGCTCGCCATGCAGTTCGCCGACAAGCGCGTGTTCTACTACGCGGGCCTCGTCCTCTGGCTCCTCGGGCTCTGGGTCTGGCTGCGCGTCGACCGCTCCATGGCGCGCTCCGCCATGGAGGCGATCGGTGAGGACGAGACCGCGGCCGCGTCCGTCGGCATCCACGTGACGCGCTTCAAGATCTGGATCACCGTGCTGTCGGCCTCGCTCACCGCCGTCGGCGGCGTGGCCTACGCCCAGTACATCTCGTACGTGAACCCGGACACGCTGGCCGGCATCGGCGTCTCGCTCCGGATCGTCTTCGCCGTCGTGCTGGGCGGCATGTACTCGCTCCTCGGCCCGACCGTGGGCACCGCGCTCACGATCGCGCTCGCCGAGTACCTCCGCATCGTCTTCGGGCTCAGGTTCATCGGCATGGCGGAGACGATCTACGGGCTCCTCCTGATCCTCTTCATCATCTTCCTGCCCGCGGGCATCTACGGGTCGCTCCGGGATCTCGTGCTGCGCCTGTGGAACCCGCCGGCGCGCGCGGCAGCAAAGGCGTGAAAGAGAAAGAGCCGTCCAGGGAAGCGCAGGCGCTCGCGGCCCAGGTCGAGCGCGACGGCGGCCGGGTGCTGGCCGTCTACCAGGAGCCCGTCGGCGACCACTGGCAGATCTTCTGCCTCCTGCCGCGCGAGCGGTGCGAGGCGAGCCCCTACCAGCGCGACCTCTCGCCCGCGCACGTCAAGCGCCTCACCGAGGCCATCAAGCGGCTCGACCG
>MGCF01000017.1:4966-5658 GCA_001788495.1 Candidatus Rokubacteria bacterium RIFCSPLOWO2_02_FULL_73_56
CCGCGCCGTCCTCGACAAGCTGAAGGCGGATGCCGTCCCCGCCATCCTCGTCGTCGAGAAGGAAGTGGTCTTCGACGTCCTGCCGCTCAACGTCGAGAAGGCCCACAACCTCAAGGAGAAGTCGCTCGAGGTCATCCGCATGTACCGGGCGCTCGCCCGGGAAGAACCCGGGAGCACCGAGGAGACGTGGACGTTCCAGCTCGAGTCGGCGCACTTCATCACGCTCGGCCTCCTCTACGAGGGGAACCGGAGATTCGCGGGCGGCGCCTTCGCGCCCATCCTCCGCCGCGTGGACAAGTTCCTGAAGCTCACGCTCCCGAAAGGGCTCGAGGAGCGCGCGGAGCGCGCCGATCTGGTCCGCGAGGCCGACGAAGCGCTCGGTGACGTGGTCCAGAAGATCAAGAAGCGCGGCATCAACCACCCTTACGTGAAGAACTACGTCCTCGCGCGCACGACGCCGCTCACCCGCGCGCGGAAGACGCTCCCGCCCTTCGACCAGACGTTCCGGAAGCTCCGCGAGAATCTGAAAGCGTTCGACGTGTCGAAGGTCCGCTACGACGAGATCCAGCGGTCCGCCATCATGGGCGCGCCCGCCGCCGAATGAGCGCGTGACGGCGCTGCTTGCCGGCCGCGTCGCCGTCGTCACGGGAGGCACGGGCGCCCTCGGCCAGGCGGTGACGCTGCGCCTTCTC
>MGCF01000017.1:5686-6768 GCA_001788495.1 Candidatus Rokubacteria bacterium RIFCSPLOWO2_02_FULL_73_56
GTCGCCGCGTGCGGGAAGATCGACATCCTGGTCGCCGGCGTGGGTGGCTTCGCCGGCGGCGCGCTCCTCGAGACCGACGCGGCGACGTGGACGCGGATGCTCGACCTCAACCTCGGGAGCGCGTTCGCCGCCGCCCGGTCCCTCGTGCCGCACATGGTGCGCGCGGGGTACGGCCGCGTCGTGCTCGTCGCCTCGCGCGCCGTCGTGCCGCCGGCGGGCGGCTTCATCGCCTACACGGTGGCGAAGGCGGGCGTGATCGCCTTCGCCCAGGCGCTCGCCCAGGAGATGCGCGGACGCGGCGTCACCGTGAACGCCGTGCTCCCGAGCACCATGGACACGCCCGCGAATCGTGCGGCGATGCCCGACGCGGACCGCCGCGGCTGGGTGCCCGTCGAGGCCGTCGCCGACGCGATCGCCGTGCTGGTACGCCCCGAGTCCGGCCACATCACCGGCACGCTCCTGGCTATCTAATTGATGTCCTGACCCGCCCTGCCCAGAGCCACGTCGTGCTGGGCTGACTCGCCGCGTCGGCCGGCCAACCGCCCGGAAATCCGGAAAATCCCCTGTGTAAACGATCCGATACACCCTGCCGTCCAACCCACCAAGTAGCTCAAATTCAAACAGGAGGCGACAGACCGATGAAGACGCTGACGATGGTGGCCGTAGGCGGAATGGTCGTGGCGCTCAGCTTCGGCGGGGCGCAGGCCCAGGAGATCAAGAAGGACGTGCAGGACATCCGGCAGGACCGGCAGGAACTCCGCGAGGACACGCGCGAGATCCGCCAGGACCGGCGCGAGCTCCGGCAGGACCGGAAGGAGCTCCGCGATGCCGTGAAGTCCGGCGACAAGGACGCGATCAAGAAGGCTAGCCGGGAGCTCAGGGACGACCGGCAGGAGCTCCGCGAGGACCTGAAGGACCGCCGCGACGACGTGCGCGACCTGCGGCACGACCGGCGCGAGCTGCGGCGCGACGTGCATCAGAAGCGGCAGGGCCACCGGAATTAGCGGCGACGCGTGAGACACTTGGAACGTGGAGCCATCGGATGAGGTCCTGTGTGAGCGTGTGGCGGGCCGCGACGAGGA
>MGCF01000017.1:6840-7046 GCA_001788495.1 Candidatus Rokubacteria bacterium RIFCSPLOWO2_02_FULL_73_56
CTATCAGGAGCGCGCGTACCGCCTGGCGTGGTCCATCACGAGACACGCCGAGGACGCACGCGACCTCTCGCAGGAGGCCTTCGTCCGGCTCTACCAGTCGGCGGGAAGCTTCGGCGGTCGCGCGAAATTCTCGACCTGGTTCTACCGGATCCTCGTCAACCTCTGCCTGGATCACCGCCGGAAGAACCGCTGGTGGCAGCGCTGGG
>MGCF01000018.1:0-17137 GCA_001788495.1 Candidatus Rokubacteria bacterium RIFCSPLOWO2_02_FULL_73_56
GAGCTTCGGCCACTGCTGGTCGACGATCTCCATCTGCGGGGCGATCTTCTTCAGGTGCTCGACGAACGCCCGGGTCACGTCCTGGCCGTAGGCGTAGTCGGGGCTGATCGTGGCGATCCGCTTGACGGGCCACTTGGCGATGATCTCGGCCGCGCTCCGCCCCTCCATGGTCGTGTTCGCCGCCACGCGGAAGACGTAGGGATGCAGGTTCTCCTTCGCCGTGAGCTGGTCGGTCTTCGGGATCGGCGCGATGAAGACGATCTTGTTCTCCTTCGCGACGACCGAGACCGCCGGGCCTTCGGCGGACGTCAGCGTGCCGACCAGGAAATCGACGCCGTCCTTGAGGATCAGCTCGCGGGACACCCGGACCGCCTCGTCCGGCTTGCCCTTGGTGTCGCGCGCGAGCAGCTCGAGCTTGCGCCCGAGCACGCCGCCCCTGGCGTTGATCTCCTCGACGAACATCTCGGCGCCCTTGAGGGCGGGGGTGCCGAAGAGCGCGCCGGGGCCGGAGAGGATCATCGGGAAGCCGACCTTGATCGGCTTCTGGGCCTCGGCGCCCGGGGGCAGCGCGAGCGCGAGCAGCAGGAGCGGCAGCAAAATCAGGAGCAGGCGGCGGTGCATGGAGACCTCCTTGGGCGATGTGCGGTTAGGCGTCAGAACACCGGCCGGCCCGGGGTCGTGGTCCGGATCCGGTAGAGCGACGTCGAGGCCGTGATGAACAGCGACCGGTAGTCGTCGTCGCCCCAGGCGAAGTTGGCGGTGCGCTCGGGCACCTCGATGACCTCGAGCAGGCCGGCGTCGGGGTCGAACACGTGGATGCCGCCGGGGCCGCAGCAGTACACGTTGCCCGCGGCGTCGAGCTTCATGCCGTCGGGCGCGCCGGGCTGGTCGCCCTTCGTCTCGGCCCAGAGGCGGCCCCCGCGGAGCCCGCCGTCCGGCGCGACGTCGAAGACCCGGATGTGCTGGCGCGCGGTGTCGTTGACGAACAGGCGCCGCTCGTCGAGCGAGAAGCAGAGGCCGTTCGGGCGCTCGAAGTCGTCGGCGAGCAGCTCGGGGGCGCCCGGGTCGGGCCCGACGCGGTAGACGCCCTGGAACGGGAGCTCCTGGGGCCGCTCGACGCCGTAGTACTTGGCGCGGCCGTAGGGCGGGTCGCTGAAGTAGATCGCGCCGTCGCTCCGGCAGACGACGTCGTTGGGGCTGTTGAGCTGCTTGCCCCGCCAGTGGCTCGCCAGCGGCACGATGCTGCCGTCGGGCTCCGTGCGCGTCAGCCGACTCGTGGCGTGCTCGCACACGACGAGCCGGCCCTGCCGGTCCCAGGTGAGGCCGTTGGACATGTCGCACGGCCGGCGGAACGTCGTGACGCCGTCCGCCGCCGACCAGCGGCGCAGATGGTCGCCGGGCATGTCGCTGAAGAGCAGGAACCGGCCCGTCGGGTGCCAGACGGGTCCCTCCGTGAACAGGAACCCGGTGCCCAGCGTCTCGAACGCGTAGCTCACTTCTTGACGGGCTGTCCGGGCTTGCCGGCCACGTACCAGTCGGCCGGCGGGACGTCCTCGAAGACGACCCACACGGCCTCGCGCGGCAGCTTGCACACCTCGGCGATCGTCTCGCTCACGCGGCGGGCGATCTCGTCCTTGCGGTCCTTCCCGTGGCCCTCGTACAGGCGGATGTTGACGAATGGCATGGCGGCCTCCCGCGCCGGGGTGCCCGACGCGCCCGCCGACCCTAGCACGCGGCGGCGGGACCGGGCAAGACGCGCCGCCCCGGGAGGCGCCCCCGGTGCGTTCGGCCTAGTGATTCCCGTCATTCCCACTGGCCGGGGGCTGGGCCGGGCGGTTCTTCGGCGTTGACCGGCGCCGCGCCGGCCGGATATAGTGACTTTCGCAATCTATGAAATATGGAATCAATGGAAAGAGATCGCGGGCCCGTCCGGCGGAGGCCGAGGAGGCCGTCTACGTGCTTCACGCCCGCGTCTGCCAGACGCTGGCGAACCCCACGCGGCTCAAGATCCTGACCTGCCTGCGCGACGGCGAAGTCGCGGTGACGGAGCTGGCGCGGCGGATCGGGGCCACGCTGCCCAACCTCTCCCAGCACCTGGCGATCCTGAAGGAGCGACGGGTGGTCCTCGCGCGGCGCGAGGGCGCCACCGTCTACTACCGCATCGCGAACCCGAAGATCCTCACGGCTTTCGACATCATGCGCGAGGTCCTCTTCGAGCGCTTGAGCGAGGAGCAGCGGCTGTTCGCGGAGTACACCTCGCGCCGCCGGGCGGTCCGGCGCGGCGCCACCGGCGCGGGCCGGAGCGGTGCGTCGTGAGCGCGCGGCTGACCTTCGTGCTCGCGGCCAGCCCCTACTCGGGGCAAACCGCCGCCACCGTCCTCAAGCTCGCGGCCGCGGCGCTCGAGTCCGGACACGCGCCGGTCATCTTCGCCACCGCCGACGGCGCCTACGGCTTCGTCAAGGGACAGAAGGGCGCGGGGGCGTTCGACGTCGGCGCGGCCGGCGAGGCCTTGCTGGCGCGCGGCGGCGCGGTTCACCTCTGAGGCTCGTGCCTGCGATTCAGGGGAATCGCCGATGAGGACCTCCTGCCTGGCGCGCACGTGGGCAGCATGTCGCGCCTCCTGACGCTTCTCGAGGAGAGCCAGGTGGTCCTCAGCTTCGGAGGGTAGGAGCCCGTCATGCCGAGCCTTCTCTGTCTTGTCGTGGAGCACGGCCCCTACGGGAGCATCAGCCCGGCCGAGGCGATCCGACACGCCGGCGGTGCGCTCGGCAAGGGCTGGGAGGTGGTGCTCGCCTTCACCGGGCAGAGCGTCTACACGGCCCTGCGGGGGCAGTCGCCGCCAACCGGCGAGTGGCTCTCCCTCTCGGCGGCCCTCACCAAGCTGCTCGCCGACGGCCGGGGCCGCGCCCGCGTGCTGGTGGATGGCCCCGCCCTCGATGTCGCCGGGCTGGCTGCCGGCTCCCTGGTTCCCGGCGTCGGACGGGCCTCGCCGGTCGAGATTGCGCGCGCCCTGGTCGAATGCGACCGGACGCTGCTCTTCTGAGGATGCGCGTGGCGTCGATTCTCATCGCGCTCAGCAGCGCTCCCGCAAGTCCTGCCGGCCGGCATGCGCTGAGGCTGGCCGAGTCTCTCGCCGCCGAGGGGCATGCGCTCACGCTCTGTTGCCTTCAGGATGCCGTGCTCCTCGCGAGCGAAGGCGCGCCGGGAGAGGCGCGAGCCGCGCTCGACGGCCTTCTCGAGCGCGGCGCCCGATGCCTGGTCCTCGGCGAGGATCTGCTCCTCCGGGGCCTCCGACCCGCGGAGCGTGCGCTGACGGTGGACCACGCGGGCCTGATCGCGGCCCTGACCGCCGGCCACGACCGGGTCGTCGGCGCCCTGTGAACAGGCTCAAGTTTTCGCTCGTTGACTTTTCCGTCCGGCACCCGAAGCTGGTCGTCTCGCTCACGATTCTCCTCACCCTTGCGTTCATGACGCAGTTCCCGAGGATGAGGACGGATACGAATCCGAAGAACATGCTTCCCGCGACCTCCGACGTCCGGGTGTGGAACGACGAAGTGGACAGGACGTTTGCGCTGTACGAGGACATGATCGTGCTCGGGATCGCGAGAGAAGGGGGGGTCCTCAACCGCGAGACGCTCGGCAAGGTCAGCCGAATCACCGACCAGCTCCTCGCGGTCAAGGGGGTTGCCGCACGAGACGTCACCAGCTTTCCCACCATCACCAATGTGACGTCCGAGTCGGGGACGCTGAAAGTGGCCCCGCTCATGCCGGAAGTCCCGAAGACGGATCGCGACATCGAGACCCTGCGCACGTCGCTCTTCGAGAACCCCCTCTTCGTCGATCGGATCATCTCCAGGGACGCGAAGACGACGGCGATCTACGTTCCCCTCGAGAAGGGAGCCAACGGCAAGGAGGTGGCCGACAGGATTCGCGAGATCGTGAAAAAAGAGAAGGGGGACGAGAACTACTACATCGCGGGCGATCCGGTCGCGCGGGACACGTTCGGCGCCGAGATGTTCACGCTCATGGCGATCTTTGCGCCGATCGCCGGGATGGTCATGCTCGTCGTCAGGTACCTCATGTTCAGGGACGTCTTCCTGTCCATCACGCTGATGATGGACGCGATGATCAGCACGATCTGGAGCATGGGGCTTCTCATCGGGCTTGGATTTCCGATTCACATCATGAGCTCGATGGCGCCCGTCTTCTTGATGGCCATCGCGACCGACAGCATCCACATCTTCAACGAGTTCTACTTCCGGTATCGCGAGCGCAAGGACAAGACGGCGGCGATCATCGAGACCATGCATGCCGTCGGTCGCCCCGTCCGCTACACCGCCCTGGCGACGGCCGCAGGCTTCGCCGTGCTCCTGTTCATGAGCATCGTTCCCGTGCAGGTCTTCGGGGGCCTCGTGGCATTCGGCACGGTGGCTCTGAGGGTCTTGAGCTTCAGCTTCATCCCCGCCATGTTCACCTTCGTGAACGACAAGAACATCGAAAGGGCGGCACAGGGAGAAGACGTCTCGCTGAGCAGGTCATCGCAGTTCCTGAAACGGCTTGCGGGAGTCGGTGCCTATCGACCCAGAACGACGGTCGTCGCGGGCCTCATGCTGGCCGTGGTGGCGATCGTCGGGATCACCCAGATCGTCGTGAACAACAACATGGTGGAGTGGTTCAAGAGCGGAAGCGACATACGGGTGGCGGACACGGAGATCAACAAGGCGCTCGGGGGCACGTCCATCGGCTATGTCGTGGCGGTGTCGAAAGACGAGGACTTCATCAAGCATCCCGACACGCTGCGATATCTCGTGAGCCTCCAGCGGCATCTGGAGACACTGCCCGTCGTGGGAAAGACGTTCTCCGTCGCCGACTACGTGAAGAGGATCAACCGCGTCCTCCACGACGACGACCCCGCGTTCGATGTCGTCCCTGAGACCAAGGAGGCTGTCGGCCAATACCTCTTTCTCTTCAGCATGTCGGCGAAGCCCTCGGACCTGAACAATGTGGTGGACTATCCGTTCAGCCGAGCCAACATCTGGGTGCAGCTCAAGACGTGGGACGCGCGGGCGATGGAGGGCGTCGTCCGGGCCGTCGACGACTACCAGAGGGCGCATCCGATCCCTCTGGAGCTCAAGCCTGCGGGCATCGCCTATTTCAACCTCGTCTGGAATCGCGAGGTCCTCTGGGACATGGTCAGAGGGTTCCTCATGGCCCTCGTCGTGGTCTTCGTCATCCTCGTCTTCAACTTCCGCTCCTTCAAGTGGGCGCTCGTCGGCTACGTCCCGCTCCTGTTCACGATTCTCCTCATCTACGGCGTGGTGGGATTCAGCGGCAAGAGGTTCGACATGCCCATCTCGGTGCTGTCATGTCTTTCGTTGGGCATGGCGGTCGATTTCTCGATCCATTTCATCGGCAGGTTCAAGCAGAAGCTGGGGGAGAGCGCGGTGCGCGGCGCTCGCAGCAGCGCCGACCTCATCACCGAGTCATTGCTGTGGACGGCCGCACGACCCGGCAAGGGCATCGTGCGGAACGCGGTGCTCTTCGCAGCGTCCTTCGCGGTGATGATGTTCGCGCCCCTGACGCCCTATGTCACCGTCGGCGCGTTCATCGTGAGCATGATGATGCTGAGCGCGCTCATGACGATGATTTATCTGCCCGCCCTGATCGTGTTGCTGCAGGGGTGGCTGTTCAAGGAGGGACTGCAATGGTCGCGGTCATGACGAAGGCCCTGCCCAGGGCAATGGCGGCTGGGCTCCTCGCTCTGCTGGCGGTTCCGGGGCTGGCCCGGCCGGCGGCCGCCCCGCCATCGGCGGACGAGATGATCGCGCGCGCCCACCTGGCGATGTTCTACCCCGGGGAGGACATGCGGGCGCGGGTCACGATGCGCCTGGTGTCCCGCGCCGGCGGCGAGCGGCGCCGCGAGCTGACCATGACGCGGCGGGACCTGCAGGACGGGGGCGAGCAGCGCTACTTCATCTACTTCCACCGCCCGCCCGACGTCCGGGACATGACGTTCCTCGTCTGGAAGTACCCGGGCAGGGACGACGACCGCTGGCTCTACGTCCCCGCCATCAAGCTGGTGCGGCGGATCGCCGCGAGCGACAGGCGATCGAGCTTCGCGGGCTCGGACTTCAGCTACGAGGATATCTCCGGCCGGGAGCCGGAGGAGGACACCCACACGCTGGTCAGGGAGGAGAAGACGGGAGCGCGGGACGCCTACGTCGTGGAGAGCGTCCCGAAGGACCCCGGCAGCGTGGACTTCGGGCGGAAGCTCTCCTGGATCGACAAGGCCACGTGGCTTCCGCTCAAGGAGGAGTACTACGACCGCCGCGGCGAGCTGGCGCGCGTGTTCACCGCCGAGGAGGTGAAGGCGGTCCAGGGCTTCTGGACGGTGACGAAGCGGCTCATGAAGAACGTCCAGACCGGGCACTCCACGGAGGCGGTGCTCTCCGACGTCCGCTACAACCTGAAGCTCGCGCCCGACCTCTTCAGCGAACGCGCCCTCAGAGCGCCGCCCGCTGAGCTCACCCGGTGAAATGCAGCCTCTTCGTCGTCGCGGGGCTCCTCGTTACCGCCGCGGCGGGGGGCGTCGCGGCGGAGGAGCCGCTGCCGATCCACGGCTTCCTTCAGGCCGCGTCGGCCTACCGGCTGCTCCGGCCCGATGCCTGTCCGCGCACCCAGCGCCTGGCGTGCGAGGAGGAGTTCGTGCTCGGCGAGGGGCGCGCCCGGCTGGAGGTCGAGCCGCGCGGCGAGCGCTGGGGCCTCACGGTCAAGGCGGAGCTCATCTGGGACGCCGTCGCGGGCGAGGTGGACGGGGACCTGAGAGAGGGCTACCTCGACCTCCGGTTTCCGGCGCTCGATCTGCGCGCCGGGCGGCAGATCGTGACCTGGGGGGTCGGCGACCTGGTCTTCATCAACGACGTCTTCCCCAAGGACTGGGTGGCGTTCGTCTCCGGGCTGCCGCTCGAGTACTTGAAGAAGGGCTCGGACGCCGTGAGCGCGACCGGACACTGGCGCGGGACGTCGGTCCAGCTCGTCCTGACCCCGCGGTTCGAGGCGGACACGCTGCCGGAGGCGGGCGGCCGACTTCGCTTCCACGATCCGATGGCCGCCATCGAGGCCCGGCGGACCGACGACCCCTCGCCCTCGCTCGATCACCTCGAGTCGGGGCTCAGGGTCTTCCGGAACCTCGCCGGGTGGGATCTCTCGCTCTACGCCTATCGCGGCTTCTTCCGGGCGCCGGCCGCAGAAGTGGAGGCGGGACCGCGGCTCCGGTTCTTCTTCCCGCCGCTCGACGTCTGGGGCGCCAGCGCCCAGGGGGCCGCGCTCGGCGGGGTGGTGAGCGTGGAAGCGGGATACCACGATTCGCGCGCGGACCGGTCCGGGCGGAATCCCGCCGTCGAGAACTCCTCGTTCCGGTTCCTCGCCGGCTATCAGCGGGAGATCGTGCCGGACCTGACCGCGTCCGGGCAGTACTACGTTCAGGCGATGGAGGACCACGCCGCGTACCGGAGGACCCGCGGCCCGGGGATGGCGAGGCGGCCGGCCCTCCGCCACGTCCTGACGCTGAGGCTCACGCGGCTCCTCTGGCATCAGACCTTGCGACTCGGCGTCTTCGCCCTCGCGAGTCCGAACGAGGGCGACTGGTACGTGGGCCCCGAGGCGCGCTACCAGATCACCGACGCGTGGTCGGCCACCGTGGGCGTGAACGCCTTCGGCGGCCCGCGGCGGAGCGAGTTCGGGCAGTTCGAGGGGAACGCGAATCTCTACGCCGCCGTCCGCTACGCGTTCTGACGGTCATCCTCGGCGGGCACGCGAGGTCACGCGATGATGCCGATGGGATCGATGATGGGATCGTCGGGAGGGTGGGACATGGGGTTTGGCGGGATCTTCATGCTGCTCCCCTGGGTCGTGCTTGTCACCGCCGTCGTTGCGGTGATCCGATGGCTGTCGCCGACCACCGGCACCGCATACGCGTCGGGCGGCGGCGACCGAGCGCTCGAGATCCTGAGGGAGCGCTACGCGCGGGGCGAGATCGGCAAGGAGGAGTTTGACGCGAAGCGACGTGACCTCGGCGGGTGACCCGATCGATACGCCCTTCGGGAAAAGGGAGTGACGGAATGACGACGCTCTACATGGAGCAATGGCTTCGGCTGCTGGGGGGCATCATGGTGTTCGGCAGCGTCCTGCTCGCGGTGTTCCACAGCTCCCAGTGGCTCTGGCTGACCGGTCTCATGGGGGTCAACCTGACCGTCCATGCTCCTCCTGCGGGCCGCAGGAGTGAAGGAGCAGGGGACGCGGTAGCGCGAGGGAATGCGGGGGCTGAGCTCGGCGCCGGGCGGACTTGACGCGGGCGCCGGCGCACGACGCCTGGTGCGAGGCGCCGCGCCGGCGCTCACGGGCAGCATCGCGCGCGCCGGCTGCGAGCACTGCCTGGCGGCCCGCGAGTCCGTCGAGCTCAAGTCATTGCTCGCCGAGGCCGAGCGCGAGGCGATCCGCTGGGCCCTCAGGCGCGCCGGCGCCAGCCAGGCGAAGGCGGCGCAGCTGCTCGGCATCCCGCGGACCACGTTGCGCGACCGGCTCGCCATCCTCTTCAACGAGGAGCCGGCGACGACGCTCACACGCTGACCGGAATGCGCAGTCCCTTGCCGCCGAGGGTGATCGCGAGGCGCAGGGCCTCGCGCCGCAGTCCGTAGGGGCTCAGCCACCAGCGCTCGAGTAGCACCTTGCCCCAGTGCCAGGTCCGCCCCAGTTGCCGCAGCTCCACCCGCGGCGACGGTTCGGCGAAGAAGTTGCCGTAGGCGAACCCGGCGAGGTCCTCGCCGGCTTCGAGCATGCAGTAGCCGTCGCCGCAGAACACGTCGGCCGGGCTGCCTCCGGCGATCTCCGCGGCGATGCGGCGGGCGACGATCTCGCCCTGCTGGTGGGCGAACACGCCGGCTTTGGGCAGGACGAGCGGCACATCCGGCTTCCACCGGCCGGGGATCGGGATCGTCGTCACGTCGCCGATGGCGTAGACGCGCTCGCGGGTGGTCGCGAGCGTGGCGCGGTCGATCGGAATCCAGCCGGCGTCGTTGGTCAGCCCCGCGTCGCGGGCGACGCGCGGGCCGCGGTGCGGTGGGACGGCGACGAGCAGGTCGTACGGGAAGGACGCGGCCCCTCGCGCTCCGCCGCCCGCCTCGAAAGCCACCTCGCGCGCCGAGGTGTTCACGACCGTCAACCTGTGTAGCGGGTGAAAGTGGACACCCGCCGTGGCCAGCATGCGCTCGACGGCCTCGCCCAGGGCCGGGCCGGCCACCGGCATCGGCTGAGGCTCCGGCGTGAACAGGTGCACGTCCACCCTGTCGCGGATCCCGCGCCGGCGGAACGCATCGGCGATCAGCATCGCGCCTTCGTGCGGCGCGCCCGGACACTTGTACGGCACGGCGGCGATGACCACGGCCACCGTTCCACCCCTGAAAGCCGCCAGGGCGTCGCGCAGTCGCGCCGCGCCGTCGAAGGTGTAGAAGGTGTGGGCCTCCTCGGCGAGACCGGGGACCGCCTCGGGCGCGAGCTCCGCACCGAGCGCCACGATCAGGTGGTCGTAGCCGTGGGTCTCGGACCTGCCCGTCGTCGAGGCGCGAGTCCGCACCTCGCGGCCGTCCGGGTCGATGGCCTCGACCTCGGCCAGGACCACGTCGATGCCCGGGCGCACGAGCTGGCGTACGTCGCACGAGATCTGCTCGGGCCGGCGATCGCCCACCATCAGCCAGAGAAACGACGGGGCGAACGCGTGCCGCGCGTTCCTCTCGATCAGCACGACGCGGTGCTCGGCCGGCAGTCGCCGTCGCAGCTCGTTGACGGCCACCAGCCCGCCCACGCCACCACCCAGGACCAGAATCGTCTTGCCGCTCATCGCCCCGGCCTCCCCGCCGGCATGATAACCTGCCCGCGAGTTGACCAGCCTCCGTCTTTCCGCTGGCCGGAGTCCGTCATCGTCGCATCGCCGTGATTCTCGGCGCGCGCCCATCGGGCGCGCCGGGCGCTCCGCGATCGGCCCGGATCTCCTCGGCCTCGATCTTTCCAGGTGCATCGGGTGCCGGCGCAACCACGACTACCTCGCCGAGGGAGACGTCGTCGTCGAGTCCGACCCCGACGCCGATCTCACCGGGATCGGGAGAGACGACAGGATCGCTGCGGCACCGGATTCCACAGCGGCCCTGCCTATGCTGGGGCGTCTGGCGGGCACCAGGGGGGCGCGACGAGCCGGCGCCGGCCGTCGCGGGCGAGCGTGACCGCGGGGTCGCCCGGCGCCAGCTCGCGGTCCCAGAGCTTGCACGTCACCTGCTTGTGGCGCTGGTCGAGCCCCTCGCAGTAGTTCGTGTACTCGCAGCGGCGCACGAGGTGCCCGAGGCCGAGCCGGACCTTGCGGAACCAGTCGGGGTCGGCGAGGGACTGGCGCGCCGCCGCCACGAAGTCGGCGTCGCCCCGAGCGAGGAGGCCCTCCGCCAGCTCGAAGCTGCCGATCCCGCCGCTCGCGACGACGGGCGTCGCGTGGCCCGCGGCGCGGACCGCGGCGCGGATCGCGGCCGCCAGCGGGGCGTTGCGCCCGAACGGCCCGCGCGCGTCGGCCCACACGGTCGGCATGCACTCCCAGCCGGACTCGCCCGTGTACGGGTAGACCGCCTCGCCGACCTTCGGCTGCCGGGCGTCCTCGAAGCGGCCGCCCTTGGAGACCGAGAGGTAGTCCGCCCCGGCCTCGGCGAAGCGCACGCCGAACCACACCGCGTCCTCGAGCGGGCTGCCGCCCGCCACGACCTCGTCGCCCAGGTAGCGGATGCCGACGACCCAGTCGCGGCCGACGCGCGCCCGCACCGCGGCCAGGACCTCGAGCGGCAGGCGCAGGCGCTCGGCGAGCGAGCCCCCGTAGCCGTCGGCGCGCGTGTTGAGCCGGGAGAGGAAGGAGGCCAGCGTGTAGGCGTGCGCGGCGTGCAGCTCGACCCCGTCGAACCCCGCCTCGCGCGCGCGGCGCGCGGCCTCGGCGAAGAGGCCGGGGAGCACGCGCGGCAGGTCACGGATCCAGGACCGGTGCGTGTCCCACACGCGCTCGCGGTAGCCGTAGTCGAGCGCCTCGAGCTCGCGGTCCGTCAGCACGGTCTCGAGCGTCGGGCGGTCGGCGGATTTCAGGTACTCGCGGACCTCGTGCTCGTCCGCCTCGCGCCAGCGCGGGTCGTCGAGCCAGAGCGCGAGCTTGGCGCGGAGCGCGTCGGTGACCTCGAGGTGGCGGTCGAAGAACCGCGCGGGCTCGGGCCGGCGGCGGACGGTCAGGAAGTCGAGCACCTGGATGAACAGGCGCGTGCGGCCCCGGCTCCGCGCGCGGACGACCTCGACCAGCTCGCGCAGCCCCGGCACGAAGCGGTCGTCGCCGATCCTGAGCAGCGGCCCGCTGGGGACCTCGCGGATGCCCGTGGCCTCCACCACGAGGACGCCGGGCCGGCCTTCGGCGAACCGCGCGTACCAGTCGAGGACGTCGCGCGTCACGTGCCCGTCCTCGGTGGCGCGCCAGGGGACCATCGCCGGCACCCAGGTGCGCTCGTGGACGTGGAGCGGGCCGAGCGCGAGCGGCGAGTAGAGGCGCGCGCGCGCGGCCTCCGCGCGCGTCGGCCAGCGCGCCGGGGGCAGCGGGTGGCGGACGCGCGCGCCCGGGCCCCCGCTCACGCGCGCTTCGCGGGGTCCCAGGGGATCACGTCCGCCTGGCGGAGCACGAAGCGCTGGATCTTGCCCGTCTCCGTCCGCGGGAGCCTCTCGACGAACTCGACCGCGCGCGGGTACTTGTACGGCGCGAGCTCGCGCTTGACGTGCTCCTGCAGCTCGGCGACCAGCTCGGCCGACGGGGCGCGCCCCGCGGCGAGCACGACGAACGCCTTGACGATGAAGCCGCGCGTGGCGTCCGGCGCGGCCACGACCGCCGACTCGGCGACGGCCGGGTGCTCGTCGAGCACATGCTCGATCTCGGGGCCGGGGATCTTGTAGCCGCCGGAGACGATCATGTCGTCGGAGCGGCACTGGTAGACCAGGTAGCCGTCGGCGTCGCGCACGTACACGTCGCCCGTGACGTTCCAGCCGCCGAAGCGGACGTACTCGGCCTGCCGGTCCGGCTTGCGCCAGTACTTGCAGCCGGTCGGGCCCTTGATCGCGATGAGCCCGGGCTGCCCCGGCGCGACCTCGCGCCCGGCCTCGTCCACGACGCGGCAGTCGTAGCCGGTCACCGGCAGGCCGGTGGCGCCCGGCCGCACGCGCCCGGGGAGCGAGGAGACGAAGATGTGGAACATCTCGGTCGAGCCGATGCCGTCGAGCAGCTCGACGCCCGTCGTCTTGCGCCACGCCTCCCACGTGGCCGCGGGCAGCGGCTCGGCCGCCGACACGCCGAGGCGGAGGCTCCCGAGGTCGAAGCGCCGCGTGAGGTCGGGGACGCCGAGCATGAGCCGGTAGGAGGTCGGGGCGCAGAAGGCGAGCGTCACGCGCTGGCTCGCGAACGTCTCGAGCATCGCCTCCGGCGCGAAGGGGCCGCTCAGGACCGTGGAGGCGCCGAAGCGGAACGGGAAGACCAGGAGGCCGCCGGTGCCGAACGTGAACGCGAGCGTCGGGTGGCCGCCGAAGCGGTCCTCCTCCGAGGGCGCGAGCACGTGGCGGGCGTAGGAGTCCGCCGAGGCGAGGATGTCCCGGTGGACGTGGACGCAGCCCTTCGGCACGCCGGTCGAGCCCGAGGTGTAGGCGATCATCGCCAGCTCGTCGCGCTCCGTGTCCACGGCCGTGAAGCGCTCCGACTCGCCCGTCATCAGCCCGGCGAGCGTCGTGTCGCTCGGGCGCGCCTCGCCGGCGACGACGAGCCGCTTCAGCACCGGTGCCTGCGCCTGGGCCCGCTCGAGCTCCTCGCGCAGCGCCCCCCACACGATCGCCGCGCGCGTGCCGGCGTCCGCCGCGATGTAGGCGAGCTCCCGGGCGCGCAGCATCGGCATCGTGCCGACGCTCACGATGCCGAGCTTCTGGCACGCGAGCCAGGCGACGATGAACTCGGGGACGTTCGGCAGCCGCAGGAGCACGCGGTCGCCGCGGTCGAGCCCCATCGAGCGGAGGCCGTGGCAGAGCTGGTTGACCCGCTTCGCCAGCTCGCCGTAGGTGAGCGTGCGCGGGCCCGCGAGGACCGCGGGGCGGCCGGCGCGCCCGCCCTCGGCATTGCTGTCCAGCAGCTCGGCTCCGACGTTGAGCCGGAGCGGGTAGCGCAGCTCGGGCAGCGTGTAGACACGGTCCGGCATGAGCTCCGGCGCCGGCAGCGACTCGGCGACGCCGGGGATCATGGCAGGCAGGCGAAGCCGTCGATCTCGAGCAGGCACCCGTCGGCGGCGTCGTAGAGGTCGCGCGCGCCGACGAGCGTCATCGCCGGGAAGTGCCGGCCGAAGTACTCGCGGTACACGGCGCCGATCGCCTTGCCCTGTCGCTTGTACTCGTCCGCGTCGAGCACGTAGATCGTGAGCTTGACGACGTCGCCGAGCTGGCCGCCGGCCGCGGCGACGACCGTGCGGAGGTTCTCGCACACCTGGCGGAACTGCGCGACGACGTCGCCCTTGCCGACGGTGCGCCCGTCCTTGTCCTTGGCCACCTGGCCGGCGAAGAACAGCAGGCGCCCGCCGCGGGTCTCGACGCCGTGGGTGTAACCGACCGCCTTCATCAGCCCGGGCGGGTTGTGGAACTGGAGCTCGCGTGCCATGGAAGCCTCCTGGGCGGGGGCGCCGCCGTCGAGCACGATCGCCTCGCCGTTCCTCGCCTCGTCCCGGACGAGCGCGAGCGCGACGGCGGCGACCTCGGCCGGCTCGATCAGGCGCCCCCCGGGGTTGATCCGCGCCATCGACGCGACCGCCTCGTCGAACGAGCGGCCCGTCTTCGCCTCGATGTGCCGCGCCGCGCTCCAGACGAGGTCGGTCGCGACGTACCCGGGGCAGATCGCGTTCACGGTCACGCCGCGGCCCGCCACTTCGAGCGCGAGCGCGCGCGTGAGGCCGACGAGCGCGTGCTTCGAGGCGGCGTACGCGGTGACGTACGGCGCGCCGTGGAGCCCGACGAGCGAGGCGATGTTGATCACGCGCCCCCAGCGCCGCGCGAGCATCGCGCCGAGCACCGCGCGGGTGACCAGAAACGGGCCCGTCGCGTTGATGCGCACGTGGCGGTCCCAGACCTCGGGGGCGGTCGCGAGGAGGGGGGCCGACTCGGCGATGCCGGCGTTGTTCACGAGCACGTCCACCGGCCCGAGCGCGGCCTCGGTCGCCGCGACCGCGCGCGCGATCGACTCGCCGTCGCCGACGTCGAGCTCGAGCGCGAGGGCGCGCCCGCCGAGCCCGCGCGCGGCCGCCGCCACGGCCTCGACCTGCGCGCGCGTGCGCGCGGCGACCGCGACGTCCAGGCCCGCGCGCGCGAGCGCCAGCGCGATCTCGCGACCGATGCCGCGGCCGCCCCCGGTGACCAGCGCCACCCGACGCGGAGGGGCCGCCATCACGGGCTCTCGACGCAGAACAGGAAGAAGAGCGGGCGGGTCCCCGCCGCAGTGTCCCGCGCGCCCTCGCTGAGGCAGCGGACGCGCGGCGGGCTCGAGGCCGCGGGGGAGGAGCCGGCGGCGCCGGCGCAGCCGGCGAGCAGGAGCAGGAGCGGGAGGACGAGCCAGAGCCGTCCGCGCGGGCGCCGATTCATGCGGCCATTCTAGCGCGGCCGGGTGTATACAGGACCCGCGATTCATGCCGCGCGCGTACACGAAGGCCTCGCTCGCCGATGCGGTCGGCCGTCTCCGGCCGGGCATGCGCGTGCTGCTGCCGCCGGGGTGCGGCGAGCCCGCGGCGCTCGTCGGCGAGATCTGCCGCCAGTCGGAGCGGCTCCGCGACCTGACGCTGCTCGGCGGCATCCATCTCGGCGACTACCCGTTCGCGCGGCCCGAGCACGCGGGCCTGCGGCTGGCGACGTGGCACATGTCGCCCCGGCTCGAGGACGCGCGGCGGCGCGGCCGCGTCGAGTTCGTCCCGATGCGCTACTTCGACCTCGTCACCGAGTTCGCGGCCGGCGGCGCCTGGGCGCCCGACTGCGTGCTCGTGCACGCGGCCCCGCCGGACGCGCGCGGCTGGCTGAGTCTCGGCGTCGCCGTGGGCGTGACGCTGCCCGCGGCGCGCCGCGCGCCGCTCGTGATCGCGCAGGTGAACCCGGCCATGCCGCGCGCGCTCGGCAACGCGTTCCTCCACGCGAGCCAGATCGACGTCTGGGTGGACGTGGACGAGCCGCTCACGCCCTATCCGCCGACCGTCGTCGGCGAGGTCGAGCGGCGGATCGGCGCGCACGCCGCCGCGCTCGTGCCCGACGGCGCCACCGTCCAGGTCGGCGTGGGCGCGATCCCGCAGGCGGTCCTCGAGGCGCTCGCCGACCACCGCGACCTCGCGCTCCACTCGCTGCTGGTGGACGCCTCGGTGGCGCTGGTCGAGCGCGGGGTGGTGACGTGCGCCGCCAAGGCCGTGCACCGCGGGCGCATGGACATCGCGGAGGCGATGGGGACGCGCCGGCTCTTCGACTTCCTCCACGAGAACCCGCGGGTGAACATGGAGTCGTCGGGCTTCGTCCACGACCCCGAGATCGTCGCGCGGCTCGGCCGCTTCGTGGCGATCAACTCCGCGCTCGAGGTGGACCTCACGGGGCAGGTGACCGCCGAGAGCCTCGGGCCGCGCCAGGTGGCGGGCATCGGCGGCCAGTTCGACTTCGTGCTCGGCGCCTCACGCGCGAGCGGCGGGGCGTCGATCATCGCGCTGCCCGCGACCGGCCGGAACGGGACGGTGTCGCGCATCGTCCCGCGGCTCGCGGCCGGCGCCAACGTGACGAGCCCGCGCGTCCTCGCGGACTGGGTCGTCACGGAGCGTGGCGCGGCGCGGCTCCGGGGACGGGGAGAGCGGGGACGGGCCGAGGCGCTGATCGCCGTGGCCGAGCCGCGGTTTCAGGAGGAGCTGGCGCGCAGCCTCACGTCTTGAGGGCGTCGAGCTTCTCGAAGATCTCCTCGTTCGTGGGGAAGCGATACGTGGTCTGGTTGGAGTAGACGACCGTGTCGTCGATCGACACCTCGAAGATGCCGCCCGCGCCCTCTCTCAGGCGGGCGGTGATGCCGTACCGGTCCTTGATGGCGGCCTGCAGACTGGAGGCCTGGGGCAGGTAGTTTCACTCCCCGCAGTACAGGATCTCGACGTCCATCGCGCCCTCCTCCTCTCACGACCCTGGTCGTATCTTAGAGTATGATGCCTGCGGGGTGTCGGGAGATTCCTTGATCCCCGTCCTGATCGACACGGACCCGGGCATCGACGATGCGCTCGCCCTGCTGCTCGCGTGGGGTTCCCCCGAGCTCGGCGTGGAGGCGATCACCACCGTCGCGGGCAACGTCCCCGTCGCCGCCGCGACCACGAACCTCCTCCGGCTGCTCGCGCTGCGCCGGCCCGACCCGCCGCCCGCCGTCGGCGAGGGCGCGTCGGGCCCGCTCGCCCGCGCGCTCGTGACCTCGACCGGCTACCACGGCGAGGACGGTCTCGCGGACCTCCCGGACTGGCCGGAGCCCGAGCGGACGTCGGTCCTGCCGGACGCGATCGAGCTGATCGTCGAGGCGGCCCGGCGCCTGCAGCGGCTCCTCACCGTCGTCGCCCTCGGCCCTCTCACGAACCTGGCGCTCGCGCTCAAGGCCGACGCCGGCGCGCTGCCGCTCGTCGGGCGCGTGGTCGCGATGGGCGGCGCGGTGGACGTGCCCGGGAACGTCACGCCGACGGCCGAGTTCAACTTCTACGTGGACCCCGAGGCGGCGCACCGCGTGCTGGCGGCGGGCCTGCCGCTCGACCTGGTGCCGCTCGACGCGAGCCGCCAGGCCGTGCTCCCGCGCGCCGGGATGCGCGCCGCGCTCGCCCGGGCGCCGGGGCCGCTCGCGGCGCGGATCCAGGCGTTCAGCGAGCGGGGCTTCCGCATCGACCACGCCGGCGGCGCGCAGGGCATGGTGCTGCACGACCCGCTCGCGCTCGCGGTCGCGCTCGACCCGACGCTGGTCGAGTGGGAGCCGGTGCGGCTCCTGATCGGCGGGGACGGCGAGACGCTGCG
>MGCF01000018.1:17149-65504 GCA_001788495.1 Candidatus Rokubacteria bacterium RIFCSPLOWO2_02_FULL_73_56
GCGCGCGGGGTGGACAGCGATCGCTTCCTCCGGCTCTTCCTCGACCGCCTGTGCCTCGCGTCCTGATCGTCGGCTCGGCGAACGTGGACTTCACCGTGGCGGCCGCGCGGCTGCCGCGGCCGGGCGAGACGGTCTCCGGCGGCTCGCTGCTCGTCGCCCACGGCGGCAAGGGCGCCAACCAGGCCGTCGCCGCCCGGCGGCTCGGCGCCGAGGTCCGGCTGCTCGCGTGCGTGGGCGGCGACGCCTCCGGCCGCGCGGTGCGCGCAGCGCTCGCGGCGGAGGGCATCGGGGTCGCGGGGGTCCACGTCGCCGCCGGGGCGGCGACCGGCACGGCGCTGATCGTGGTGGACGCCGAGGGCCGGAACCAGATCGCCGTCGCGCCCGGCGCCAACCGCCTGCTGACGCGCGCGATGGTCGAGGCGCGCCGCGAGGACGTCGCCTGGGCGGACGTCGTCGCCTGCCAGCTCGAGACGCCGCTCGAGACGGTCGCCTGGGTGCTCGCCGAGGCCCGGCGGCGCCGCGCGGCCACGGTGCTGAACCCGGCGCCCGTGCCCGACGCGCCGCTCGACTTCCTCGGCGCGGTCGACTGCCTGACGCCGAACGAGGGCGAGGCGGCGCGCCTGGCAGGCGTGCCCGCCGGCGACGCGGCCGGAGCCGCCCGGGCGCTGCGGGCGCGGGGCGCCCGGGCGGTGATCGTCACGCTGGGGGAGGCGGGCGCGCTGGCTTGCGCCGAGGACGGCGAGACGCGCGTTCCAGCGTATCCTGTAGCCGTGCTGGACACGACGGCGGCGGGCGATGCCTTCAACGGCGGGCTGGCGGTGGCGCTCGCCGAGGGGCGGCCGCTCGCGACGGCGCTGCGCTTCGCGAGCGCGGCCGCGGCGCTCGCGTGCACGCGTCGCGGGGCGCAGCCGTCGCTGCCGACGCGGGGCGAGGTGGAACGGCTGCTCAACGACCCGAGAGCGGAGGACGAGCGATGACGGAATCGACAGACGCAGTGATCGCAGGCCGCCTGGAGCGCCTCGAGCGGGAGAACCGGCGGCTCAAGCGGCTGGGCGCGGCCGCGCTGCTGGTGGTGGGAGCGGTCGCGCTGATGGGGCAGGTGCAGGCGCGCCGGACGCTCGACGCGCAGGAGTTCCTGCTGCGGGACGCGGCGGGCCGGGTCCGGGGCGCCCTGATGATCGGCGACGACGGCGCGCCCAAGCTGGAGCTCCGGGACACCGCCGACAAGCCCCGGGCGACGCTGTACGTGTCCGACCAGGGCTCGGCGAACCTCGTCTTCCGTGACGCCGACGGCAAGCGGCGCACGTGGCTCTACGCGACCGGGAGCGGCGAGCCGGGGCTGAGCCTCCGGGACGGGCAGGAGCAGATCCGGAGCTGGTTCTTCGTGGCCGAGGACCGGCCCAACTGGCAGCTCCGCGACAAGGACGGCAAGCGCCGCGCCTGGCTCTCCGTCGAGAACGACGGCACGCCGAACCTCACGCTTCGCGACAAGGACGAGAAGGTGCGCGGCCGGCTGACGGTCTGGGACGACGGGCGGCCGGAGATCTCGCTCGCGGACCGCAACGACAAGACGCGCGCGCGCTTCTACATCGCCACGAACGACCAGCCGCAGATCGTGCTCCAGGACAAGGACGCCAAGCGGCGCGCGTGGATGTACCTGACGGCCGACGAGACGCCGATCCTGACCATGCGCGACAAGACCGAGAAGGCCCGCATCTGGCTCTACGCCGACCAGGGCGGGCGGCCCCACCTCACGATGTACGACGACAACGACAAGCTGCGGATCCGCTTCGAGGTCACGGAGAACGGGCGCCCGATCCTGACCCTGCGCGACAAGAACGAGAAGATCCGCACCTTCCTGTCGGTCGAGACGAACGACCAGCCGAGCCTGACGTTTCGCGACCAGAACGAGAAGATCCGGATCGGCGCGGGCCTGACGGGCGACGGCTCGCCGACGCTCAACATCCGGGACGCGAGCGACCGGGCGATCTGGCGGGCGCCCTAGTGACGTGGGGGGCCCCGACATGGCCCCCCCCACCCCCCAGCGCTCGGAGCGCCCCGGCGAAGCCGTGGCGCTCCTCGATCACGTCGACAGCGTCCCGCGACTGGTGACGTGGGGGGCCCCGACAGGGCGCCCCCCACACACCCCCCAGCCCCCGAGCGCGCGGGTGGCGCGCTACGGCGCCAGGCGCGCCCGGAGCGCGTCCACGTGCGCCAGGGCGGCGGCGACGCGCGCGGGGTCGAGCCGTCCTCGCGCGAGCGCCCGGCGGAGCGCCGCGAGCGTGGCCTCGGGCGCCGAGCCGCCGTCGGGCAGGCGGTCGTCGGCGATCAGCAGGAGGTCCACGCCCGCGTCGAGCGCCAGCGCCGCGGCCGCGCCGAGCCCGTACCGCTGTTCGATCGCCGCCATGCGGAGGTCGTCGCTCACGACGGGGCCGTCGAAGCCGAGGACGCCCCGGAGGAGGCCCGCGACCGTCGCGCGCGACAGCGTCGCCGGGCGCTCCGGGTCGAGCCGGCGGTTCCACACGTGCGCGGTCATGACCGCGTCGGCCAGCCCCTCGGCGATCAGCATCCGGTACGGCGCCAGCTCCACCTCGGCGCTGGCCGTGTCGGTGACGTCCACGAACCCCTCGTGCGAGTCCGCGTAGCTCGAGCCGTGCCCGGGGAAGTGCTTGAGCGCGGTCAGCACGCCCTCGGCGTGCATGCCGCGCACGAACGCGCGCGCGTGCTCGGCCACGAGCCAGGGGTTCGCGCTGAAGGCGCGCGCCGTCCCGACGATCACGGGGTTGGCGGGGTTGTAGCCGACGTCCACGACCGGAGCCAGGTTCCAGTCGATGCCGGCCTCGCGCAGGCGACGGCCGATGCGGCGCGCCTCGAGCTCGGTGAGCGTGAAGTCGTTGGCGTCGCCGAGCTCCTGCGCCGAGAGCGTCGCCGCCCAGCCGGCGCCCGGCGCCAGGCGCATGACGCGGCCGCCCTCGGCGTCCACCGCGATCAGCAGGCGCCGTCCGGTGCACGCGCGCGCGCGCTCGGCGAGCGCGCGCGTCAGGCGGGCGAGCTGCCCGGGGTCCACGATGTTGCGCGCGAAGAGCACGACGCCGCCGACGCGCACCTCGCAGAGGAGGCGGTCCACCGGCGCGTCGAGCTCGGTGCCGTGGAAGCCGACCAGCAGGAGCTGGCCGAGGTCGGGCTCGAGCGCCGCGAGCCGGGCCGGGTCGACGCCCGTGCGGCAGCCGGCCGCGAGCGCCAGGACCAGGAGGCTAGCGGCGGTGCGCCGCCGCAACGAGCTTCTCCACCCGACGCGGGTCCACGGGCTGCCGCACGTCGCCGTCGCGCTTGACGTACGTGCCGACGATCAGCCCGTCGGCGAGCGCGAGCAGCGCGGCCGCGGTCTCGGGCGTCACGCCGCTGCCGACGAGGAGCGGCACGCCGGGCACCGCGCGACGGACGCGCTCGAGGTCGCCGGGCGGCGTCGCCTCGCCCGTGGCCGGGCCCGAGACGACGAGCGCGTCGGCGAGCTCGCGGTGGACGAGGTCGCGCGCGGTCTGCTCGAGCTCGACCGGGGCCAGCGGCACCGCGTGCTTGCCGCCGGCGTCGGCGAAGATGCGGACGTCGGCGCCCAGCAGCCGGCGGTCGCGGAGCGTGGCGTAGGCGTCGCTCTGGATCACGCCCTGGTCACTGACCACCGCGCCGGCGTGCACGTTGACGCGGATGAAGCGCGCGCCGACCGCCGCGGCGATCGCGAGCGCGGCGCGCGCGTCGTTCTTCAGCACGTTGACGCCGAGGCGGGCCCGGGGGAGCGCGCGCCGCAGCTCGGCGGCGATGGCGGCCATCGCCGCGACCGTGGCCGGCTCGACGCGGCCCGCCGTGAACGGCGCGTCGCCGAAGTTCTCGACGAGCAGCGCGTCCACGCCGCCGTCGGCGAGCGCCGCCGCGTCGGCGAGCGCCGCCGCGGTCACGCGCTCCATCGAGCCCTCCCAGCGCGGGCTGCCGGGCAGCGGCCCGAGGTGCACCATGCCGATCAGCGTCCGTTCGAGCTTCACGCGGGCGATTGTAACAGGCGGGGCCCTCGGCTATAGTGGCGGCGGATCCCGATGCGCACGCGCCCGATCTTCTACGGCTGGTGGGTGACGCTGTCCTTCATGGTGATGGTGTTCCTCTCCACCGGCATCCGCTTCACCGTCGGCCCGTTCCTCAAGCCCATCGTCGCCGACCTCGGGCTCGACCGCGCGAGCTTCTCGCTCGTGATCTCGCTGAGCCTGTTCCTCTACGGCGCCTTCCAGCCCTTCGTCGGGCGCCTGGTGGACCGCTTCGGCGCGCGGCCCGTCCTCGGCGCGGGCACGCTCGCGCTCGGGGCGTCGATCGCCGCCACCGGGCTCGTGACGAACCTCTGGCAGCTCTACCTGGTCTACGGCGTGTGCGCCGCGGTCGGCCTCGCGGCGACGGGGCACGTCGTCGGCTCGGCGGTCATCTCGCGCTGGTTCACGCGGCGCCGCGCCACCGCGCTCTCGACCCTCGGCGGCGCCTCGATGGCGGGCATGAGCCTGCTCGTGCCGGTCGCGATGTGGCTGATCCTCACGATCGGCTGGCGCGCGACCTACGCCGTGTTCGGCCTCGGCGTGCTGGTCCTGGTGCTGCCACTCGTGCTCTGGGTCGTGCGCGAGGCGCCGGAGACGATGGGCCTCCGGCCGGACGGCGAGGCGCCCGCGGCCGCGGCCGCGGGCAGCGTGGTCGAGCGCACGGACGTCGCGGTCGCCGTGCAGACGCTCTCGTTCTGGCAGCTCGCGAGCGGCCTGTTCACGTGCGGCTTCTCGATGAGCCTCATCTCGGCCCACGGCGTGCCGATGCTGACCGACCACGGCTTCCACCCGATGCTGGCCTCCTGGGCGCTCGGCGTGCTGGGCGGCTCGAGCGTCGGCTTCTCCATCCTCGTCGGCCTCTTCGCCGACCGGTTCGGGCGGCGGCCCATCCTCGCGTGGCTCTACGGCGGGCGCGGGCTCCTGTTCGCGGGGCTGTTCCTGGTCCGCGACAACCCGGTGGCGCTGCTCGCGATCGCCGTGCTCGGCGGCGCCACGATGGCCGGGAGCCTCGCGATGACGTCCGCGCTCGCGGCGGACATCTTCGGCCGCTTCTCGGTGGGCTCGGTCTTCGGTACGATCTTCTTCGTGCACCAGGTCGGCGCGGCGCTCGGCTCGTGGCTCGGCGGCTTCCTCTTCGAGCTCTCGGGCGGCTACGGCGCGGCCTTCGCCGCCGCGTCGGCGATCCTGCTCGTCGCCTGCGTCGTGAGCCTGACGATCGACGAGCGGCCCCGCGCCGTGCCGCGCCTGTCGCCGGTGGCGGGGGGCAGATAGGAGCAGACGATGGTCGCGCTCATCGTCATCGACGCGCAGCAGGAGTACTTCGCGCCGGCCGGCAAGATCGTGCTCCCCGGCGGGCCGCCGGCCGTCGAGCGGATCGCCGACGCGCTGGCGTGGGCGCGCGCCCAGGGGCTGCCGGTGATCCACGTCGTCCACGAGAGCCGGAAGGCCGGCGCCGCGATCTTCGCGCCGGGCAGCCCCGCGCTCGAGGTCCACCCCGCCGCGCGCCCGGCGCCGGGCGAGACCGTCGTCACGAAGCACCTGCCGGGCTCGTTCACCGGCACGACGCTCGAGGAGCTGCTGCGCGCGCGGGGCGTGGAGCGCGTGCTCCTCGCCGGGTTCATGACGCAGATGTGCGTGGACACGACCGCGCGCCAGGCGGCGCACCGCGGCTTCCAGGTCACGGTCCTCTCGGACGCGACGGCGGCGATGGCCGTGCAGGCGCCCGACGGCGAGACGATCCCGGCCGCGCAGGTCCATCGCACGCACCTCGGCAGCTTGAGCGGCTTCATCGCCGAGGTGAAGCCGCTCGCCGCCGTCATCGACACGAAGTAGCCGGCCGCCCGGCCGGCCCGGAGGGAGGGCCCCGTGGGCTACCAGACCCTGCTCGTCGACCGCTCCGAGGCGATCGCGACGCTCACGCTCAACCGCCCGGAGGCGCGCAACGCCCTCGACCTCGTCATGCGCCGCGAGCTGCTCGGCGCCCTCGACGAGCTCGAGGCGGACCCGGCCGTCCGCGTGGTGATCCTCACGGGCGCGGGGGGCCACTTCTGCGCGGGCGGCGACGTGAAGTCCATGCGCACGCGACACACCGCCGCGCAGGGGCGCGCCCGCGTCGAGTCGCTCAACCGGCTGGTCCTGCGGCTCGTGGACTTCCCGCGGCCGACGCTCGCGATGGTGGACGGCTACGCGGTGGGCGCGGGCTCGAACCTCGCGCTCTGCTGCGACATCATCGTCGCCTCCGACCGCGCGAAGCTCGGCGAGCTGTTCTGCAAGGTCGGCCTCGCCGTGGACGGCGGCGGCAGCTGGCTCCTGCCGCGCGTCGTCGGGATGGCCCGCGCCAAGGAGCTGATCCTCACGGGCGACGTCATCGACGCCGCCGAGGCCGCGCGCATCGGCCTCGTCAACCGGGTCGTGCCGGCGGCGGAGCTCGCGGGGGTCACGCGCGCGCTCGCGCAACGGATCGCGGCGAACCCGCCGCTGGCGCTCCGCCTGGACAAGCACATGCTGAACCGCGCGGCGGCCTCCGACCTGGCGGCCGCGCTCGACCTCGAGGCCTACTCGCAGGCGCTCGCGCTCACCTCCGAGGACCACGCCGAGGGCGTGGCGGCGTTCCTCGAGAAGCGGGCGCCGCGGTTCACCGGGCGCTGATGAACCGCGTCGTCGGCACGGGGATGGCGGTGCCGCCGTGCGTGGTGGACAACCACCTGCTGTCGCGCTGCATGAGCACGAGCGACGAGTGGATCGTGCAGCGCACGGGCATCCGCGAGCGGCGGGTCTCGCCCGACACCTTCCGGATGCTCCAGGCGCTCGCGGCCGCGCCCGACAAGCCCGCGTTCATGAAGTCCGTGTTCGACCAGGGGCTCGGCGGCTCGCTCGACTCGACCCTGAGCGTGAGCGACCTCGCGGTCGAGGCCGCCGAGGCGGCGCTCAAGCGCGCGGGCATCGCGGCGCGCGACGTGGACTGCATCGTGTCGTCGTCCACGGTCTCCGACTACGCCTATCCGCACTCCGGGTGCGTGGTGCAGGGGCGGCTCGGGCTCACCTCCACGCCGGCGATCAGCCTCCAGCAGGGCTGCGCGGGGTTCGTCTACGGGCTCGCGATCGCCGACCAGATGATGCGCGGCGGGATGTACCGGCAGGTGCTCGTGATCGGGGCCGAGCTGATCACGACGATCTTCGACTACACCGACCGCGGGCGCGACATGGCGATCCTGTTCGCCGACGGGGCGGGCGCGGCGGTGCTGCGGGCCGAGCCCGGCGACCGCGGCGTGCTCTCGAGCCACCTGCACACCGACGGCACCGTGCTCGACGGGCTCGCGGGCGAGCTCTGGGGCACGTCCACGTACCCGCCGGTGTCCAAGCGGAAGATCGACGACGACCGCGTGCGGCCGCGCATGAACGGCCGCCAGGTGTTCGTCAACGCGGTGCGACGCTTCAAGGAGGTCGTGCGCGAGTGCCTGGACGCCAACGGCCTGGCCGTGGGCGACGTGGACCGCTACATTTTTCACCAGGCCAACCTCAGGATCCTCGAGGCGGTCGGCGACGGGCTCGGCCTCCCGGCCGACCGCGTCTTCGTGGACGTGGACCGCTACGGCAACACCGCCGCGGCCTCGGTCCCGATCGCGCTCCACGAGGCGGTCGAGGCCGGGCTCGTGCGCGACGGCGACCTCGTCCTGCTCGCCTCCTTCGGCACCGGCTTTTCCTGGGGCGCGACGCTCCTGCGCTGGTAGCGCCGGCTCACGGCAGCCGGAGCGCGTGGAAGTCGCCGGGGTGCGCGCCCGCGGCGTCCACCAAGCGCGCGGGCAGCGGCAGGCGCACGGGCGGCGTCCCCGGCCGGTGGAACCGGCCCGTGGCCGCGTCGTAGAGGTGGTCGGGCGCGAGCACGGTGAACGCGAGCTCGGGATCGTCGAAGCTCACCGGCTCCCCCGGGGCCTCCAGCGGCACGAAGGCGCGTGAGACGCGCTCGGGCCTGAACACGCCGAAGGTGACGAGGGCGTTCCGGCCCGCGGCCGCGCCGAGGTAGGCGAACTCGCCGCCGGGCGCGGCCCGGAGCTCGGCGCGCGCCGCCGCGGGCTCCCACGCGAACACCCGCCGGTCCGCCAGCAGCGCGAGGCGCTCCGCGCCCTCGGCCGCGCGCACGCGGACGGCGTCGCTCAGCTCGAGCGGGGCCGCCGTGATCTCCCACGACGTCCCCGTGAGGCGGAGCGCGCTGCAGTTGGTCGGCGGCGAGTGGATCTCGCAGCCGTAGACGAAGTTCCTGCCGACGGGCGTGCCCGCGACCGCGAAGTCCACCCGCGCGCCCGCGCCGGCGAGCGCGGCGCGCAGCGCCGGCACGAGGAAGCCGTCGAGCGTGACGTCCCGGAAGCCGCTGTCGGCGCGCAGCTCGGTGACCAGGGTCGCCGGCGCCGCGAGGAAGGCGGCCAGGCCCCACGCGCCCGGGCCCACCACCTCGCCGTCACGGTCCCCGCCCTCGTAGACCGTCGTGCCCCGCAGGAGGAAGCCGGACCGGCCGTCGGGCAGGTGGACGCTCGGCACGGGCTCCGGGCTCACGGCCTCGGCGAGCGTCAGCGTCACGACGGGCTCGGCCGTCGAGGCGACGACGGCGCCCGCGCCGAGGTCGATCAGCGCCCAGAGGAAGGTGTTGGGCGACGACGGGAACACGGGCGGCACGGCCGCAGTGCCGTGGACGTACGGCTCGCCGGTCGGCGCGATGTTGTAGAGGGGGAAGGTCCGGGGCGCGACCGGGGGCTCGGTGAGCGACACGACGACGAGCGCCAGCAGGCGCCCCGAGCGGTCGGCGCCCACGTCGAAGATGTCCCAGTAGTAGCCGGGGTAGGGCGGGCTCCCGAAGAGCACGCCGTTGGCCCGCTCGAGGGTGATCGGCACGTCGAACGCGTAGGTGACGGTCTGCTCGGGCACCAGGACGAGCGGCTCGACGATCGTGAACTCGAAGCCGCGCTGGGTGTAGGCGCGCGCGGTCTCGTTCCAGGCGAGCCGCTGCGTCGTCTCGACGCGCAGGAGGCGCTGGCCGTAGCGCCGGGTCTGACGGACGCCGAGCGTCGTACCGAGCGACATGCCGAACGGCAGCGGCGCCTCGCTCTTCTGCCTGAGTTGCACGAGGCCGCCGGCGTCGGTGGCCGGCTCGACGGTGCCGGGGTGCCGGGCGAGCTCCCAGGCGACGACCCGGTTGGGCCGGTCCGGGCCGAAAGGCGTGCGGCCGACGAGGAGGTCGGGGGCGTCCCCCCACGTGACCGCCTCGAACTCGGACCCCGTGAGCGGAAGCGGAAAGACGCCCCGCGGCGTCCTGAGCTTCCAGCGGTCGCCGTCCAGGAAGACCTCCTCGACGCGCGTGCCGCCGAGGACCCGGCCGATCACCGCGCCGGGGAAGCTCCCGTCGGCCGGCGCCGTCTCGTGACCGAGCGCGCCCCGGTACACGGCCACCAGGCGCTCGGCCTCCCCGGCGACCTGGAAGCGCGCCGGCGGCAGCGGGGCGCCCGCCGCGATCCCCGTGAGCGCCACCGGGCCGAGCGGCGTCGCCGGGAGGCGCCGGCCGTCCACCCCCTCCGCGTAGAGCGCGAGCGAGCCTTCCGCGAGCGCCTCCGGCGACAGGTTCGTCCCCCGGAGCGTGAGCGTGGAGGGATCGCCCGGGTCGGCGTCGGCCTCGACGTCGAGGCGGCCGCGGAAGAAGTAGTCGAGGAGCGCCGCGGAGTACCCGACGGCGCGCGGCAGGAGCGCCGCGGCGTAGTCCTGGTAGATGCGGTCGTCGAGCAGCCAGTCGGAGAGCGCGCTGCTGCGGAAGCGCAGGCGCTGCCACCAGGCGCCCTCGGCGACGAAGTGGGCGACCGTCTCGCCGTCCGTGACTTTCGGGTAGTACACGCGCCGGCCGCGGCCCTCGGGCACGGAGAACGCGGGCCCGAGCGCCGCGGGGCGCGGCAGGGGGAAGTCGAGGAAGAGCGTGTCGTCGCTCGGGAAATTGCCCTGCGTGTACTCCGCGATGCCGAGCGCCGGGTCGCTCAGCACGAGCCCCTCGCCGCGGTAGCGGTCGCTGTCGATCAGGCGCGCCACCGGCACGGGCGCCCGCTCGTCGCCGGTGGGCGTGAAGATCGACGCGGGGGACCCGACCGGCGGCAGGGCGAGGAGCGAGGTGAAGATGCTCCTGAGCGCCGGCTTCCTGCCGGCGGCGCCCGAGCGGACCCACTCGACCCAGCGCTCGTAGCCGTCCAGGACCGCGTGGGCGTCGTTGCGCGTGTGGGCCGGGACGGAGGCGTCCTGGATCAGGTGGACCAGGTGGCCGAGGTTCCTGAACAGCTCGGCGAACGCCTCCTCCCGTGCGGCGGGGGCCTCGCCGGTCAACGCGGTGAGCAGGCGCCGCCTGGCGTCCTGCCACGACCAGTCGCCGCCGCCGAGGAGCGCGCTGTCCTGGGCCGGGTCCTGCTGCCAGAGGACCGAGGACTGGGCGCGGACGCCGAGGGCGTCGAGGCCCGCGTCCTTCCAGGGCAGCAGCGGGTTGTGGAAGTGGTTGCGATAGCGCAGGGCGTCGTCCTCGAACCTCGCCCCGTCCTCCACGAGCCGCGAGGCCGTGAGTCCGAGGAACGTCGCATCGGCGCCGGCGGTGACGCCGAGCTCTTCGGCGAGGGCTCGCCAGACAGCGGAGACCTCGGCGGCGCGCGTCGAGATCTCCGCGTGGCTCTCGACCTCGTACGCCTGGACGGGCGGCGCCGAGACGGCCAGGACCGTCAGGAGCCAGACGAGCGTCCTCTTCGTCTTCATCCTCACCTCTCCAGGCCGAGGAACGCGCGCTCTCGCGTCCACGCCTCGTTCAATCGAGGCATCCGCTCCAGGGGCACGAGACCCGGGCGGGTGAACGTCCGGAGGAAGGCAAGACGCCGGTCGCGCGTGGGGAGGGACGGGAGCTCGATCACGTGAGCCTCCTCGCGCTCTCCCGACGGCTCTCGCCCCCGCCATTCGCCGTAGCCGGGTTTGAAGATCTTGATCACCGACAGCCTGACCCTGATGACGAGCGGGATCGTGAAGCTCCAGCGATACGGGATCGACACGCGGCCGTCGGGACCGCTCACGGCCTCCTCGGCGTCCCAGAGCCGGCACTCGACCCAGCCGGCGACGCTCGCCGAGCACCGGTCCCACACGAGCACGACGACGACGCCCTCGAGCGGGCGGTTGGTTTCGGCGTCGACGAACAGCGCCCGCCAGGGCTCTCCGGCGGCGACCGGCGCCGCGGGGAGCAGCGCCGCGAGGACGAAGAGGAGAAGCAGCGTGCCGACGCCGCGCGCGAGCCTGGCTGTCATGCGCCTGCCTCCGGGCTCAGAAGCTCCAGAGCCGCCAGATGCCGTCCTGGTCGAGACGGAACCGGACCTCGAATGACGTCGCGACGCCCGCGTCCACCCGGAGCATCTCATAGATGCCCTCGGCGGGCCGCAGCTCGACGAGCGCCAGGTCGGTGAGGATCGTGTCCACGGCGGGCAGGTCCTGCGCGAGGTCCCTGAAGACGGCGGTGTACCGGGCGCGGGAGCGCGCCGCGATCTGCCGGGCTGCGGCGTCGAGGTCGCCCTGGCGCAGGGCGTCCTTCAGGGCGCGCCAGCGGGCCTGGAGCAGGCCGTCGAGCGCCGCCTCGTCGTACACGTGCACGAGCGCGCGGGCGGTGACGCGCGTGCCCGCCGGGTCCGTCACGGTCAGCACGGGCAGATAGAGTCCCGGGTCGACGTAGGTGAACGCCAGGTCGCCGGCGGCGGCCGCCACGACGTCGGGGGTGTCGTCGCCGTCGGCGTCGAGCTCGACGGCGGGGCCGGGCGCGAGCCCGCGGAGCGAGAACGCGACGCTGAGCGGCGCCGGGCCGGCCGCGGGGGCGGCGAGGAGCACGGGGGCGGGCTCCGAGCCGGCGGCGACGCCGACGGTCAGCGCGTCGGCGGCGCGCGCGCCGCCCGTGGCCGTGGCCTCGGCGACGAGCAGCGTGGCCGGGGGCAGCACCGGGACCAGCGCGTCGAACCGGGCGCCGCGGACCACCGCGAGCACGCCGTTGACCGTGACGCCGACCTCGGCGCCGCCCTCGACGCGGCCGCTCACGAGGACGAGGCCGGCGGCGACGGTCGCGCCGGCGGCGGGCGCGGTGATCGCGACGCGCAGGCTCGCGACGCTGAACGTCGCGCGGGCCGGGGTCGGGTCCTCGTTGCCGGCGAGGTCGCGCGCGCGGACCTCGACGGTGTGCGGTCCGGGCGCGAGGGCGCCGAGCGCGAGCTCCGTGCCCGGCGCGAACGCCGAGGACGGGCCGCCGTCGAGCCGCCAGGCGAACGTGAGGCGCTCCGCCGGCGTGAGGTTGTCCTCGCCCGCGAGCGTGAGCGTGACGCCGGGCGCGCCCTCCGTCGGCCCGCCCGCGATCGTCGTCTCGGGCGGCGTGTTGTCCACCACGACGACGCGCGAGACGGTGGCGCGCTGGCCCGCGCGGTCCACGGCCGTCGCCCTGAGCGTGTGGCTGCCGTCGGCGAGCGCGGTGGTGTCCCACGCCGCCCGCGCGGTGACCGCGGGGGCGGGCGGCGCCGGGGCGAGGGCGGCCGCCAGCGTGCGCCCGGCCGCGCCGAGCACGAGCGCGGCGACGCCGCTGCCCGCGTCGACCGCGCGGGCCTCCACGCTCGGCGTGCCGCGCACGGGCGCGGCGGCGGGCGCCAGGAGCGCGACGCTGGGCGGGTCGCCGTCGCGCTCGACGACGACCGGCGCGGGCGCGCTCGTGAGACCGTCGCCGCCGCGTGCCGTGGCGCGCACCCGGGCACGTGTCGCGCCCGTGGCGCGCAGCTCGAGCGGGAGGGCGAAGGCGCCGTCGGCGCGGGCGCGCGTGGCGACGGCGGCCTCGGCGTCCTCGATGACGAGCTCGACCAGCGCCCCGGGCTCGGTGACGCCGCGAACGCTGACGGCGCTGGCGCGCGTGTAGGCGGGGAGCGGGGCCAGGCGGGGCGGGGCCGGCGCGCGGAAGCGGAGGAGCCGACCGCGTCCGGCTTCGGCGACGTGGAGCGAGCCGTCGGGGCCGAGCGCCAGGCCCGCGGCCGCGTCGAGGCGGCGCGCGAACGACGTCAGCCGGCCGTCGGGGTGGAGCTTCGTGACGCGGTCGCCGTCCGCCGCGTAGAGGGCGCCGCGCGCGTCGAGCGCGAGCCCCCGCGCCCGCTGGATCTCGCGCGCGCCGAGCCGGGCCGGCGGGCCGTGCGGTCCGCCGGCGTCCAGCGGCCAGCGCAGGACCGCGCCCCGGGCCGCGGCGTAGAGCGCCCGCGGGTCGAGCGCCAGGCCCTCGAGACCCCGGAGGTCGTGGGCGACGACCGACGGCGCGGCCCCGGCCCCGGCGAGCCGCACGATCAGCCACGCCTCGTCCGGGTCCGAGCCGTCCGCGCCGAGGAGCCGCCGCGCGGTGAGGTAGAGCGCGCCGTCCGCCGCCGCGGCGATCCACTCGGGGCGGCGCAGCCGCTGCGCGAGCGGCGCGAGGCGGCCGTCGGGCTCGTGGCGGAGCACGCGCCCACGCCCCCGCTCGACGACGAGCAGCCGGGCCTCGCGATCGAGCGCCACGCCGCGGGGGTCGTCGAGGCCTCGCAGGAGGAGGCTCGGCACGCCGTCCGGGGAGACGGCGAGGACGCGCCCGCGCGCGGGCGCGGTGACGTACACGGTGGCGTCGGGGCCGACCGCGACGCCCGCGAGGGTCTCGCGGCCGTCGAGCAGGAGCTCCACCGGGGCCAGCGCGTCGTGCGGCGGGTGGGCCCCGAAGGGCCGGGGCACGAGCGCGGCGGAGAGGAGGACGGCGGCGGCGGCGAGGGTGCGCACGGCCGAGGGAGCTTCGCAAGGGGCGGGCCAACCTCGGCATCGGGCTCAAGTCCGTGTCACACCGGCGCTTCTCTCGCCGCCGCCGGCGCCGCGGACCCGGCGAGTGCCCAGCGGGCTGGGCGGTCTGCCCAGCGCCTGGAGCCTGAGCGCCCCGGGTTCCTCGGGGCGCTCCGAGCGTTTGGGGGGCGTGGGGGGGCCATGTCGGGGCCCCCCACTCGATCAGGGCGTGGGGGGCCATGTCGGGGCCCCCCACTCGATCAGGGCGACGAGGGGGGCGGCCCGGGCGCCGGCGCCTTTGGCGCGGACGGGGGCGCGGGCCCGACGGACGGCGGCCGCGGCGCGCTCTTGATCGCGGCGTCGATGTCGGGCGTGGCCCGGCGCATCTCCTCGGTGATCCGCGCCGCGTCGAGCGCCGTGCCGATGACCCGCGGCGTGATGAGCAGGATCAGCTCGGTCTTCTCGACCTTCCGCTCCTTGAAGCCGAACACGTAGCCGAGCAGCGGGATGTCCTTGAGGAACGGGATCCCCCGGTCGTCGCTCGTCACCTTGTCCTTGATCAGGCCGCCGAGCACGAGCGTCTGGTTGTTGAGGAGGACGACCGAGGTCTCGGCCTCGCGCTTGATGAACGACGGCGAGCCGGTCGGCGGGACGGCGGCGCCGATGTCGTTGACCTCCTGCTTGACGTCGAGCGCCACCGTGCCGCGCTCGCCGATGCGTGGGGTCACGGTGAGGATCACGCCCGCGTCCCGGTACTCGACCGTCTGGTTGGTGCCGCCTATCGTACTCGTGGTCGTCGAGCCACCCGCGATGACGGGGCTGGTGGTAGTCGTCTGCTGGCTCGTGATGACCGGGACCGACGTCGAGACGTTGATCACGGCCTTCTTGTTCTCCGACGTGAGCACGTGGGGGTTCGAGACGATGTTGACCTTGTTCAGGGACGCCAGCGTGTTCAGGAGCACGAAGAACTGGCCCGTGTTGAACGTGAACGCGGTCAGGCCCTGGGCGGCGGGCCCGAACAGGCTGGCGGCGCCGCGGAACGCCGACGCCGGCAGGCCGAGCGTGGTCGTGGACGAGCCGGTCCCGAGCGCCTGCGAGACGCTGCCGAGGGTGAACTTGCCCTCGCGGATGGCCCAGTCGATGCCCAGGCGCGTGTCGTCGGTGAGCGTGATCTCGGCGACCAGCACCTCGATCAGCACCTGGCGCGGCATCCGGTCGAGCTGCTTGATCGTCGCCTCGATCTCCTGCCAGTTGCGCGGGTAGGTCGTGACGATGATCGCGTTGGTGACCTCGTCGGCGATGAAGCGGACCTGTCCCTCGGCCAGGCCGACCTCGGCCACGCCGGCCGGGCTCCCGGGCGCCCCGGCGCCGGGGGGCGCCGGGGCCGGCGCCGCCGGGGCCGCCGGCCGTCCGGCGGCGGCCGGCGGCGCGCCGGTCGCGCCGGGGGCGCCCGGGGCGCCGCCCTGCGGGTTGTAGATCGAGTTGAGCGTGGCCGCGAGGTCCTTGGCCTTGGCGTTCTCCGCGTAGTAGATGAACACGCGCCGCCCGCCGTAGATGTTGATGTCGAGCTGCTTGATCAGGCCCCGGAGCGTCTCGAGCTCGTGCCGCTTGGCGTGGACGATGAGCGAGTTCGAGCGCTGCTCGGCGATGATGAGGGGTGGCCGCTCGGGGGCGCTCGTGGCGTCGGGCGCGGCCGGGCGCGCGGCGGCCGGCGCGCCCGGCACGGGCGCCCGGGCGGGCGCCGGGGCGGGCGCCGGCACCGCGCCGGGCACCGCCGGCCTGAGCCGGCCGCTCGCGAAGAGCTGGTTCAGGATCCCGGCGAGCTGCACGGCGTCGGCGAACTGGACCGGGATGATCTGCAGCTCCTCCTGCGCGACCTGCACGTCCACCAGGCGGATGATCTCGAGCAGGCGGCGGATGTTCGACGCCGTGTCGGTGATCATCAGCACGTTCGTCTCGCGGTGGGCGATGAGCGTCCCGCGCGCGGAGATGAGCGGGCGCAGGAGGGCGGCGAGGTCGGCGACCCCCGCGTAGCGCAGCGGCACGATCTGCGTGACGACCTCGTCGGTCGTGCGGCCCTCGTCCGGGGTCTGGCCCACGATCGTCGGCACCGCGCGCTCGCGCGCGCCCTCGATCTTCAGGATCTTGTAGAGGTTGCCCGCCTTGACCGCCGTGAAGCCGTGCACCTCGAGGATGGCCAGGAGCACGCCGAACACGTCCTCCTGCGGGATGCGGCCCGACGTCTGCACGGTCACCTTGCCCCGCACGTCGGGCGCGAGGACGTAGTTGAAGCCGGCGATCTCGCTCGCCGCCTGGATCACGGTCTCGATGTCGGCGTTGTCGAAGTTGAGCACGACGAACCGGCCGCGCTGCGCGGGCGGCACGGGCGGCGCCGTCCGGGGCGGCGGCGTCGGCGCGGGGGCGGGCCGGGGCGCGGGGGCCTCGGCTTGCGGCGCCTCGGCGCGGGGGCCGACCGACGCCGGCGGGACCGCGGGCAAAGGCGTGGGCCCGGGGGGCGGCGCGGGGGGCACGACGGGCGGCGGCGTGGGCGCCCGGTGAGGCGCCAGCACCGGCGCCGCGCAACCCGCAGCGAGGGCGACGAGCAGGGCGAGCGCCAGCGGGCGCGTCACGCTAGCGCTGCGGGGCATCCTGCGCTCGGGGGATGGGCAGGCGGCGACCGAGGCTCGGCGAGGAGGGGAAGGGGGGCACCCCCGGGGCGAAGAGCGGGCCCTGCGGCGGCGCGAGCCCGGGCATCGGGATCGCCCGCGGCGGGATCAGCAGACCGGGTGTCGGCCGCTGCGGGCTGCCCGGAGGCGTCGGGGTCGGCTGCGGGCGGGGCACCGCGCCGGGCGGGGTGGCGGGCGGCGCGGCCGCGCGCGGCTTCGAGGGGTCGCGCAGGCGCACGCTGATCTGGCCTGCGGGGCTCGCGAGGACCACCTGGTCGGCGTTGATCGCCTGCACGGTGCCGCCGGCGATCCGGTCGCCGATCCGGTAGCCGGCCGTGCGCTTCGTCGCCGGATCCTCGAGGTACGCGATCGGCGAGCCGTCACGCAGGACGACGCCGTAGAGGGTCGGCTTGGCCAGGGCGAGCGCCGCGCCGCCGCCCGCCGCGGTCGGCGCCTCGCTGCGCGTCGGGCTGAACAGGTTGCGGCTCGCGACGCTCGCGTACGCTCCGGCGCCGGGCGCGCCGGGCGCGACGGCGGGCGCCGGCGCGGGCGCGGGTGCCGCGGCCGGGCGCGGGCGCGTCGCGGGGCCCGGCCCGGGCGAGAAGAAGAGCTGCTGGACGATGGCGGCGACGCAGAACAGCGACACGCCCCCCAGCAGGACGTTCACGGCGAGCAGGCGCCTGGGCATGGCTAGGTCTTCGCCTTCGCCGGCAGGATGAACCCGGAGAGCGTCAGGGTCGCGAGCAGGTCCCGCGGCTGGGCGAGGTTGACGACCCGCACGCGGAGGTCCTGGACGGTCAGGAGCTTCGGCGCCGCCTCGAGGCGGGCGAGCAGGGCCACGAGCTGGCGGATCTCGCCCGAGACGGCGATCTCGATCGGCACCTCGAGCAGCTCGCCGCGCTCCTTCGGCTCGAGGATCCGCTCGCTCCGGATCTCCGTCTTCGCCTCCGCGGCCATGTCCTTGGCGAGCTTCTGCAGCTCGGAGGCGGCGACGGCGGGCGTCGCCGAGGTGAGGAGCCGCGCCGAGACCGCCTCCAGGCGCCGCCCGGTCGCCTCGAGGTCCGCCGCGATCGCGCCCCGTCGCGCGACGAGCTCCCGCCGCTGCTGGAGCGCCTGCTCCCGCGCGGGGACCAGCTCGGCCGTGGCGCGGGTGTGCTCGAGGATCGGCTGGAGCGCGAACGCCCAGCCGCCGACCGCGCCCACGACGCCGAGCGCGGCGACGACCAGGAGCCGCTCGCGGCGCGAGAGCGTGGCGATCACGAGCGCGGCGCTCCGCCCGGCCGCGGCGGCACGCTCCGGGGCCCCGGCGGCGCGGGCGCGGGCGGCGCGGCGGCCCCGCGCGGGGCCTCCCACGCGGCGCGGATCCGGAACTGCTCGCGGTCGCGCCCGCGGGTGACCGGGGAGGCGAACTCGACGCGCTCGAAGCGCGGGGAGTTCTCGAGCAGCGGGATGAGGGTGCTCGCCGCCGCCGCCTGGCCGACCAGCTCGATGCCCTTCGGGTCGAGGGCGAGCGTGGTGAGCCACGCGTCGGCGGGGAGGAGGTCGGTCAGGTCCCGGAGGATCGGGAGCGGCCGGACGGCCGTCACCTCGATCTCCTCCACGGTCGCCAGGAGCCGGCGCTTGCGCTCGAGGTCGCCGAGGACCCCCCGGACCGCGCGCACGTCGGGCTCGATCCGCGCGATCTCGCGGTCGAGCGCCGCGAGCCGCCGGCCGTCGCGCAGCCCGGGCACGAGCAGCGCGGCCAGGGCCAGCAGCACGGTCGCGGCGAACACCGCCGCCGTGGTGAGCTGCGGGCGCGTGAGCCGCCGCGGCCGGAGCGCCGCGGGGAGGAGGTCGAGCGGCCGGACGCCGCGCCCCGCGGCGACGGCGAGCGCGAGCGTGAGCGCGCCGCGCGGCCCCGGCTCGGCGGCGCCGAGCCAGCGCAGCGCGCGCTCGGTCCAGGGCGGCGCCGAGACCGGCGCGCCGAGGGCGCCGAGCGCGGCGCCGGAGGGCCCGGCGTCGCCCGACACCCACACGGCGTCGCAGCCGCGCCAGCGCGCGGGGCCGAAGCTCCGCGTGACCTCGGCGGCGAGGGCGCCGTCGTCGGCCAGGGGCACGCTCCGGCTCAGCACGAGGCCGCCGTCCTGGACCAGCAGGAGCTCCGCCGCGTCGCCGCACACGTGCGCCCAGACGACGCGTTGCCCGCGCGGCGCGCGCACGAGCGCGAGGAGGTCGTGCGCCGCGACGGTCACCGAGACCGGCCGCAGGCGCGCGTCCTGCGCCAGGCGCAGCGCGGTGTCGAGCACGCGCCGGTCGGTCGCGGCGATCAGCACCCGGGTCGCGCCGGCCGCGCCCGGCTCGCCCTCGCCCGCGGCCGGCAGCGGCAGGAACGCGAAGGGCGCGTCGTCGGCGGGGAAGGGCAGGTGCCGCTCGAGCTCGAACCGCACCATGTCGGCGAGCTCGCCGGCGATCGGCGGCAGCTCGATCGGCTTGACGGTGACGCTCGCGCGCGCCAGGCCGAGCGCGACCGTGCGGGGCGCGAGGCCGCGGGCGTCGAGCTCGGCGCGGAGCGCGGCCGCGGGATCCTCGGCCTCGACGACGAACGTCTCCACCCGATCCTGCTGGACCACCGCGCCGGCGAGCCGGTTGCCGAGGAAGACCACGGCAAGCCGGGCGGGCGCGAATCGCGTCCACATTTTCGTCAGCATAGCCTAAGCGAGCGCGGAAGTGTTGGTAATCCTCAAGGGATTGGGGGCGCTCCCGGGACGCACCCCTACCGGTGGGCGGGCGCCGTCAGCGCAGGCCCGACCACTCCACGACCCTGACGGCGGGCGGCGCGCCCGCGACCTTCACGACGATCGCCGTGAGGCGTGCGCCCACGCGCCCGTCGACGATGCCCTCGGCGTCGATGCGGAACGTGCGGGTGGACGCCGCGAGCCCGCGGCCGCCGAACTGGCCCGGCACCGTCGTGAACGGCACGCCGCGCCGCGCCTGCACGATCTGCGAGATCTCGGCGTCGGAGAGCCCGAGGGCCCGCAGCACGAGGGGGCCGGCGGTGTTGACGTTGACGCGGCCCTCGGTCTTGACGGTCACCTGGTCGGCGAGCGCGGGCCGGTCCGGGCCGCCCTGGAACAGCGCGCGCGTCACGCCCTTGACCTGGAGCAGCTCGCCGATCGACTCGAGGTCGGCGTTGCGCGCGCGATACGGGACCGCGAGCTTGAGGTAGGTGTCCTCGCTCTCGGCGCCGTTCAGGCGGTGCGCCTCGTTCGCGTCCCGCCAGTCCTGGAGCGAGTCCACGATGGTGTCGCGCCCCTGCTTGTCCACGCCGAGGGCCAGGAGCAGGCGGTCCAGGCGCTCGGGCGGCGCGGTGTTCAGGCTGATCCGGCCCTCCTCGTCGGTGATCCGGTACGAGTACCGCCCGCCGGTGAACTCCGCCCGCTCGCGGGGCAGGTGCGCGAGCGGCAGGCGGTCCTGCGTGTAGAAGGTGAGGAGCCCCCGGTCGTCGAGGCCGACCCAGGCGCTGTCGGCGACGATCTCGCGGATCGCCTGCTCGACGGCGGTCTCCGCGAGGTGGCCGGCGGTGATCCCGTCCTTGTAGGCCTGCACCGCGGCCGCCTCGAGCCGCATCGAGAACGAGAACTCCGCCGCCACGACGGCGACGAGCGCCAGCACGAGGAGCACGAGCACCAGGGCGAAGCCGCGCTCGTCCCGCGCCCGCGGCGGCCTCACGGGGCCCCCACGCGGAGCGACACCGTGATCGGCGGCAGCGTCGCGGCGCGGCCCTCCGCGCTGGTGCCGAGCGTGATCCGCACCGCCCGTGGCAGCGCGCCGGTCTCCTCGGCCTTCCAGTCGTCCTGCCACGCGCCGCTCTCGTCCAGGTACGTGAGCTCGAGCCGCGTGACCGTCGGGTCGTGGAAGACGACCGCCGCCTCGGCGAACGGCTCCCAGTTCGGCAGCGCCCGCTGGCGGATCACGAGGCCGCGCCGCTCCTCGCTCTCGTCGAGCGCGACGACGACCGCGGTGAACGCGAGCGGCATCGCGAAGGGGAAGGGCGGGCGCTGCGTCACCAGCTCGAGGCGCGCGGCGGTCCCGCGGAAGAGGACGGCCGGCTCGCTCGTCTCGCGGGCCCGCGCCTGGTAGGGGTACGCGCCGCCGACGGTCCGCGCGAGCGACACCGCCACGCCGCGCACGTGCTGGTGCGCCTCGGCGCGGTCCTCGCCTCGCCGCCAGGCGGCGAGCGCGACGCGCACGCCGCCGAGGGCGATCGTGAGCAGCGCGCCGACGATCGCGAGCGCGATCAGGACCTCGAGCAGCGTGAAGCCGCGCTCGCGGCGCCTCACCGGCGCGCCCCCGGCGTCTCGGGCCGCTCGGCCGAGGCGCGGAGCGCCGCGATCTCGACCTGGCGCGGCCGGCCCTCGCCCCAGCGGACCGTGACCGTGATCCGGTACACCTTCCACGGCTCGGTGGCGCGCGAGCGGGAGAGGTCCGGCGCGTCCACCACGGCGGTCGTGCGCTCCCAGGCGAAGGCGCCGTCCGTGCCCTCGTCGTGGCCGCCCGCGACGGGCGTGACCACCTCGCGGAGCTTCTGGTCGGCGAGCAGCATGGCCTGCTGGTGGTCGCCCGCCACCTTGAGGAGCCTGAGCCCCTGGGCGAACCCCTGGATCACGGCGACGACCGCGATGCTGAGGATCGCGAAGGCGACGAGCACCTCGAGCAGCGTGAACCCCGCGTCGCCGCGCGCCCGCACCGTCGCGGCCGGCCTACTCACGGGCGTTGCGGACGCGGCCGGTGACCGGGTCGACGCTCACGCGGTAGCTGACGCTGCCCCGGGTGAGGCGGAACGCGCCGCCGCCCGAGGCGCCGTGCGGCTCGAAGCGGACGGCGAGCCCGGTCGGCGCCAGCGCCTCGATCGCGAGCCCGGACGACAGCGTGCGCGCGAGCTCGACCGTGTCGTCGCCGGTCCGGATCGTGAGGCGGTGGGCCGCCGGCTCCACGACGACCGTGCGCGGCTCGCGGGTCGTGATCGCGCGCTCGCGCGCGTGGCGCAGGGCCGCGGAGAAGCCGGCGACCTCGGCGCGCGCGCGCACGGCCTCGGTGCTCCGGCCGATCGCGGGCGCGACCAGACCGAGCGCGAGCGCGATCAGGAACAGGGTGACGAGCAGCTCGAGGAGCGTGAACCCCCGGGCGCCTACTTCTGCCCGCTGTCCCATGACACGATGTCGGCGTTCTCCCCCTCGCCGCCGGGCGCGCCGTCGGCGCCCTCCGACCAGAGGTCGTACTCGCCGTGCTGGCCCGGGCAGCAGCGGTACTTGTAAGGGTTGCCCCACGAGTCCTTCGGCACCGCCTTCTTGAGGTAGGGCCCGTTCCAGTTCTGGGCGCCGGGGTTCTTCTGGAGCGCGTCGAGCCCCTGCGAGGTCGTCGGGTAGCTGCCGACGTCGAGGCGGTACTGGTCGAGGCCCGCGCCGAGCAGCTCGACCTGCGCCCGCGCGGCCGCCTGCTTGGACTGGCCGACGCGCCCCCAGAGCCGCGGGCCGACGAGGCCGACGAGCAGGCCGAGGACGATGATGACCACGAGCAGCTCGACCAGCGTGAACCCCCCCTCGCCCGCGGGGCCATGGGGCCGGGGGGCCTCCCCTCGACCACGACGGCTCTCGCAGCCGCCACGTGGGACCGGCTGCGGGGCGGCGTCCGCGCGCTGACTGCAAGCGGTCTCGGGGAGGCCCCCCGGCCCCACGGCCCCGCGGGCCGTCGTGGTCGAGGAGGGGCACCCCGACCCCACCGAGGGGAGGAGCGCGGGTGCCAGGGCCGGGCGGGTCGCGCCGGTCACAGCGGGATCTCGTTGATGGAGAAGATCGCGAGCAGCATCGCCACGACGATGAACGCCACGAGCACCCCCATGCCCAGGATGATCGCGGGCTCGAGCAGGCCGAGCGCGCGCTTCATCTCGGTGCGGACGTCGGTTTCGAACGTGTCGGCGACCTTGAGGAGCATCTCCTCGAGCCGGCCCGTCTCCTCGCCGACGCGGACCATGTGGATCGCGAGCGGCGGGAACGGCGCCTGCTCCTGGAGGCCCGCGGCGAGCGTGCCGCCGCGCTTGACACCGTCGGCCAGCCGGCTCACGGCACGGCCGAGCGCCTGGTTGGTCATCGTGTCGCCGACCACCGCGAGCGCGCCCATCACGGGCACGCCGCTCTTCAGCATCGTGCCGAGCGTGCGCGCGAACCGCGCGGTCTCGACCTTCAGCGAGAGCCGGCCCAGCACCGGCAGGCCGAGGAGGAACCGGTCCCACGCCAGGCGCCCCTCGGGGCTCGACGTCCAGACGCGCCAGGCGAGCACGCCCGCGAGCCCGGCGAGCAGCCCGGCCCACCAGTAGGCCTGGAACGCGGCGCTCACGGCGAGCAGGATCCGCGTCGGCAGCGGGATCGCCTGGCCGAGGTCGGCGAAGATCGTCGCGAAGCGCGGGATCACGAACGTCATCAGGAACACGACCGCGCCGATGCCGACCGCGAAGATCACGGCGGGGTAGGCGAGCGCCGAGACGACGGCCGCGGTGAACGCCCCCCGGGCCTCGAGGAACTCGGCGAGCCGCCGGAGGGTCACCTCCAGCACCCCGCCCTTCTCGCCGGCGCGCACCATGTTGATGTAGAGGCGCGAGAACGGGCGCGGGTGGTGCTTGCCCAGCGCCTCGCTGAGCGAGGCGCCGCCGCGGACGGAGACGAGCAGGTCCCCGACGATCGCCTTGAGCCGCCTGTTGACCGCGAGCTCCTCCAGGATCGCGAGCGCGCGGTCGAGGGGCAGCCCCGCCTCGAACAGCGTGGCGAGCTGCTGGGTGAACGCGAGCAGGTCGCGCTGGCCGACGCGGGAGCCCCCGCCGAGCTCGAACCAGCGCCGGCGCTCGGCGTGCGCGGCCACCTTGATCGGGAAATAGGCGTCCCGCTGGAGCCGCTCGACGACGGCGCGCGCGTCCGGCGCCTCCATGACGCCGTCGATGGTCTGGCCCCGCCGGTCGGCCGCACGGTAGACGAAGACGGGCATCGGCGGCTACGCGTCCTCCTGGGTGACGCGCAGGATCTCCTCGACGGTCGTGACCCCCTCGCACGCCTTGGCCCAGCCGTCGAGCCGGAGGGTGGTCATCCCGGCGTCGAGCGCGGCGCGCCGGATCTCGCGCACGGGCGCGCGGCGAAGGATCAGGCTGCGCGCGTCCTCCGTGACGTTGAAGAGCTCGTAGATGCCGGTGCGGCCGCGGTACCCGGTGCCGCGGCACTCGTCGCAGCCCCGCCCGCGCCAGAGCCGGACGTCCGCGGCGCCCTGGATGCCGAGCGCGCCGAGGTCCGCCGCGCTCGGCGTGTCCGGCACGCGGCACGCGGCGCAGATGCGCCGGACGAGCCGCTGCGCGAGCACGCCCTCGAGGACCGAGGCGACCAGGTACGGCTCCACGCCCATGTCTTGGAGCCGCGTGATCGCGCCCGGCGCGTCGTTGGTGTGGAGGGTCGAGAAGACGAGGTGGCCGGTGAGCGACGCCTGGATCGCGATCTCCGCCGTCTCGAGGTCGCGGATCTCGCCGATCAGGATCACGTCGGGGTCCTGGCGGACGATGTGCCGGAGGCCCGTGGCGAACGTGAGCCCGATCTTCGGCTTCACCGGGATCTGGTTCACGCCCTTGAGCTGGTACTCGACCGGGTCCTCGACCGTGATGATCTTCCGGTCGGGCGAGTTGATCTTGTCGAGCGCCCCGTAGAGTGTCGTCGTCTTGCCCGAGCCCGTGGGCCCCGTGACGAGGATGATCCCGTGCGGGCGCCGGATGAGCGCCTCGAAGCGCTCGAGCGTGCGCGGGCCGAAGCCGAGCCGCTCGAGCGGCAGGAAGACGCTCCCGCGGTCGAGCAGCCGCATCACGATCGACTCGCCGTGGACCGTCGGGATCGTCGAGACGCGGATGTCCACGCGGTTGCCGTGCAGGGTGACGCGGATCCGGCCGTCCTGCGGCAGGCGGCGCTCGGCGATGTTCATCTCGGCCATCAGCTTGATGCGGGAGGTCACGGCGGCCTGCAGGCGCCGCGGCGGCGCCTCCTGGTCGAACAGGATGCCGTCGATGCGGTACCGGACGCGGAGCGTGTCCTCGAACGGCTCGATGTGGATGTCGGACGCGCCCGCCTCGATCGCGCTCTCGACGAGCAGGTTGACGAGGCGCACGACGGGCGCCTCGAACGCCATGTCGCGGAGCTGGTTGATGTCCTCCTCGCCCGCGGCGCCGCCCTCGTCCTCCATGCCCTCGACGATGCGCTGCAGCGGCGTCGCCGCGCCGTCGTACGTGCGGTCGATGGCCTCCGTGATCACCTCGGGCGCGCTCACGACGAGGCGGACGCTGAGGCCCGTCGACTGCCGCAGGTCGTCCACGACGACCGGGTTCAGCGGGTCCGCCGTCGCGATCGTGAGGACGCCGCCCTCGACGCTCACCGGGCAGATCGTGTACTGGCGCAGGTACTTCGCGGAGAGGTTCTTGACGAGCGGCAGCGGCGAGGGCAGCTCGTCGCGCCCGAGGAACGGCAGGCGCTGCTGGAGCGCGAGCGCGCGGAGCACCTCCGCGGGGCTGAGCGCGCCGAGCGCGACGAGCGCCTCGCCGAGCCGCTCGCCCGTCGTCCGCGCCCGCGCGAGCGCCTGCTCGATCGTGTCCGGGGTGGTGAGGCCCTCCTGGACGAGAATCTCGCCGAGCAGGCGCGGAGGCGCTGCGATCACCATGCTATGCTCGCTCCGATGTTAGCATACCTGGTGTTTGCCGCTGCCGCAGCGGCTGCGGACCTGGCGGGCGCGGCGCTGGTGACCACCGCGCACCGCCGGGGGCTCGCGCCGCTCCGCTACTGCGTCGCCGCCGGGGCGGGGTTCATGCTCGCCGCGGCGTTCGTCCGGATGCTTCCGGAAAGCGCCCACGTCCCCCACGCGTTCCTGTTCGTCCTGTTCGGCTACTTCGGGGTCCACCTCTTCGAGCACACCGTGGCGCCGCACTTCCACTTCGGCGAGGAGGTGCACCCCGAGGCGCTGCTGCGGCCGTCGGCGGGCTACCTGGCGCTGCTCGGGCTCGGCGTCCACACGCTCTTCGACGGCGTCGCGATCGCCGCGGGCTTCCGCATCGCGCCGGCGCTCGGCGCGCTGCTGGCGATGGCGGTGTTCCTGCACAAGGTGCCCGAGGGCTTCACGATCGCGTCGATCATGCTGGCCGGCGGCCACACGCGGGCTGCGGCGCTCGGCGCGGGCGCGCTCCTCGGCGTGCTGACGGTGGCCGGGGCGCTGGCGACGAGCCTGATCGCCGAGCACCACGTCGGGTACGCGCTCGCCCTGTCGGCGGGCGTCACGATCTACGTGGCCGCCTCCGACCTGATCCCGGAGGTCAACCGCGAGGGCGGCCCCGCGCTCGGCTGGACGGTGTTCGGCGGCCTCGTCCTGTTCACCGCGATGGACTGGCTGCTGGCCGGTTTCGGCGGGCACTGAGGACATGGGGGGCCTCGAACACGCTCTCTGAGTCGACGTCGGGGGCATGCCGGCCTCCGCCGGCGCCCGTGATATGCTGCCCGCGATGCGCGCACGGGCGGCGCTCGTCCTGCACGGTCCCAACCTCAACCTGCTCGGCAGCCGCGAGCCGGCGGTCTACGGCCGCGTCTCGCTCGCCGACGTCGACCGCCTGATCCGCGCCCACGCGCGCCGCCGCGGGCTCGGCGTCGAGTGCCGGCAGTCCAACCACGAGGGCCAGCTCGTCGACTGGCTCCAGGCGGCGGCGCGCGAGGGCTTCGTGGGCGTCGTCCTGAACCCGGGCGCCTTCACGCACTACTCGATCGCGCTGCGCGACGCGGTCGCCGCGATCCGCCTCCCGGTCGTCGAGGTGCACCTGTCGAACGTGCACGCGCGCGAGGAGTTCCGCCGCCACTCGGTGATCGCGCCGGTCGCGCGCGGGCAGATCTCGGGGTTCGGCCCGGAGAGCTACCTGCTCGGCCTCGACGCGCTCGTGGCGCTCGCGCGCGGTCGCGCCGCCAAACGGTGAATCGCCGCCGCCGGCCCGGCGTCTAAGCGACGACGGGAAGGGGTGAGCGTGTGAGCTCGCGTGACAACCGACGACGCCGCCCTGGTCGAACGGTGCCGCCGCGGCGACGTGGCGGCCTTCGAGCCCCTGGTCGAGAAGTACCGGCAGCGGGTCTACCGGCTCGCCTACAACGTCCTGCGCGACAGCGAGGACGCGTGGGACGTCGCGCAGGAGGCGTTCATCCGCGCCTACCAGGCGATCGGCTCCTTCCGCGGGCAGGCGGCCTTCTACACGTGGCTGTTCCGGATCGTGATGAACGTCGCCGCGGACCGCGCCCGGCAGCGCGCCGCCCAGGGCCGCGCCTTCGGCACGGAGCGCGTCGAGGAGGGGGACTGGGACCGCACGCTCGTGGACCAGGGCGCGACGCCGGACGACACGGCGGTGCGCGCGGAGCAGCGCGAGCGCATCGGCCGGGCGCTCGCGACGTTGCCGGAGCATCACCGGGCCATTATCATGTTGAGTGATCTCGAGGGCCTGTCGTACCGCGAGATCGCAGAGGTGCTGGCCATCCCGATGGGAACCGTGATGTCGCGACTGCACAACGCGCGCAAGCGGCTGCGGGCCGCGCTCGGCCCGCTGCTGGCCCTGGTTCTCGTGCTGCTCGCCCTGACGGCGTCGGCCGCCGAGGCGCAGCAGGTCGTGCGCTTCGGCACGCGGGTGGTGCTCGCCGGCGACACGCCCCCGCCGCCCGAGCAGCGCCTGGCGCCCGCCGGGCCCGACGAGCGGCTCGAGAACTTCCTGCCGAAGCTCCGCCGGCTCTTCCGCTACAAGGAGTACACCTCCCTCGAGCGGTACGTGGCCGAGGTGCCCGTGGGCACGACGCAGCGCTGGGCCGTGCCGGGCGACCGCCAGCTCGAGGTCACGCCGCAGGCCGTCAACAGCGGCACGGTGCGGTTCCGCGTCCGCCTCGTGCGCGGTAGCCGCACGGAGGTGACGACCAGCATCCAGGCGCAGGCGGGCAATCCGGCCGTGATCGGCGGCCCGCGCCACGGCGAGGGCGTCCTCATCATCATCGTCTGGCCGAACCCCTGAGCGGAGGCGAGCGTGGGCGCGGGTGAGGAGCGCTACTTCCGGGAGCGCGCGCGGATCGAGCAGGGGCACGTCAAGTACCGCGACAAGCTGCGCGCCGCGGGCAAGCTCTTCGTCCGCGACCGCCTGAAGCTCCTCCTCGACCCGGGCGCCGACTTCCAGGAAGACTGGCTCTTCGCGCGCTCGCAGGAAGCGGAGACGCCCGCCGACGGCGTCGTGACGGGCGTCGGGCGCGTGGGCGGGCGCACCGTCTGCGTCATGGCCAACGACTACACGGTCAAGGCCGGCTCCTGGGGCGAGAAGACCGTCCAGAAGATCGTGCGCATCCAGGAGAGAGCCCAGCGCCTGCGGGCGCCGCTCCTCTACCTGGTCGACGCCGCGGGCGGGCGCATCTCCGAGCAGATCCGGATCTTCCCGGGCCGCTCCCAGGGCGGCCGCATCTTCTACAACGAGGTGCAGCTCTCGGGCGTGGTGCCCCAGGTCTGCATCCTGTTCGGCCCCTCGCCCGCGGGCTCCGCCTACCTGCCGGCGCTGACCGACGTCGTGATCATGGTGGACGGCAAGGCGTCGCTGTACGTCGGCAGCCCGCGCATGGTGGAGATGGCGATCGGCGAGAAGACGACGCTCGAGGAGCTCGGCGGCGCGCGCATGCACTGCAGCGTCTCGGGCTGCGGCGACGTGCTGGCGGCCTCCGACGAGGAGGCGATCGAGCTCGCCAGGCGGTACCTCGCCTACATGCCGTCCTCGTGCCGCGAGCTGCCGGCCGCGCGCGAGGCCGTCGAGCCCCGGCCCGGCCGGTCCATCGAGGACATCGTCCCGTACGATCAGCGCAAGTGGTTCGACATGTACGAGGTCATCGACCGCATCGTCGACGCGGGCTCCTGGTTCGAGCTCAAGCGCCTGTTCGCCCGGGAGGTCATCGTCGGGCTGGCGCGCCTCGGCGGCCGCGCCGTCGGCATCGTCGCGAACCAGCCCAAGGTGAAGGGCGGCGTCCTCATGGTCGACTCGTCCGACAAGGCCGCGCGCTTCATCTGGCTCTGCAACGCCTACAACATCCCGCTCGTCTACCTCGCCGACATCGCGGGCTTCATGGTCGGGACCAAGGTCGAGCAGCAGGGGATCATCCGGCACGGCGCCAAGATGATCTTCGCGACCTCGCAGGCGACCGTGCCGAAGATCTCGGTGGTCGTGCGCAAGTGCTACGGCGCCGGCCTCTACGCGATGTGCGGGCCCGCCTTCGAGCCCGACGCGGCGCTCTCGCTGCCGCAGGGCCAGATCGCGATCATGGGCCCCGAGCCCGCGGTGAACGCGGTCTACTACAACAAGATCATGGAGCTGCCCGAGCGCGAGCGCGCCGCGTACGTCAAGCGGAAGCGCGAGGAGTTCGCGGAGGACGTCGACATCTACAAGCTGGCCTCGGAGATGCTCGTGGACGACATCGTGCCCGGCTCCGGGCTCCGGCAGGAGCTCCTCACGCGCCTCGCGTACGCGCAGGACAAGGCCCACGAGTTCCCGCCGCGCCGCAACGGCGTGTATCCCGTCTAGCCTCGGGCCCGTGTCGGGGCTCCTCGAGGCGGTCCGCTATCTCACGATCGTCCCGCTCCCCGGGCGTCCCGCGGCGGGCGGGGGCGCGCTCGGCCGCGCGGCCGCGTGGTTCCCGGTCGTCGGGCTCGCGCTCGGTGCCGCGCTCGCCCTGACGGATCGCGTCACCGACGTCCTCTTCTCGCCGCTCCTGGCCGTGCTCCTCACGGTGACGGTGTGGAAGCTCCTGACGGGCGGCATCCACCTCGACGGCCTGGCCGACTGCCTCGACGGCCTCGTCGGGCGGGACGCCGAGCACCGGCTGGCGATCATGCGCGACAGCCGGATCGGCGCCTTCGGCGCGATCGGGCTGATCCTCTTCCTGCTGCTCGAGATCGCGGCGGTCGCCGAGCTCGCTCCCGCGCTGCGCTGGCGCGCCCTGCTCGCCGCGCCCGTGATCGGGCGCGCGACGCCGGCGCTCGTCGCGCGCCTCCTGCCCGTGGCGCGCGCGACGGGCGCCGGCGCGGCCTTCCGCGCCGGGCTGGGACCGGCCGCGCCGGCGCTCGCGCTCGGCGCGGCGCTCGTCGCCGCCGCGGCGGCGCTCGGCGTCGCCGGGATCGTCGCGTGGGCGCTCGCGGCGCTCCTGGCGCTGGCGCTCGGGCGCTTCATGACGCATCGGCTCGGCGGGATCACCGGCGACGTGCTGGGCGCCGGGATCGAGGCGGCGGAGCTCGTCGTGCTCCTGGTGGTCGCGGCGTGGGCGCGCGTCGGACGCTGATCTACCTGTTCCGCCACGGCGCGGTGGTCGGCGCGGAGACGCGCCGGTTCATCGGCCACCTCGACGTGCCGCTCTCGGCGCGGGGCGAGCGTCAGAGCGCGGCGCAGGCCGAGCGGCTCCGCGGCACGGCGCTCAGCGCGGTGTTCACCAGCGACCTCGCGCGCGCGCGCCGCACGGGCGAGATCCTCGCCGCGCCCCACGGCCTCACGCCGGTCGTCGTGCCGGCGCTCCGCGAGATGGCGATGGGGCGCTGGGACGGGCTCACCGCCGAGGAGATCCGCGCGCGCGAGCCCGGGGCCTTCGCCGACTGGATGTCGCGCGTCGGCGAGTTCCCGTTCCCGGGCGGCGAGAGCGTGCCGGACCTGGCGGCGCGCGCGTGGCCCGCGTTCGAGGCGATCGTCGCCGCCCACGCCGGGCGCGCGCTCGCGATCGTCGCCCACGGCGGCACCAACCGCGCGCTCCTCTGCCTGGCCCTCGGGCTCGGCCTCGGCCGCCTCCTGGCGCTCGGCCAGGACTACGGCGCGCTCAGCCTCCTCGAGCGCGACGCTGCGGGGTGGCGCCTGGCCCGGCTCAACGAGCGCCCGGTGCTATAATCCGCGCCGTCATGGCGCCCGGTCCCGATCTTCTGCTCCAGATGTACGCGGGCATGCTGCGCGTGCGGCTGTTCGAGGAGCGGGTGCGGGAGCTGTTCGCGAACGGGCGTCTGCCGGGCTTCCTGCACACGTCGATCGGCCAGGAGGCGTGCGCGGTCGGCGCGTGCGCGGCGCTCCGCGCCGACGACTACGTCCTGTCGACGCACCGCGGGCACGGCCACCTCATCGCGAAGGGCGGCGCGCTGCGCGGCCTCATGGCCGAGCTCTACGGCAAGGCGAACGGCGTCTGCCACGGCAAGGGCGGGAGCATGCACCTCGCCGACGCCTCGGTCAACTACCTCGGCGCCAACGGCGTGCTCGCCGCGGGCTGTGTGCTCGCGCCGGGCGTGGGGCTCTCGATCAAGCGTCGGGGCTCGGCGCAGGTCGTCGTCACGTTCTTCGGCGACGGCGCCGCCAACCGCGGGCCGTTCCACGAGGGCGTGAACCTCGCGGCGGTCTGGACGCTCCCGGTCGTCTTCTTCTGCGAGAACAACCGCTGGGCGTCGTCCACGGCGTCGAGCCTCTCGGCCGCGGGCGGCTCGATCGCGGCGCGCGCGGCGGGCTACGGCATCCCGGGGGAGACCGTCGACGGCAACGACGTGCTCGCGGTGTGGGAGGCGACGACGCGCGCCGTCCTCCGCGCGCGGCGCGGCGAGGGGCCGTCGCTCATCGAGGCCCGGACGATCCGCTGGGTGGGCCACTTCGAGGGCGACGCCCAGGCCTACCGGACGAAGGCGGAGGTGGAGGAGGGGCGGCGCACGGACCCGCTCGCGCGCCTGGGCCGCCTGCTCGAGGCCCGCCAGCTCCTCGACGCGGCGCACGCCGGGCGGATCCGCGCGGGCGTCGTCGCCGAGATCGACGACGCGGTGGCCCACGCCGAGACGAGCCCGCTGCCCGCGCCGCAGGACGCGCTGGCCGACCTGTTCGCGTCCTACCCCTGGAGCCGCTAGGGTGCCCGTCCTCGACATGGGCGACGCGCTGAACCTCGCGCTCCGCGAGGAGATGCGCCGCGATCCGCGCGTCTACTGCATCGGCGAGGACATCGTGCTCGGGCTGCCCTTCGGCGTGACGAAGGGCCTCGTGGACGAGTTCGGCCCGGAGCGCGTGCTGAACGCGCCGATCTCCGAGGCCGCGATCGTCGGCTCGGCGATGGGCGCCGCCGTCACGGGCCTGGTGCCCGTCGTGGACATGCACTTCGCCGACTTCGTGACCTGTGCGATGGACGAGGTCGTCAACCAGATCGCGAAGTCGCGCTACATGTTCGGCGGCCAGCTCGACTGCCCGCTGACGCTGCGGATGCCGTACGGCATCGGCCGCTCCGGCGGCGGCCACCACTCGAACTCGGTCGAGGCGTGGTTCGTGAACACGCCAGGGCTCAAGGTCTGCATCCCCTCCACGCCCGCCGACGCGCGCGGGCTCCTCAAGACCGCGATCCGCGACCCCGACCCGGTGCTGGTCTTCGAGCACCGCGGCCTCTACCGGGTGACCGGCGAGGTGCCGGAGGCCGAGACGCCGGTGCCCCTCGGGGCGGCCGACGTCAAGCGCCCCGGCCGCGACGTGACGGTGATCGCGACGGCGCGCATGGTGCACGCGAGCCTCGAGGCCGCGCGGCGCCTCGCCGAGGAGGGCGTCGAGGTCGAGGTGGTGGACCCGCGGAGCCTCGTGCCGCTCGACCGCGAGGCGCTCGCCCTCTCCGTGCGGCGGACGCACCGGGCCGTGATCGCCGAGGAGGGGCCCATGCGCGCCTCCGTCGGCGCCTGGCTCGCGTGGGTGATCATGGAGGACTGCTTCGACGACCTCGACGCGCCGATCGTGCGCGTCGCCGCGCCCGACGTCCCGATCCCGTTCAGCCCGCCGCTCGAGGGCTTCGTGACGCCCGACGCCGACGACGTCGTCGCCGCCGTCCGCCAGACGCTCAAATAGAAGGACGCCGCCCCGGGGATCGTCCGCGACCCGGGCCGGGCTCCGGGCGGCCAGTTCTGGAACAGCGGTGAGAGTCTTTCCAGGGTGGCGGGGCGTCCGTGGAGGCGAGCGAGGGCTAACCGGCCGAAAACCTTGACACCCAGCCTCCTGGCACCTCCCATGCAGCCTTCCGGTGACGAAGTCATCCGGGAGCCTGGGGGAGCGCCATGAGGAACCGGTCCTTCCTGATCGTGCTGGGAGTGCTCATCGCCGCGAGCGGCGCCGAGGCGGCCACCTACCGCTGGGTGGACCCGAACGGCGTCGTCATCTACGCGGATCGTCCGCCGCAGGCCGGCGACCTCGCCCGGGCGGAGCCCGCCGAGGCCCCGGCGCCCATCGCGAGCGACGCCGAGCGGGGGGCGGTGGACGAGTTCCTGGCGCTCTCGGGCTTCAAGCAGCAGATCGTCGCCATCGCGGCCAAGCTCCGGACGGAGTTCCACAAGCGCCACGGCGGCCTCGTCAAGCAGGACCTGGCCGTGGCCGAGGGGATCGCGTCCGCGCGGCTCAAGGCCGACGCCCTCTGGGACGCCTTCACCGCGGAGTTCGCCCGGCGGATCGACGGGGAGCAGATGGCGGACGCGGGCACGTGGTTCGGCTCCGCCATCGGCCGGAGGGTCGCCGAGCTGGAGAGCCGGGCCGGGCGCGCGCCCGACGCGGCCCAGGAGCTGGCCCGGTTCGTCGCGCGCTTGCGGCGCGAGCCGCCGCGCCCCGAGCGCGTGGCCCTCGTCCAGCGGCTCGACGCGGCCGGCCGGGCGACGGAGACCTCCGTCGAGGCGAGCCTCTCGCTCCTGCGGAGCATGGCGCTGGCCGCGGCGCCCTACGTGCCGGTCGGGCACGGCGGCGCGCCCGGCGAGGTCGAGGGCCTGATCCAGCGGGTGCGCGAGCAGGCCCTGTCGCAGACGCGGCAGATGTCCTGGATCATGATGCTCTTCGTCTATCGCCAGCTCTCCGAGCCGGAGCTCACGCGGTACGTCGAGTTCGCGGAGTCGGGCGCCGGGCAGTGGTACCTCGGCACCGTGGGCCGGGCCTTCGTCCACGCGGTCGGCGTGGTGACGCGCGGCGCGGCCACCGAGCTGGTCGAGGCGGTGCCGCCGACGCGCTGGCACCAGACACCCGAGCGGCGCGAGCCGCCGCGGCCGGCGGCATCGCTCTGATGCGCCCCCGGCGGGCCGCGGCGCTCCTCGGGCTCCTCGGCGCCCTGGCGTGCGCGAGCCCCGCGCCCGCCGCGATCCCCCGGGCCGATCTCGGCGCCGCGCCGCCGGCCACGCCGGACGCCGCGACGCTGGGCGTCGCCGACGAGCTCCTCGAGGCCTCGGGCCTCTCGCGCCAGCTCGAGAGCGTCGCCGCGCGGATCCGGGACGACCTCCGCCGCCGCCACGCCGCGAGCCCCGAGGCCGCCGACGCGATCGACCGCTCCAGCGCGCGCGCCTTCGACGCCGAGCGGCTCCGCGCCGCCGTGCGCGCGGCGCTCGCGCGGCGCGTCGAGCCGGCGGCGGCGGCCGCCGCGCTCGCGTGGTTCCGCTCGCCGCTGGCGCGGCGGGTGGTGGCCCTCGAGCTCGAGGCCGCCGAGCCCGGGCGGGCCACCGAGCTCCGGGCGTTCGTCGCCGGCCTCGCCGCGCGCCGCCCGTCGGCGGCGCGGATCGCGCTCCTCGCGCGGCTCGACGACGCGGGGCTCGCGACCGAGACCTCGCTCGACGTCACGCTGGCGGTCGTCGCGACCGTCGCGCGCGCGCTCGAGGCGAGCGCGGCGCTCGAGCCCCGGCTGCTCGAGCTGCGGGCGCGCGCCTACGACCGGATGCGCGAGGTCACCCTGCTCGGCATGCTCTTCGCCTACCGGACCCTCGCGGACGGCGAGCTCGCGCGGCTCGTCGCGTTCGTGGAGTCGGCCGGGGGGCAGTGGTTCGTGAACGCGACGAGCGAGGTGGTCGTCCGCGCCCTGGGCGCGGCGGCCGAGGAGACCGCGCCCGAGGTGGCGCGAGCCGTGCGCTGGACCGGTGGGAGGACGCGACGATGACGCGCATCACCCGGACGCTCCTGATCGCGCTCGGCGCCGGCCTGCTCGCCGGCGGCACGCCCGCCGACGCGGCGACCTACCGCTGGGTCGACGACAACGGCGTCGTCACCTACTCGGACCGCCCGCCGCAGCCGCGCGAGGCGCCGCCGGCGCCCGCCGCCGCGTCCGCGGCCGACGCCACCGCGCCCGGGGCCGTCGCCGCGGACCGCGCCACGATCGACGAGCTGCTCGACGTCTCGGGCCTCAAGCGCCAGCTCGCGCCGATCACGACGCGCATCCGGTCCGAGTTCCACGCCCAGCACGGTCAGCTCGCCGCGAGGGACCTCGCCCGGGCCGAGCAGATCACGGCCCGGCACGTGCGCACCGAGACGGTCTACGGGCTCATCGCCGAGGGCGTCGGCAAGCGCTCCGACGCCGCGAAGCTCGCGGCGGCGCTCGCCTGGTACCGCTCGCCGGTCGGCCGGAGGATCACCGAGCTCGAGGTCGCGTTCTCGCGCTCGAGCGGCACGGAGCGCGAGATCGAGCGGTACGTCGGCCGCCTGCAGCAGAGCCCGCCGGCCCGCGAGCGCCTGGCGCTCGTCCAGCGGCTCGACGCCGCGGGCCGCGCCACCGAGACCTCGCTCGACGTGAGCATGGCGATCATCCGGAGCCTCGCGTCGGCGGTGGACCCGTACCTGCCCGCCGAGCGGCGCCTCAGCCGGAGCCAGCTCGAGAGCCGCATCCGTCAGGTGCGCGCCCAGGTGTTCGAGCAGGTGCGGCGCCTGTCGTTCGTGATGATGCTGTTCATCTACCGCGACGTGTCCGACGCGGACCTGGCCCGGTACGTCGCCTTCGCGGAGTCCGAGCCGGGGCAGTGGTACGTCAGCGCCGTCAGCGGGGCGTTCGTCGACGCGGTCGGCGGGATCGCGCGCGGCGCGGCGACCGACCTCGTGCGGGCGGTCCCGCCCGAGCGCTGGCAGCAGGGGGGCGGCTTCAAGAAGCCGGCGCTCCCGAAGGAGACGGCGCTCTAGAAGTCCTCGCCGATCGCGTCGAGGTCCGCGAGGCTGAGGATCGGCCCGTACAGGACGCTCCGGCGGTCCCGGCTCTGCGGCAGGTCGTAGACCATGATCCCGAGGTTCTTCGACATCATCTTCCGGAGGCGCGTGCGGAGCCGCGCCTCGTCGGGGCGCTCACCCCAGTTCGCCGGGTCCATGCGCGCGAGCGAGACCACCGCGAAGTGCGCGTCCTGCCGGAACGCGAACGCCCACTGCCACGAGGTGCCGCGGATGTACATGTCGTAGGCGGTGAGGCCGAGGACCACGGCGTGCGGGTCGGCGGCGAGCCTGGGCAGGCGACGCCTGAGGAGCGTGATCGCCTCCTCGGCGATCACCTGCTGGCGCGTGTGGTCGAGCGCGCTCCGGTCCAGGGGCAGCGGCGGCAGCGGCTGGAGCGCGAGCCCGAGCTTGGTCCGGTAGTAGCCGACGAGGTCGGTGACCCACTTCTCCGGGAGCTGTCCCACGGGCACGAGGTAGACGCGCGCGGCCGGGTCCACCGGGCGCGGCTCTGCCGCCGCCCCGGCGGCGGCCGCGAGCACGAGCAGGGCGGCCAGCGCGGCGGGCCTCACGCCCCGTGCTTCTCGGCGCGCGCGCGGACGACCGTCCGCGGGTCGCTCACTGCCGCTTGAAGACGATCGGCCCCATGAACGACTCGGCGAGGGAGTTGGTGTCGTTCGAGTCGATCGCGATCGAGACGGCGCCCGGATGGTCGGGCGCCTCCCCGTAGATCTTCTTGAAGTCCTCGACGACGTTGCGTCGCTCGGTCACCCAGCGGCCGAGGTCCGCCGTGCCCGAGCGGACGATGATGTAGGTGACGGTCCCGGTCTTCTCGCTCGGCGCGACCAGGCCGGCCGGTGCGGTCGTGTCCCACACGTAGCCGATGATCCGCGAGCGCACCGACTCCGGGAAGCGCGGCCACGACACGTAGATCTGCGCCGCCTGGTCGTCGGTCGCCTTGCGGCGCGAGTCGCCGCCCTTCGGCAGCACGACCGCCTTCCAGCTCCACTCGAGGATCGGCGTCTGCTTGAGGTCCACCTTGCCCTTGATGTCCCGGCTGATCGTCGAGCCCTCGTTCTCGCTCCGGAGGTGCAGGACCCGGTGGCCGGCGTTGTCCACGACGGTGAGGTCGTACTTCGGGCTGCCCCAGCTCTGCCCCTGCCAGCCGGCGGGGATGCCCCGGGCGCCGAGCTTGGGCTGGGTCCAGTCCTCGACGACGACCACGTCGGCCGCCCAGGCGACGGCGGCGAGGGCGAGGGCGGCGGGGAGCGCGAGCAGGCGGGTCATGCTGCCCCCATGATACCGTCTGGGCGTGGCGGATTCGCCGGATTCCGTGCGCCTGGACAAGTGGCTCTGGGCGGCGCGGGTGTTCAAGACGCGCGGCCTCGCCGCCGACGCCTGCGACGGCGGCAAGGTCGACGTGAACGACCAGGCCGCGAAGCCCGCGAAGGCGCTGCGCCCCGGCGACGTGCTCCGGGTGACGCTGCGGGCGGGCCGGAAGCGAATCTTGAAGGTCGCCGCCCTCGACGACCGGCGCGGGCCTCCCGCGCGGGCGCGCGCGCTCTTTGCGGACCTCACGCCGCCCGAGCCGCCGCGCTCGCGCGGGGCGCCGCCGTCGGCGCGGCCGCCGGGCGCCGGGCGGCCGACGAAGCGCGAGCGCCGCGCGATCGCGCGCCTGCGCGGGTGGTAGCGGCCCCCGGCATCACGTAGTATCCAGGCGGGGAGGACGGCATGACGGCCGAGCGCTACGACTGGAACGCGATCGTGGACGGGCTCACCCGGCACCTGCGCCTGCGCTCGATCCCGATCGGCATGAAGCTCTTCGAGACCGTCGAGGCGATGGAGGCGATCCCGAAGATCCGGCGCCCGAAGGCCAAGCACACGACCGACCAGATCGTGGCTCAGGCGCGGCACCTCGGCTGGACGGTCGGGATCACGATGGCCGACCTCGTCGGCGCGCAGTGCGGCGCGGTGATCGGGCTGCACCCCCAGGACGCGGAGTGGCTCTCGGGCACGCGCATGGCGGGCGTCTGGTTCAGGACGCAGGAGGACGCCGCCGCGCACCAGCGCGCGATGGACGTCGTGCCCTACGGGCGCTACCGCGCCCTGGCGGTCTCGCCGCTCACCTCCGGGCGGCTCGACCCGCCCGACGTGTGCCTGGTCTACGGCACGCCGGGCCAGATGATCCTGTTCATCAACGGCCTGCAGTGGTCGGGCTACAGGAAGCTCGGCTTCACGTCCGTCGGCGAGTCGGCGTGCGCGGACTCGTGGGGCAAGGCGCTCCGGACCGGCGAGCCGGCGCTCACGATCCCGTGCTACGCCGAGCGGCGCTACGGCGGCGTCGCCGACGACGAGCTGCTGATGGCGCTCCCGCCGCGCTTCCTGCCGACGGTGATCGAGGGGCTCGCCGCGCTGGCGAAGAACGGCCTGCGCTACCCGGTTCCGCCGTACGGGATCCAGGCCGACGCCGCGGCGGGGCTCGCCGTGAGCTACGCGGACAAGGAGAAGAGGGGGTAGGGCATGGAACTGCTCAACCGGATGCTCGACGGCTCGATGCTCTTCGACCTCAAGGAGGCGCTTGCGAGCGCCTCGGGCCCGGCGTTCCGGCTGGCGAGCGACGAGAAGATCCGCCACCTGCAGCGCGTGCCGATCTTCGAGGAGTGCACCAGGAAGCAGCTCCGTGCCGTGGCCGACATCTCGAAGGTCGCCGAGGTGCCGGCGCTCGCCGTGCTGACGCGCGAGGGCGCGCGCGAGGACGAGTTCTTCGTCATCATCGACGGGACCGCGACCGTGAAGCTCTCCTCGCGCAAGCGGCACCGGCTCGGGCCCGGCGACTTCTTCGGCGAGATGAGCCTGCTCGACGGCGAGCCGCGCTCGGCGACGGTGAAGGCCGAGACCGACCTGCGCCTGCTCGTGATCAACCGCCGCCACTTCTGGGAGCTCCTCCGGGAGGTCCCGGAGCTCACGCAGCGGATGCTCGTCACGCTCTCGCGCCGCGTGCGCGAGCTGGAGAAGGGGCGGAACGCCTGAGCACATGGGGGGCCTCGAAGGGCCCCCCGGACCCCCCGACGCTCCCCACCACGCGATGTGTTCACGGGTTCTGCGTCGACGTCGGAGGGGGCGCTCCGGCGGCGGCTACCGGCGGCTCAGGTGGTTGCGCAGGACCTGCTGCGTCACGCGGTGGATGTCGTCGGGTGTGAGCGGCTTGGTCACCGTCGGGGCGCCGGCCCGCGCCAGGAACCGCGTGCTCTCCGGCGTGAGCGTGTCGCCGGTGACGAACACGATCCGCGGCAGGAGCTCGGGGCGGCGGCGCGCGACCTCGCGGTAGAAGCCCGCGCCGTCGAGCTTCGGCATCCGGAGGTCGCAGAGGACCAGGTCGTACACGGCCCGGTCGAGCCGGGCGAGGGCCTCGAACCCGTCGGCCGCGGTCTCCACGCGATGGCCGTCCCCGGCGAGCATGTCGGCGAGCATGCGGGCGATCTCGGGCTCGTCGTCCACCACGAGCACCGTGCACCCGCGGACCGGCGCGGCCGGCGCCGCGTGCGGCGGCTCGGGCGGCCGGAGCTCGGCGGCCTCGACCGGCAGCTCGATCCTGAACACCGCCCCCTGGCCCTCGCCGCTCGCGAGCGTGATGCGGCCCTGGTGCTCCTCGACGACGCCCCGGCAGAGCGCGAGGCCGAGCCCGGTGCCCTCGCCGGCCGGCTTGGTCGTGAAGAAGGGCTCGAAGAGCCGCGGCCGGTGCTCGGCGGCGACGCCGGGGCCCGTGTCGGCCACCTCCAGCACGACCTGCGCCCGCCCGGCGGCGGTGCGCGTGTGGAGCGTGAGCCGGCGGGGGCCGGCCGTCTCCCGCATCGCGTGGTGGGCGTTCGAGATCAGGTTGACGACGACCTGGTGGAGCTGGTGCGAGTCCGCCCAGAGCGTCGGCACGTCGTCGGCGAGGTCGAGGACCACCGCGACATCGTCCACGCGGAGCTGGTAGGCGACGAGCTCGACGCCCTCGCGGACGATCTGGTTGAGCGAGACCGGCTCGCGCTCGAGCGGCCGCTGCCTGGCCAGCGCCAGGAAGTTCTTCACGATCCGGGCGCACCGCTCCGCGGCCTGCGCGATCTTGCCGGCGCGCTCCGCGACCGACGCCTCGGCGGTGTTGCGGAGGATCGCCGCGTGGCCGATGACCACCGAGAGGGGGTTGTTCAGCTCGTGGGCGACGCCGGCCAGGAGCTGGCCCATCGCCGCGAGCTTCTCGCTCTGGTAGATGGTCTCGCGCTGCCGCGCGAGCTCCGCCTCCGCCCGCTTGCGCTCGGCGACGTCGCGGACCACCCCGAGGCGCCCGACGACGAGGCCGTCGCGCACGATCGCGGTGTCGTGCGCCTCGACCCAGATGCGCGAGCCGTCCTTGCGCACCAGCTCGGCCTCGAAGAACGGCGGCAGCGTGGCCCCGGTCCGGGCCGCCGCCGCGCGCGCCTCGGCCCGCTCGAGGCTCTCCGGCGTGAGCAACGACAGGATGCTCCGGTCGCCGAACTCCGCCTGCGAGTAGCCCGAGAGCTCCTCGGCGCGGCGGTTGGCGAAGACCACGCGGCCCTCCGTGTCGACGAGGAAGACGCCGTCGGTGATGTGCTCGCTGATGAGCCGGTGCCGCGCCTCCGACTCGCGGAGCGCGCGTGTGAGCCGGCCCCGCTCGACCGCCTTCGCGAGCACGGCGAGCAGGTGGTCCATCTCGACGGGCTTCGTGAGGTACGCGAACGCCGCGCCGTCGATGGCCTCGATCGCCGCCCGGAGGGAGCCGCCGCCCGTGACGAACACGACCTCCAGGTCCGGCGCCTGGTCGCGGAGCGCACGCAGCAGCTCGAGCCCCGAGATGTCCGGCAGCGTGATGTCCACGACCGCCACCTCGAAGCCGCCGCGGCGAAGGCACTCCAGCCCGTGCGCGCCGCTCGCGGCCGTCTCCACGGCGTAGCCCGTGGCCCGGAGCGCGTGGCCCACGGACTCGCGGCTGCCGGGGTCGTCGGCGACGACCAGGACCGTCGCGCGCACGCTCACGCCCCGGGCGCCCCCGGGCGCCCCGTCCGCGCGCGCGCGCGCGTGCCGACCCGGTGGCGCGCCATCAGCAGGCGGCCGGCGCCAGCAGGCGCTCGAGCTCCCGCTCGATGGCGTGGAGCGAGAGGGGCTTGGTCAGGCACGCGTCGGCCCCGGCGGCCAGCAGCGCGGCCACGGCGTCGGGGTAGCCGCTGATCCCGAGGATCTTGAGCCCGCGCGTCGCCGGATTGCTCTTGAGGCGCCGGCAGACCTCGACGCCGTCGAGCAGCGGCATCAGCACGTCGAGGATCAGCAGCGCGGGCTTGAACGCGCCGACCTTGATGAGCGCCTCGTAGCCGTCCGTGGCGGTCTCGACCTTGAACCCGAGCGGGTGGTCGGCGAGCAGTGCCGCGAGGAAGCCCACGATCTCGGGCTCGTCGTCGACGACCAGGACGGGGATCGAGGCGGGCGCGCCGAGGGGGTAGGGCGGCATGCCGTGCTCGTGGAGGAAGCGCTGGAATTCGTCCACGGCGATGCGGGCATGGCCTCCCAGGGTCTTGAACCCCCCGAGCCGGCCGGCCCGGATCCAGCGCTTGAGCGCGGCGGGGCAGACCTGGCAGTGCCTGGCGGCCTCGCCAGCCGTCAGGAACGTCCCGGGCGAATTGTCGGGATGTTTCGATTTTTTCACTTCTGACCCCGTCCTTTGTAGAGCGTCGTGGGCCGCAAAGTCAAGAAAACGGCCTCCGGTTGCGCCGACCGGGGGTTTCTGCTACCGTCCAGGCCGTTGCACGCGCCCGGGATGCCCGTGAGGGCCCAGGGAAGGCGGTCTGAAGCCGCCGCGACCCCGTCACTGTAATCGGGGACGAAACCCGCAGATGGCCACTGGCCGCGAGGCCGGGAAGGCGCGGGGAGTAGGACGATCCGAGAGCCAGGAGACCTGCCCGGGCGCGTACCACCGAACCGGTCTTCGAGGGAGGCACCGGGTCAATGGCCCCGTCGCTCTTCATCCTGGGTGGAGCGCGCAGCGGCAAGAGCCGCTTCGCGGTCGCGGACCCCGCGCTCTCCGGGCGGGTCGCGTTCGTCGCGACCGCCGAGCCCTGCGACGCCGACATGGCGCGGCGGATCGCCCGCCACCGCGCGGAGCGCCCCGCGGCGTGGACCACCGTCGAGGCGCCGCTCGAGCTCGTCGCGCGGCTCGGCGAGGCGGTGGGGACGCACGACGCGGTCGTCGTGGACTGCCTCACGCTCTGGGTGGGCAACCGCCTGCTGCGGGGCGACGAGGACGCCCTCGTGCTCGCGGAGGCCGACCGGCTCGCCGCGCTCGTGCGCCGCGCCGCGTGCCGCCTCACGCTCGTCTCCAACGAGGTCGGCGCCGGCGTGCACCCGGAGACCGGGCTCGGGCTGCGCTTCCGCGACCTGCTCGGCTTCGTGAACCAGCGCGTCGCGGCCGCCTGCGACCGCGTCGTGCTCATGGTGGCGGGGCTCCCGCTCGTGCTCAAGGCGCCCGCCGACACCCCCCGAGTCGCCGATGACGGCGCTGTCCAGGCTCCGTAGCGCGGTCGCGCCGCCGCCGACGGGCGGGGCGGAGGCGGCCCAGCGCCACCTCGACGGCCTCACGAAGCCGCCGGGCAGCCTCGGGCGGCTCGAGGAGCTGGCCCTGCGGCTGGCGGTCCTGCGCGGCGGCGCGCCCTCGGTCGAGCAGCCCGTGATCCTCACGCTCGCCGCCGACCACGGCGTCGTCGCCGAGGGCGTGAGCGCGTATCCCCAGGTCGTGACCGCGCAGATGGTCGAGAACTTCCTGCGCGGCGGCGCCGCGGTCAGCGTGCTCGCGCGGCAGGCCGGGGCGCGGCTCGTCGTCGCCGACTTCGGCGTCGCGAGCCCCCTCGCGCCCGCCCCCGGCCTGGTCGCGTGCCCGATCGGCCCCGGCACCCGCAACATGGCGCGGGGGCCGGCGATGACGCGCGCGGAGGCGGAGCGGGCGATCCTGGCGGGCGCGCGGCTCGCCGACCTGGCGCTCGACGGCGGCGCCGACCTGCTCGCCACCGGGGAGATGGGCATCGGCAACACGACGGCCGCGAGCGCGATCACCGCCGCGCTGACCGGCGCGCCGGCCGAGCGCGTCACGGGCCGCGGCGCGGGCGCGGACGACGCCGCGCTCGCGCGCAAGGCGGCGGTCGTGCGCCGGGCCCTCGAGGTGAACGCGCCCGACCCGCGCGACGGGCTCGACGTGCTCGCGAAGGTCGGCGGCTTCGAGATCGCCGGCCTCGTGGGCGTGATCCTCGCCGGCGCGGCGCGCCGGGCGCCGGTGGCGCTCGACGGGTTCATCGCCGGCGCCGCGGCGCTCGTCGCCGTGGCGCTCGCGCCCGACGCGCGCCACGCGCTCTTCGCCGCGCACCGCTCGGCGGAGCCGGGGCACGCGGCGGCCCTCGAGCGCCTCGGGCTCGCGCCCTACCTCGACCTCGGCCTGCGGCTCGGCGAGGGTACCGGCGCCGCGCTGTTCGTGCACCTCGCGCGCGCGGCCGCGCGGATCTTCCGGGAGATGGCCACGTTCGCGTCCGCGGGCGTGAGCGGGCGCGCCTGACGTGCCGAAGCTCCTGGTGCTCGCAGCGCTCCTCGGCCTGGCGGCGCCCGCGCACGCGCTGAGCGTGCGCGACATGCTCGGGCGCGAAGTCACGCTCGCCGCGCCGCCGGCGCGCATCGTCTCGCTCGTCCCGAGCGTCACCGAGATCCTCTTCGCGCTCGGCGCCGAGGACCGCCTGGTCGGCGTGACCGACTTCTGCGACTACCCGCCGGCGGCCCGCCGCAAGCCCCGGGTCGGCGGCATGCTCACGCCGAGCCTGGAGGTGATCGCCGCGCTGCGGCCCGACCTCGTGGTCGCGACGACGGAGGGCAACCGCGAGGAGACCTTCGCCCAGCTCCGGCGCCTCGGCGTCCCCGTGTACCTCGTCGCGGCGCACCACCTCGCCGACGTCTGGGACGCGATCGCGCGGCTCGGCGCCCTCACCGGGCGCGAGGCGGCGGCCGGCCCGCTCCTGGCCGGCCTGCGCGCGCGCGTGCGCGCGGTCGAGCAGGCGGTCGCGCCGCGGCCGCGGCCGCGCGTCCTCTACGTCCTCTGGCCCGAGCCGCTGATCGTGCCCGGGCGCGAGTCGCTCGTCACCGAGCTGATCGCGCGCGCGGGGGGACGCTCGATCACCGCGGCGGAGGGCAGCGACTACCCGCGCTTCGGCCTCGAGGCGGCGGTCGCGCGGGCGCCCGAGGTGATCCTGCTCGCCAACCACAGCGCGAGCGCGGGGCCGATCGACCGGGAGCGGTGGCGCGGGCTCACGAGCGTGCCGGCGATCCGCGCGGGCCGGCTCCACGCCGTGGACGGCGACCTGCTGCACCGCTACGGCCCGCGCGTCGTGGACGGCCTCGAGCGCCTCGCGCGCGCGATCCACCCGGAGGCGTTCCGGTGAGCCCGCGCGCGCGCCTCGCCGCGGCCCTGGGCGTCCTGACGCTCGTCCTGCTCGCCGTCGCCGCGCTCGCGCTCTTCCTCGGCGGCGCCGCGATCTCGCCGCGGGCCGTGCTCGCGGCGCTCGCGGGGCGCGCCGGGGCGCAGTCCGTCGAGAGCGTCGTGACGCTCTCGATCCGGCTGCCCCGGATCGCCGTCGCCGCGCTCGCGGGCGGCGCGCTCGCCGTGGCGGGCGTGGCCTTCCAGGCGCTCACGCGCAACCCGCTCGCCGAGCCCTCGGTGCTCGGCGTCTCCGGCGGCGCCGCCTTCGGCGTGGTGATCGCCCAGAGCCTCGGGCTCGGCTTCGGGGTGCTCGGCGCGGCGGGGCTCACCGCGTTCGCGTTCGCCGGGGCGGTGGTCGCCGCGGGCGCCGTCTACCTGATCGCCGGCGCCGGGCGCCTGTCGGTCCAGACGCTGCTGCTCGCGGGCGTCATCGTCGGGCTCTTCTTCGCCTCCGCGATCACCGTGGTGATCTCGCTCCTGGACGTGAACCGGCTCGGCGGCGTCATCTACTGGCTGCTCGGCAACCTCGGCACGCTCCCGCCGGCGTCGCTCGGCCTCTTCGCGCTCTCCGCGGCGGCGGGCCTCGGGCTGGTCCTCGTGCACGCGCGGGAGCTCAACCTCCTGGCGCTCGGGGAGGAGGCGGCGCAGCAGCTCGGCGTGGACGCCGACCGCCTCAAGATCCGCATCTTCGCGGGCGCCGCGCTGCTCACCGCGAGCGTCGTGGCCTTCGCCGGCCCGATCGGCTTCGTCGGGCTCATCGTGCCGCACGCGCTCCGCATGCTCCTCGGCGCCGACAACCGCCTGCTCGTGCCCGCCGCCTTCGTGGGCGGCGCGAGCTTTCTCCTCGCCGCGGACACGCTGGCGCGCAGCATCGTGGCGCCGGGCGAGCTCTCGGTCGGCGTGATCACGTCCTTCTGCGGCGCGCCCGTCTTCGTGTGGCTCCTGCGCACGCGCTACCGGGCGCTCCTGTGATCGTCGAGGCGCGTGGGGTCGGCTTCGCGTATCCGCCGTCGCGGCCGCGGCGCGCGCACCCCTTCCGGCTCGCCGACCTCGCGTTCGGCCTGGCGCCGGGCGAAATCCTCGGCGTGATCGGCCCCAACAGCGCGGGCAAGACGACGCTGATCCGGCTCCTCACGCGCGTGCTCGAGCCCGCGGCGGGCGAGATCCTGCTCGAGGGCCGGCCGCTCGCCCGCCTCGACCGCGCGGAGGTGGCGCGGCGGGTGGCCGTCGTCCCGCAGGGCGTGCCACCGCAGTTCCCGTTCAGCGTCGAGGAGCTCGTGCTGATGGGCCGCTTCCCGCACGCGCCGGCGCGGTACTTCGAGGACGCGGCCGACCGCGCGGTGGCGCACGGGGCGATGGCGGCGGCCGGCGTGCTCGAGCTGGCGGCGCTGCCGCTCGACAGCCTGAGCGGCGGCGAGCGCCAGCGCGCGGTCATCGCGCGGGCGCTCGCGCAGGAGCCGCGGCTGCTCGTGCTCGACGAGCCGACCGCGCACCTCGACCTCCGCCACCAGGCCGAGGCCGCGACGCTCCTGCGCCGCCTGAACCGCGAGCGCGGCGTCTCGATGCTGCTCGTGTCGCACGACCTGAACTTCGCCGCCGAGGTGTGCGACCGGCTGCTGCTCCTGGCCGCGGGCCGCCCCGTGCGGCTCGGCACGCCGGAGGAGGTGCTCGAGGCCCCGGTGCTCGAGGCCGTGTACGGCTGCGAGGTGCACGTCGAGAAGAGCGCGGCGAGCCGCCGGCCGGTGGTGCAGGTCGTGTGGCCGGACGCGCGGGGGAGGTGAGGGGAGACCGCTCGAGGTCGAGGACGCGCCCGGGATGCAGGGAAGCCGGTGAGGCCGCGCGAGTTCCTCGCGCGGCGGCCGAGGCCGGCACGGTCCCGCCACTGTGAGTGGGGAGGGGGCTCCCACGCGACGGCCACTGTCCGCGGAGCGCGGATGGGAAGGCCGGGGGCCCGCGACGATCCACGAGTCAGGAGACCTGCCCCGGGCCATGGCTGCCAACCCTTTCGCGGACAAAGGAGTCAGGCCGATGGTGCGGATCGTGTGGGTGCTGCTGCTCGTGCTGCTGACAGGGGCGGGAGGCGTCGCCGCCCAGGAGACGAAGAGGCTCGAGCCCGTGGTCGTGACCGCGACGAAGACCGAGACGCCCGCCGCCGAGCTCGGCGCGAGCGTGAGCGTGGTGGGCGAGGACGACCTCCGCACCTACCACTACGCCACCGTGGACGAGGCGCTGCGGCACGTGCCCGGCGTGGAGATCCGGCGCTCCGGGAGCCTCGGCAAGACCTCGAGCCTCACGATCCGCGGCGCGAACGCCAACCAGATCCAGGTGCTCGTGGACGGGGTCCGGGTCAAGGGCACGACGACGGGCCAGGCGGACCTGTCGGACCTGTCGCCGGACCTGATCGAGCGCATCGAGGTGATCCGCGGGCCGCAGTCGACGCTCTACGGTGCCGACGCGATCGGCGGCGTGATCAACATCATCACCAAGAAGGGGCGGGGGCCGTTCGCGGCGCGCGTGGAGCAGGAGGCGGGCAGCTACGACACGCACGCCTCGCGCGCGACGCTCGGCGGGAGCTGGCGGCTCCTGGACTACTCGCTCTCCGGCTCGCACCTCGAGAGCAACGGCCAGTTCCGGAACGACGACTCCACGCAGGAGGCGGTCAACGGGCGCCTCGGCCTCGCGCTCCCGTGGGACAGCCGGGTGGACGTCACGGCGCGCTGGAACCGGACCGAGACGGGCCTGCCCGTGAAGTTCCTCTCGACGAACTTCGGCCCGCTGCCGATCGTGCCGGTCATCGACGTCAACAACCGGCAGTCGAGCGACACCTCCGTGCTCGGCCTCTCCGCGCGCACGCGCCCGGTCCGCTGGTGGGAGAGCCAGGTGCGGCTCGGGCGCTACGAGAACGTCCTGCGATTCACCGACCTGCCCGACCCGGCCGACGGCTGCCCGTTCGGCGCGCCCTGCGAGTTCCCCTCCCGGATCAGCGTCGAGCGCCGGGAGGCGGAGTGGCTCAACCACGTCCACCTCGGGACGTGGTCCACCTCCTCGCTCGGCCTCGAGTACCGGCACGAGGAGGGCGACAACCGGAGCAGCACGCCGTTCGCCTCGCGGAGCTGGACGCGCGCGGCGTTCTTCCAGCAGCAGCTCCGCTTCTTCGACCGCCTGTTCATGTCGGCGGGGGTCCGCGTGGAGGACAACAGCATCTTCGGCACGTCCACGACGGAGCGCGGCTCGCTCGCGTACGTCGTGAAGGCGTGGGGCACCCGGCTCCGGGGCGGCGCGGGCTCGGGGTTCCGCGCGCCGACCTTCAACGAGCAGTTCTTCCCGGGCTTCTCCGACCCGACGCTCAAGCCCGAGGAGAGCTTCTCGTACGAGCTCGGGGTGGACCAGAAGCTCTGGGAGGGCCGCCTCCGCCTCGGCCTCACGTACTTCCAGACCAACTACGACAACCTGATCGCGCTGCTCAGCACGCCGACGTTCCCGTTCGTCAGGGGCGTCAACGCGGGCCGCTCGCGCGCGGCGGGCATCGAGTTCATCGCCGAGGCCGACCTGCTCGACACGCTCGTGGCCTCGCTCAACTACACCTACACGGACACGGAGACGCTCGCGACCGACCGCCCGTTCCCGCGCGAGCCGCGCCACCGCTGGAACCTCACGCTCACGTGGGAGCCGGTGAAGAAGCTCTCGCTCTTCACGCAGCTCCACGTGGTCACGCGCCAGCTCGAGAGCGCTGCCGCCGGGTACAACCGCGGGCACACGCGGGTGGACGTCGGCGGGTCGTGGCGGCTCCTCGAGCGCTGGACGCATGTCCAGGCGCTCGACCTCACCGCGCGCATCCAGAACCTCCTCGACGAGGGCTACGCCGAGGTCCGCGGCTTCCCGGCGCTGGGGATCCACGGGCTCGTCGGGCTCCGGGCGACGTTCTGAGGACGGCGTGAGCGGCGCGCGCGCGCTCGACGGGGTCGAGGTGACGGTGGACCGCGAGGCCGTCGTCGTCCGCGCACGGGCGCCGCTCACGGTCGTGTCCTCGGCGCTCGTCGGCGGCGGGCTCGCGCGGGCGCGCGCGATCGTCAACCTCCACGTGCCCAAGGACCTGATCGAGGCCGACGCCGAGGCGCGGCTCGCGCGCTTCGCCGGGCGGCGCGGCCTGCCCGCGCCCTGGGTCGGCCTGCTCACCTCGGCGTGGACCGAGAAGGCCGAGGTCGCGCGGGCCTCGGGCGGCGGGCTCCACGCGCTCGCCGTCGTCACCGTCGGCCTCTCCAACCGCGTCGCGGCGGGCGCC
>MGCF01000019.1:0-4894 GCA_001788495.1 Candidatus Rokubacteria bacterium RIFCSPLOWO2_02_FULL_73_56
ACGCCGGAGGAGACCAACCGCGCCTTCAAGAAGTACATCGCCGCGGGCCAGACGGGGCTCAGGGTCCTGACGGACACCGCGACCCTGTCCGGCGTCGATCCCGACCATCCGCTCGCCCGCTACGACATCATGTGCAACGGCAACCCCACGTTCGCCCTGACCGAGTACGAGACCATGCTCGACGGCATCGCGCTCGAGGGCATCGACTTCGAGTCGGCCAATTCCACGCCGTCGGGCAGCTTCTTCACCTACGTGTTCCTGGTCGCTCTGATGGAGCAGCGCGGCGCGGACATCGCGCGGCTCCGGGGCACGAATATCAACGATCCCATCCACGCCGCCATCGTGTACGGGACCCCGGAGTTCCCCCCCGCCCTCGCGCGCCGGGTGAACCTGGATCTCATCGAGTTCGGCGTCCGCAACACGCCCCGGTGGCATCCCTGCACGCCCTGTGGCTATGACATGCGCGATGCCGGCCTGACGTCCCCCCAGGAAATGGCCTTCGTGATCGCCAATGCCCTCCAGTACTATGGGGACGCCGTCAAGGAGCGCCGCCTGCGATTCGACGATTTCAGGCCCATGGTGTTCTCCATGAGCGCGGAGTCCGACTTCTTCGAGACCATCACGAAGTTCCGGGCGACGCGTCGACTGTGGGCCCGGATGGCCAGGGAGCGACTGGGCGCGACGACCCCGCGCACCATGGCGTGCCGGATCGGCATCCGCACGGCGGGCAATTCCATCTATGCCCAGAAGCCCCTGAACAACACCGCCCGCATCACGCTCCAGGTCCTGGCCGCCGTGCTGGGAGGCGTGCAAGCGATCGACCCGTCGGGGATCGACGAGACCTTCGGCTTGCCGTCGGAGGAGTCCCGCATCTTCGAGCTCGACCTGCAGCACATCATCGCCCACGAGGGCAACGTGCCGCTCACCGCGGATCCTCTTGGCGGGTCGTACTACGTGGAATGGCTGACCACGAAGCTGGAGACCGAGGCGACCACGCTGCTGGACGAGATCGCGCGGCTCGGCGGGATGTGGAAGTGCCTGGAGTCCGGGTGGCTGCGCCAGCAGTTCGACCGGACGACGACCGAGATCCAGGGCGAAATCAGCGACGGCAAGCGCCTGATCGTCGGTGTGAACGCGTTCCAGGGGCAGGACGGGGCGATCAGCCGGGCCATCGTCGACGGCGCGTACAAGGTCCCGCCGGACGAGAAGCGGTTCGGGGCGATCGACCGGGTGAGGCAGCTCCGACAGACGCGGGACCACGACGCCGTCACGCGCCGCCTCCGCGACCTGGCGGACGCCGTGCGCGAGCAGCGAAACGTCCTCCGGCCGGCGATCGAGGCGACCAAGGCCTATGCGACCCTGGGCGAAATGGTGGGAACGATCCGCATGGCCCAGGGCCTGTCCTTCGACCCCTACGAGCGGATCGCGGCCCCGGCGTTCCTCGAGCACGTGGCCTAGCTTGGGTCATCGATGATCGCCGCACGCGCGGGTCGGACGGTGGCACGAGGAGAGCGGTCTCGGGGGGTCGACGAGACCCGTTCCCGCCGCGCGGTCCCGGACCCCGCGCGCAGGATGGAGCCCAGGCGCACAGGGACAGCGGACGCGTGCCGCGTGGTCGAGCGATCCCTCCCGAGACCGCTCTCCTCGTGCCACCGTCCGTCTGCACGCGGACCCTTCATGATTGATCCAGACCAGGGAGGGCGGCGATGGTCGCGAGCGCAGCCACGGTCCGCGTCCTGATCGGCAAGGTCGGGTTCGATCCCCACGACCGGGGCATTCTCGTCCTGGCGCAGGGGCTCCGAAACGCCGGCATGGAGGTGATCTTCACCGGCAAGTTCCAGACGGCCGAGGAGGTCGTCGCGGCCGCCATGCAGGAGAGCGCCGACGTGATCGCCCTCAGCGACCACTGCGGCGTCATGCGACTCATCGCCCGGGACGTCCTGGCGGAGCTCGAGCGGCACGGGGCGACGGAGATCTGCGTCGTGGCGGGGGGTATCATCCCCGAGGAGGACAAGCCCGCCCTCGAGGCCATGGGCGTCACGGGCAACTACGGGATGGGGACCCCGATGGAGAAGATCGTCGGCCACATCGTCGAGCGCGTCAGCCGCCGGGCGCGGGCCCCGGAGACGGGGTGAGGCCGCGGACGCTGCGCGTCCTGCTGGTCCAGGACTCCACGGGCCACTCGACCGGCTACCACGTGGTCGCGCGCGGGCTGCGCGACGCCGGCCACGAGGTGATCCTGGGGGGCGCGCTGCTCCCGCGGGAGATCGCGCGGCTCGCGGGCGAGGAGGGCGTGGACGCCATCGGCTACCGGATCATGGACGCCTCGCCGGCGCTCCTGGTGGAGCGCCTCGCCGGCGCGCTGGCGCGGGCCGGGCTCGACGACGTGCCCGTGGTGGTCGGCGGCATCGTGCCCGACGAGGACCGCGCGCGGCTCGCCGCGCTCGGCGTCGCGGGCGTCTTCGGCCCCGGCGCGACGCTCGCGAGCATCGCGGAGTTCTTCGCCGCCCTCGGGCGGCGGCCGCTCCTCGGCGAGGCGCGCCCGCCGGCGCCCGCCGGCGCGCCGTGAGCGTCCCCCGGCTCGAGACCCTGCGCGTCGAGCGCGCGGGCGCCGTGGCGACCGTGACGATCGCGCGCCCCGAGGTGAAGAACGCGCTCGACCCGGCGACGATCCGCGAGCTCGACGGCGTCCTCGCCGCGCTCGAGGAGGACGAGGCGCTCCTGGCCGTGGTCCTGACCGGGGCGGGCGACGACGCGTTCGTCTCCGGGGGCGACCTCAAGGCCCTGCAGCAGGTCGCGGGCGCCGAGGCCGGGCGCCGCATGGCGCGCGCGACCCAGCGCGTGTTCGCGCGGCTCGAGGCGCTCGAGGTGCCGGTGATCGCGGCGATCAACGGCGCCGTGTACGGCGGCGGCACCGAGCTCGCCGCCGCGTGCGACCTCCGCGTCGCGACCGAGACCGCGAGCGTCGGCTTCAAGCAGGTCCAGATGGGGATCATGCCGGCCTGGGGGCTCTCCTATCGGCTGCCGCGGATCGTCGGGCGCTCGACGGCGCTCGAGCTGCTGCTGACGGGCCGGACGCTCACGGCGCGCGAGGCGAAGGACGTCGGCTTCGTGGACCGCGTCGTGCCGGCGGGCGAGGCCCGGCAGGCGGCGCTCGCGCTGGCGCAGGCGATCGCCGCGAACCCGCCGCTCTCGGTGCGGCTCATCAAGCAGGCGGTGCAGGGCGGGCGCGACGCGCCCGCGGAGGCGGCCGGCGTGCTGGAGGCGGCGCTGTTCGGGTTGACCTGGGGCTCGGAGGACCACGCCGAGGCCGTGCGCGCGTTCTTCGAGAAGCGCGCGCCGCGCTGGAAGGGACGGTAAAGGAGGGCCATGGACGCACGCGAGCGGATCGAGGCCGAGCGGACGCGCTGGGCCGCGGCGCACCTTGCGGGGACGCCGCCGGCGCCCGAGGCGCTGCCCTGCGGGATCCCCGTCGAGCCCCTGTACACGCCGCGCGACGTCGAGGGCGGCTACCTGGAGCGGCTCGGCTTCCCGGGCGAGTACCCGTTCACCCGCGGCGTGTACCCGACGATGTACCGCGGGCGCCCGTGGACGATCCGCCAGTACGCCGGCTTCGGCACCGCGGAGGAGTCGAACCGGCGCTACGCGTACCTGCTCGAGCACGGCCAGACCGGGCTCTCGGTGGCGCTCGACCTGCCCACGCAGTGCGGCTACGACTCCGACGACGCGATGGCGGAGGCCGAGGTCGGGCGCGTGGGCGTCGCCATCGACACGCTCCGCGACATGGAGATCCTCTTCGACGGCCTGCCGCTCGACCGCGTCAGCACGTCGTTCACGATCAACGGCACCGCGGCGATCCTGCTCGCGATGTACGTGGCGGTCGCCGAGGCGCAGGGCGTGGCGCCGGCGCGGATCGCGGGCACGATCCAGAACGACATCCTCAAGGAGTACGTCGCCCGCGGCACGTGGATCTTCCCCGTCGAGCCCTCGCTGCGCCTGATCGCGGACACGATCGAGTTCTGCGCCGAGCGCCTGCCGCGCTTCAACCCGATCTCGATCGCCGGCGCGCACTTCCGCGACGCCGGCGGCACGGCGGTCCAGGAGGCGGCCTACACGCTCGCCGACGCGTTCGCCTACGTCGAGACCGTGCGCGCGCGCGGCATCGACGTGGACCGCTTCGCGCCGCAGCTCTCGTTCTTCTTCTACACGTACACGGACGTCTTCGAGGAGGTGGCCAAGTACCGCGCGATGCGCCGCCTCTGGGCGCGCGTGATGCGCGAGCGCTTCGGCGCCCGCCGGCCCGAGTCGCTCATGTTCCGCTTCGGCAACGTGTGCGGCGGCCACTCGCTGACGCGCGAGGAGCCGCTCAACAACATCACGCGCGTGACGCTCGGCGCGCTCGCCTCGGTGCTCGGCGGCACGCAGTCGATGTTCACCGCGGCGTGGGACGAGGCCTACGCGATCCCGACGGAGGAGTCGGCGCGCACGGCGCTGCGGATCCAGCAGATCCTGCTGCACGAGGCGGGCGCGGGCCGGACGATCGACCCGCTCGCGGGCTCGTACTACGTCGAGGCGCTGACCGACCGGATGGAGGCGGCGATCGAGGCGGAGCTGGCGCGCGTGGACGCGCAGGGCGGCATGGTGCGCGCGGTCGAGCGCGGCTGGGTCCAGCGCGAGATCCACCGCGAGGCCTACCGCCAGGAGCGCGAGCGCCAGACCGGCGCGCGCGTGGTCGTCGGCGTCAACCGGTTCCGCGACGAGAGCGCGGCGCCGCCCGTCGCGCTCCACCGCGCCGACCCGGCCCTGGCCGCGCGGCAGGTCGCGCGGCTCGCCGAGGTGCGGCGCACGCGCGACGGGGCGCGCGCCGCGGCCGCGCTCGCCGCGCTGCGCGCGG
>MGCF01000019.1:4908-20443 GCA_001788495.1 Candidatus Rokubacteria bacterium RIFCSPLOWO2_02_FULL_73_56
CTGCTCGAGGCCGTGCGGGCGTACGCGAGCGTGGGCGAGGTGGCCGGCGTGCTCCGGGAGGTCTGGGGCATGTTCCGCGAGCCCGCGGTCGTATGAAGGTCCTCGTCGCCAAGCCCGGGCTCGACGGCCACGACCGCGGCGCGAAGATCGTCGCGCAGGCGCTGCGCGACGCGGGCCTCGAGGTCGTCTACACGGGCCTGCGCCAGCGCCCCGCCGAGATCGTCGCCGCCGCGATCCAGGAGGACGTGGACCTCGTCGGGCTCTCGATCCTCTCGGGCGCCCACGTGGAGCTGGCCGCGCGGGTCGTGCGCGGGCTCGCCGAGGCCGGCGCCGCGGGCATCCGCGTGATCGTCGGCGGCGTGATCCCCGACGAGGACGTGCCCGCGCTGCTCGGGCTCGGCGTGGCGCGCGTGTTCACCGCGGGCACGCCGCTCGAGGCGCTCGTCACGGGCGTGCGCGCGGTCCTCGCCGCGCCCGCGGCGGCGCCGGCGCCCGTGCCCGCGGCGCCGCCGCGCGGGCCGCTGGCCGGCGTCCGCGTCCTCGACCTCACGCGCTACCTCGCCGGCCCGCACGGCTCGCAGCTCCTGGCGCAGCTCGGCGCCGAGGTCGTCAAGCTCGAGCCGCCCGAGCGCGGCGACCCGATGCGGAGCGTCTCGCTGTACTTCCAGGACGGGCTCTCCTCCCACTTCGTGAGCGGCAACGCGGGGAAGAAGAGCGTGACGCTCGACCTGCACCGGCCCGAGGGCCGGCGGGTCTTCCTCGAGCTGGTCGCGCGCGCCGACGTCGTGATGGAGAACTTCCGGCCCGGCACGCTGGCGCGGCTCGGGCTCGGCTACGACGCGCTCGCGGCGGTGAACCCGCGGATCGTCCTGGCGTCGGTCTCGGGCTTCGGCCAGACGGGGCCGTGGCGGGACCAGGCGTCGTTCGACCTCGTCGCCCAGGCGGTCGGGGGCGGGATGAGCCTCACCGCGGAACCGGGCCAGCCGCCGGTGAAGATGGGGCTGCCGGTCGGCGATCTCGCCGCGGGCGTCTTCGCCGCGCTCGGGGTCGTCGCGGCGCTCTACCGCCGGCACGAGACCGGGCGCGGCACGGCGGTCGACGTGAGCATGATGGACACCCAGGTCTCGCTGCTGAGCTACCTCGCGCACTACTACTGGGCGTCGGGGCAGGTGCCGGAGGCGGAGGGCTCGGGGCACCCCAACATCGTGCCCTACCAGATCTTCGCGACGCCGACCGGGTACCTCGCCGTCGCCGTGTACGGCGACCACTTCTGGCCGGGGTTCTGCCGCGCGCTCGAGCTGCCCGAGCTCGTGGCCGAGCCGCGCTACGCGACCAACGAGGCGCGCTGCCAGCACCGCGCGCCGCTGGTCGCGCAGCTCGCCGCGCGCCTCCGCACGCGCCCGCGCGAGGCGTGGCTGGCGCGCCTCGCCGCCGAGGGCGTGCCGGCCGGCCCCGTGCACCGCGTGGACGAGGCGCTCGCCTCCGCGCAGACCGAGGCGCGCGAGATGGTCCGGCGCGTGAAGGGCCCGAGCGGCGGCGAGCTCCTGCTGCTCGGCTGCCCGATCAAGCTCGCGGAGGGCGAGCCGGCGCCGGCGCCGCCGCCGACGCTTGGCCAGCACACCGACGAGGTCCTCGGCGAGCTGCTGGGCTACGACCCCGACCGGATCCAGCGTCTCCGCAGCGAACGGATCATCTGAGGAGAGACCCCGATGCCCATCGCCTACATCCAGCGCACGCGCGAACGCTACGCGGAGTATCCGCCGTACAAGTGGGCCGTCAACACGGACGCGCCGTGGGCGCCGCTCACGAAGCCGCTCAAGGAGTGCCGGCTCGCGCTCCTGTCCTCCGGCGGCTTCTACGTCGAGGGCCAGGAGCCGTTCGGCGAGCACGACGTGTCGTACCGGCTCATCCCGATGGACACGCCGGTCGCGAACCTGCGCATCTATCACCACGGCTACCGCGACGCCGACGCCGACCGGGACCCGAACTGCGTGCTCCCGCTCGACCGGCTGCGCGAGCTCGCGGCCGCGGGCGTGCTCGGCGGGCTGGCGGACAGCGTCGTGAGCTTCGTGATGACCTACTCGCCCCGGCGCGACCTCGAGCGGGGGCCGACGATCGCGGCCGAGCTCCGGCGGATGCAGGTGGACGCCGCGCTCTGCGTGCCCGTCTGACCCGTCTGCCACCAGTCCGTCGGACTGGTCGCGCGCGCCGTCGAGGCGGCGGGGATCCCGACGCTCTGCATGAGCTCGGCCTGGGATCTGACGTTCGCGGTGCGGCCGCCGCGCGCCGTCTTCCTCAACTTCCCGCTCAACCACGAGACCGGCAAGGCGAACGATCCCGCGCTCCAGCGCCGCATCCTGCTCGATGCCTTCCGCGCCTTCGAGACGTTCTGGGCGCCGGGGCAGATCCTCACGCTGCCGTACGTCTGGGATCCGGCGGACCGGAGCTGGGAGGACACGGACTTCGGGCCCGGCGTCGAGCTGTACGGCGTGGGCACGCCGATCCAGGGGGGCTTCGCCGAGCGCACGCTCGGCCGGGCCGGCCGCGCGCGCGCCTAGCCCGTCTCGCGGCCGCCCGGTCGCGCGGTCGCCGTTCGCGAATGACGCGCGCGAGGCCGCCCGCGGTCGCCGGCGGCGCGCGAGATAAAGCGTCCGGGCGCCGGCGCGGCGTTGCTAGAATTGGCGATACCGATGCGCGGCAGGGGCCTCACTCGCAGTCTCGGTATCGCGCTCGTGCTGGTCGCGTGGGCGGCGTCGGCGGGCGCCGACCTGCCGACCGTGACCCACGAGGGGCGCCCGTACGTCGAGCTCCGGCGCGTGGCCGAGACCCTCCGGACGCGGCCCGACACGACGCCCTCGAGCGTCCGCGCCTACCTCCGCCTGCCCGGCCAGGTCGTGACGCTCACGCGCAACTGGGCGCAGGTGCTCGTCAACGGCGCGCCCATCGTGCTCGACGCGCCGGTGCGCGTCCACGAGGGCGTGTGGCTCGTGCCGCAGTCGTTCGTGCGCCAGGTGCTGCCGCGGCTCGTCGGCGCCGCGGCGCCGGCCGCGGCCCCGCGCGCGCGGCCCGCGGCGCCCGAGGTGACGCTCGAGGAGCTGCGCTACCGCTCGTATCCCTCGTTCACCCGCGTCGTGCTCGAGACGTCCGCGCCGGTCGAGTACAGGGTCGAGGCGCCGGGGCCGAAGGAGCTCCGCGTCCGCGTGGCCGGGCTCGCCGCGGCGCCGCAGGCCGAGGAGCTGCGCGACGGGTTCGTGGACACGCTCCGGCTCGAGCGCGCGGGCGCCGACGCCTTGCTGCGCGTCACGTTCGAGGGGGCGCCGGGCACGCTGCGCCCGAGCACGCTCGCGGACCCGCCGCGGCTCGTGCTCGACCTCGTGCGGCCGGCGGAGGCGCCCACGCGGGGCGAGGGCGCCGCGCTGGTCGCGCCGCTCCGCACGCTCGTGCTCGACGCCGGCCACGGCGGCCACGACTCCGGCGCCGTGGGCCCGACCGGCCTCATGGAGAAGGAACTCGTCCTCGACGTCACGCTCCGCGTGAAGAGACTCGTCGAGGAGCGGCTCGGCCTCCGCGTCCTGCTCTCGCGCGACGCCGACCACTTCGTCCCGCTCCGGGACCGGACGAGCTTCGCCAACAAGGAGCGCGCCGACCTGTTCGTCTCGATCCACGCCAACGCCCACCGCCAGTCGGCGACCGACGGCGTCGAGACCTACTTCCTGTCGTCGGAGGCGACGGACAGCGCCGCCCGCCAGGTGGCCGCGCTCGAGAACGGCGTCGTCCAGCTCGAGAAGCCGGGCGGCCGCGGCACCGGCCGGCTCGACATCGTGAAGACGATCCTCTGGGACCTCGCCCAGTCGGAGTTCCAGCTCGAGTCCTCGCGGCTCGCCGAGACCGTGCAGGACGCGATGACGGGCGCGCTGCGCATCCCGAGCCGCGGCGTCAAGCAGGCGGGGTTCTACGTGCTCGGCGGCGCCGCGATGCCCGCGATCCTGCTCGAGATCGGCTTCGTCACCAACCCGCGCGAGGAGCGCCGGCTCAAGAGCGCGAAGTACCGGGACGAGATCGCGCGCGCGATCCTGGCGGGCCTCGCCGGGTACAAGGCGCAGTGGGACCGGCGCCTGCGCGCCGCGGGCGCGCCGGCGGCGGCGAGGACGCGGTAGGCGTGCCCCGTCCCGACGGCCGCGCCCCCGACCAGCTCCGCCCCGTCAGCGTCACGCGCGACTTCCTCCTGCACCCCGAGGGCTCGGTGCTCGTCGAGTTCGGCGCGACCAAGGTGATCTGCACCGCCTCGGTCGAGGAGCGGGTGCCGCCCTTTCTCCGCAACCAGGGCCTCGGCTGGGTGACGGCCGAGTACGCGATGCTGCCGCGCGCGACCAACACGCGGACGCCGCGCGAGATCCGCGGCCCGAGCGGCCGCTCGCAGGAGATCCAGCGGCTGGTCGGCCGCGCGCTGCGTGCGGTGATCGACCGCCGCAAGCTCGGCGAGCGCACCGTGTGGGTGGACTGCGACGTGATCCAGGCCGACGGCGGCACGCGGACCGCCGCGATCACGGGCAGCTTCATCGCCGTCGCCGACGCGATCGGGCGCATCCCGGGCGAGCTGCGCACCGCGGCGATCCGCGACTGCGTCGCGGCGGTGAGCGTCGGCGTCGTCGCCGGCGAGCCGGTGCTCGACCTGAGCTACGCCGAGGACTCGACCGCCGAGGTGGACATGAACGTCGTCATGACGGGCGCGGGCGAGTTCGTCGAGGTGCAGGGCACGGCCGAGCAGGTGCCGTTCGGGCGCGCGCGGCTCGACGCCCAGCTCGCGCTGGCCGAGGTGGGCATCCGGCGCCTCGTGGCGCTCCAGCGCCGCGCCCTCGACGCGCGTGCCGAGCACACCTTCACCCTCTAGGCCCCGCCTGGTCCTCGCCACGCTGAACCGCGCCAAGGCGCGCGAGCTGGCGGCGCTCCTCCAGGGCCTCCCCTGGGAGGTCGTCGGCCTCGCGGCGCTGCCGGGCGCCGCGCTCCCCGAGGAGACCGGGCGCACGTACCGCGAGAACGCGCTCCGCAAGGCGCGCCACGCGGCGGCGCTCACGGGCGCGCGGGCGCTCGCCGACGACTCGGGGCTCGAGGTGGACGCCCTCGGCGGCGCGCCGGGCGTGCTCTCGGCGCGCTACGGCGGCCCGGGCCTCGACGACGCCGGCCGGTGCGCGCGCCTGCTCGACGCGCTCGCCGGCGTGCCGCCGGAGAAGCGCGCCGCGCGCTTCCGCTGCGTGATCGCGCTCGTCGACCCGGACGGGCGCGAGCAGGTCGTCGAGGGCCTGGTCGAGGGGCGCATCACCGAGGCGCCGCGCGGCGCCCACGGGTTCGGCTACGATCCGGTCTTCTTCTACCCCCCGCGCGGCTGCACGCTCGCCGAGCTGCCCCTGGAGGACAAGGCGCGCGTGGACCACCGCGGCCGCGCCGTCCGCGCCGCGCGCCGGCTCCTCACGGGCGGGGGAGGCGCTCCACCTTGACCCTGGTGATCTTACCCGGACGCGGCGAGATTCATGTCGTGAGCTTCGAGCCCACCGTGGAGCCCCATCACGATCGTCGCCGCGATTACCCCCAGGTCTGACGACGGGCGCCCGTATCCGACCCAGGTCGCCGTCCAGGCGGGAGAAGGCGGCCTTCGCGTCGACTCGGTGATTCTCCTGAATCAGATCCGTTCGGTGGACACGAGCAGGTTGGTGCGACGGCTCGGCGTCCTGAGGACTGAGACCGTCAGCGTGGCGTCAGCACGCAAACCGGGCGAGGAAGTGGTGCCTGCTGAGTGGTAGGATTTCCTGACGTCGGGGTGTGGCGCAGCCCGGTAGCGCACCTGCTTTGGGAGCAGGGGGTCGGAGGTTCAAATCCTCTCACCCCGACCATTTCTTCGAATCCCGCGCCCGCCGCGGTCGTCAAGCAGACAGCAGAACCCGTCCCTGTCCCGACCGAACCCGACGCCCAGGAGGTCACCGATGAAGCGTCTGGCAGGCATCGCCGTCGCGCTCCTCGCGCTGCTCCACGCCCTGCCCGCGTACGCCGACGGCATCAGCGGCATGTCGGTGAGCCCCGGCGCGGTCAAGGTCGGCCAGAAGGTCACGGTCACCGTCAACGGCACGCTCGGCCCGGGCAACAAGTGCCGCGTCTACTACAAGACGACCGACCCGTTCGTGGACAAGGTGCTCGGCGACATCTCGAGCTTCCCGACGACGTTCCAGGTCTCCTTCAGCAAGCCGGGCGTCGGCCAGGGCGGCGTCCACTACGTCCACGTGTGGACGGGCACCACGGGCGAGAACCCGTGCGATGGCAAGGGCTTCAACACGACGGTGAAGGTCACCGCCGCCGGGATCGTCCTGCAGCCGGGGCGGCTCGCGGCGAGCCCGTGCCCACCGGGCTGGGTGGTCAAGGCCCACGAGGCCTCCTCGGGCTTCCTGACGTGCGTGCCGCGCAAGCCCGCGACGAAGATCCAGTGCCCGCCCAAGACGCAGTACGTCGAGACCGAGTGCATGGTCGGCTGCAAGCCCGTTCCGTACTGAGCGGCGCCGCGTGACCGGAGGCGCCGGGGGCCGGGCGCCTCCGGTCCCGGCGACGAGCGGAGCGCCGGGCGCCGCGGCGGTGTATCGTAGCGCCCGGCGCCACCGCGCCCGGAGGACCGTCGCCATGACCGAGCCGTCCGTTCGCCCCCTCGCGCCCGGGCTCAAGCACTCGCAGTCCATCGTCGTCACGGCCGACCTCACGCCCGCGCATCTGCGGGGCGACCCGATCCGCGTGCTCGCCACGCCCGAGATGATCCGCCTGATCGAGCAGACGGCCATCGAGTGCGTGGCGCCACACCTCGGGCCCGGGCAGACGACGGTCGGCACGCGGGTGGACGTCGCGCACCTCGCCGCCACGCCCGAGGGCATGACGGTCACGGTGAGCGTCGAGCTGATCGAGGTGGACCGCCGCCGCCTCGGCTTCCGCGTCGAAGTGCGCGACGAGCTGGACGAGGTCGCCCGCGGCACGCACGAACGCTTCGTCGTGGACGGCGCCCAGCGCCTGCCGCGCTTGCAAGACAAGGTCGCCCGCTGGAAGGGGCGCTGAGCCGGCGCGCCGCCGGCGTCAGGCCTTCCGGATCCAGACCGCCGTGTCGTGGAAGGCGGCGCCGCCGTTCGGCCAGGCGGGGTCGGCGCCGGTGAGGGCGTTGATGCCGAGGCCGCTCTCGAAGTAGCGGTTGGGCCAGACCCCCTCCACGACCACCACGCCCCGCGCCTGGCCCGCCCGCGGCCGCGCGTGGACCGTCACGCGGCCCCGCGCGTTGCCGAGCACGAGGCGGTCGCCCTCGGCCACGCCGAGCGCGGCGCAGTCGTCGGGATGCAGGAGCGCGGTCGGCCGGCCCTCGCGCCGGAGCGAGCCCGGCGTCTCCGTGAACGTGGAGTTGAGGAAGGCGCGGGCCGGCGCGGCCACGAGACGGAACGGCCGGTCGGCGGTGGCCTCGTCGGTCACCGCGAAGTGGTCGGGGAGCGGTGGCATCTCCCGCCAGCGCCCGCCGTGGCGGGACCAGTCGGGCTTGAAGCGGAATTTCCCGTCGGGCCAGGCGAAGCCGTCGAGGAAGTGCGCGGTCTCGAACGGCAGGGCCATGTCCTGGCCGCCGCGCTCCCAGTTGGTCCGGGCGTCCCACATGCCGGACTGGCGGAGCGTCCAGTCCATGATCTCCCACGCCGTCATCCCGAAGCCGCGGTGGCGGGCCCCGAGCCGCCGGGCCAGCTCGGAGACGACCCAGTGGTTCTCGCGGCACTCGCCCGGTGGCTCGATCACGCGCCGGGTGACCTGGAAGGAGGTGTGGCCGCTCGCGGTGTAGAAGTCGTCGTGCTCGAGGAACATGGTGGCCGGGAGCACCACGTCGGCGAACGCGGCCGTCTCCGTGAGGAACTGCTCGTGCACGCAGAGGAACAGGTCCTCGCGCGCGAGCCCCTTGTGCACGAGCGCGAGGTCCGGACAGACCATCGCGGGGTTCGTGTTCTGCACGAGCATGGCGGTGACGGGCGGCCCGTAGCCGAGCGCGTCGGGGTCGCCCGTCAGGATCGGCCCGAGGCGCGACTGGTCGAGCAGGCGCACCGAGGGGTCCACGGCGTCGAGCCCCTCGATCAGCGAGCGGTCGAGCGGGTAGATCGACGTGTGCCCGTAGAGCGCGCCGCCGCCCGGATACTGCCAGGCGCCGGTCACCGCGGGCAGGCACGACACGGCGTGCATGTTGACGGCGCCGTTGCGCGAGCGGGTGAAGCCGTGGTGGCAGCGGATGAAGCTCCGCCGGGTCCGGCCGTAGAGGCGCGCGAACGCCACGATGGCCTCGGCGGGAAGCCCGGTGATCGGCGCCGCCCACGCCGGGCTGCGGCTCGCGACGTGCGCGGCCAGCGCGTCGGGCGCGTCGGTGTAGCGGCGCAGATAGGCCCAGTCCGCGTAGCCCTCGGCGAACAGCACGTGCATCACGGCGCAGGCCAGCGCGCCGTCGGTGCCGGGGCGCACGGCCAGGTGCAGGTCGGCCTGCTCCGCCGTCGCCGTCCGGTAGGGATCGACCACCACGATCGTGGCGCCGCGCCGCCGCGCGCGCATGGCGTGCGTCATGACGTTGACCTGGGTGTGCACGGGGTTGCCCCCCCAGATCACGACCAGGTCCGAGTGCTCGCCCACCTCGCGGAGGTCGACGCCGCGCTTGGCGCCGGTGCCCACCGTCCAGCCGGTGTCCGAGAGCCTCACGCAGATCGTCGAGTGCCAGCGCGAGTAGCGCATGACGTGACGCAGGCGGTTGATGCCGTCGCGCTGCACGAGCCCCATGGTGCCCGCGTAGTAGTACGGCCACACGGCCTCCGGGCCGAGGCGCGCGGCCTGCTCGGTGAACGCGTGGGCGACCCGGTCGAGCGCCTCGTCCCACGCGATCCGGGCGAACTGGCGGGAGCCCTTGGGGCCGACGCGCTTGAGGGGATGCAGCAGGCGCTCGGGATGGTGCGCGCGCTCGGCGTAGCGCGCGACCTTCTCGCAGATGACGCCGGCGGTGTAGGGGTTGCGCGTGGAGCCACGCACCCGGCCGATCGTGTGCGCGTCGAGGCGCTCGACCTCCAGCGCGCACGTGCTGGTGCAGTCGTGCGGGCAGACGGACGGCACGAGGGTGACGCCGGCGGGGGGCTCGGCCCCGCGGGGCACGACGACGGTCCGCGTGGTTGTCACCTGGCCTAACCTCCCGTGGCGCCGCGCGGGCGTGCCGCCCGCGGGACCGAGTCTACCGCAAGTCGCGTGCTAGACTGACGCCGACTTCCGCCGCAGAGGAGAGCCATCCGCCAGAGGGTCGGCGCCGCCTTCGCCGGGCAGGTCGCGCTCGTCACCGGCGCCTCGTCCGGCATCGGCGCCGCGCTCGCGCGCGCGCTCGCCCGCGAGGGCGCCGACCTCGTGCTGCTGGCGCGGCGCACGGACCGGCTCGCGGCGCTCGCCGCCGAGCTCGAGCGCGGCGGGCGCCGGGCGCTCGCGCTCGGCTGCGACGTCACGCGGGACGGCGACCTCGAGCGCGCCGTCGCCCGGGCGCGCACGGCGCTCGGCCGGCTCGACGTCGTCGTCGCCAACGCGGGCTTCGGCGTCGTCGGGCCGCTCGCCCGCCTGACGCTCGAGGACTACCGGCGCCAGTTCGAGACGAACGTCTTCGGCGTCCTGCGCACGATCTACGCCACGCTCGCCGACCTCGAGCGCGCCCGCGGCCGGCTCGTGATCATCGGCAGCGTGACGGGCTGGGTCGCGGCGCCGGGCTCCTCGCCCTACGCGATGAGCAAGTTCGCGGTGCGCGGCCTGGCCGAGGCGCTCGGCCACGAGCTGGCGCCGCGCGGCGTCTCGGTGACGCTGATCAGCCCGGGCTTCGTCGCGTCGGAGATCCGCCGGGTGGACAACCGGGGCGCCCTGCGGGACACGGCGCCGCGGGACCCCATCCCCGCGTGGCTCGTGATGCCGGCGGAGCGGGCGGCACGGCAGATCGTCCGCGCCGTCGCGCGGCGGCGGCGCGAGGTGGTGCTCACGCCCACGGGCAAGCTCGCCGTGTTCCTGCAGCGCCACGCGCCGTGGCTCGTCGCCTGGGGCATGCGGCGCTTCGGGGTGCGCAGCCGCGGCGAGCCCGGCGCGGGCGGCTAGCCCCGGTCAGCCGCGGCGCGGCGACTCCGCGTGCGCGCGGATGGCGGCCAGGAAGCGCTCGCCGAACTCCCGGCACTTCCACTCGCCGACGCCCTTGACCGCGAGCAGCGCCGCCGGCGTCGGCGGCCGGGCGCTCGCCATGTCGCGCAGCGAGGCGTCGCTGAAGATCACGTAGGGCGGCACCCCACGCTCCTCGGCGAGCGCGCGGCGGACCCCGCGGAGCGCCTCGAAGAGGTCGCGGTCCGCCGGGCCGCGCGGCGCCGGTCCCGGGGGCGCGGCGCCGCCCGCCGCGGGAGCCCGCTGCCGGCGGCGCGGGCGGCTCAGCGGGCCCCCCTCGGCCTCGCCGCGCACGATGCGGGCGCCGCTCGGCGCGAGGCCGACCGTCGGGTACTCGCCGCCGGCGCGCTCGAGGTGCCCCTGGCCCAGGAGCTGGTCGATCCACGCGCGGATCTGCCGCCGGTCGACGTCGCCGAGGGTCCCGTGGACGGCGAGCCGATCGTGGCCGAGGGCGCGGATCCGCTCCGTCGAGGCGCCGGCCAGCACCTCCGCCACGTGGCCCGCCCCGAAGCGCCCGCGCAGCGCGGCGACGGCGGCGAGGATCTTCCGCGCGATCGCCGGCGAGTCGTCGGCGACGGCGATCTCGCCCAGGCACACGTCGCAGGCGCCGCAGCCGGGCGGCGCGTACGCCTGGCCGAAGTACCCGACGAGGGCGCGATGCCGGCACACGGCGTCCTGGCAGAACCCGAGGATCTGGCCCAGCTTGCGCACCGCCTCCGGGGGCGTGGCGGGCTCGGACTCCAGCACGGATCGCCAGAGCCCGTAGTCGGCGCCGCTCCACAGCAGCACGCACTCCGCCTCGAGCCCGTCGCGGCCCGCGCGCCCCGCCTCCTGCTGGTAGTGCTCGATCGATTTCGGCATCCCCGCGTGGAGCACGTAGCGCACGTTCGAGCGATCGATCCCCATGCCGAACGCCACGGTGGCGACGACGACGTCGGCGCGCTCGGCGACGAACGCGTCCTGGTTCGCCCGCCGCTCGGCGTCGGCGAGCCCCGCGTGATACGGGACCGCGCGCAGCCCGCGCCGGACGAGCGCCCGGCTCAGCTCGTCGACCTCGGCGCGGCGGATGCAGTAGACGATGCCGGCCTGCCCGCGATGGCGGTCGATCACCGCGAGCACCTGCCGGAGGCGATCGACGCGCGGCTGGACGCGGTAGACCAGGTTCGGCCGGTCCACGGGCCCGACGAGGAGCGCCGGATCGCGCAGCCGGAGCTCGGCGACGATGTCGGTGCGGACCTGGGGCGTCGCCGTGGCCGTGTACGCGTGGATGGCCCGTTGCGGGAACGTCTCCCGCAGCACGCGCAGCTGCCGGTACTCCGGCCGGAAGTCGTGCCCCCACTGGCTGATGCAGTGCGCCTCGTCGACCGCGAAGAAGGCGGGGTCCACGCGGCGCAACGCGTCCGCGAACCCGGGGGCCGTGAGCCGCTCGGGCGCGACGTACAGGAGATTCACGCGCGCGCGCAGCAGGTCGTGCTCGACGGCGGCCCGCTCGTCGCGGCGCTGGCTGCTGTTGAGGTACGCCGCCGCCACGCCGGCCTGGCGCAGGGCGTCCACCTGGTCCTTCATCAGCGCGATCAGCGGCGAGACGACGACGGCGAGCCGGTGCAGGTGGACGGCCGGCACCTGGTAGCAGAGCGACTTCCCCCCGCCCGTCGGGAGCACGACGACCGAGTCGCGGCCGTCGAGCACGGCGCGCACCGCCTCCGCCTGGAGCGGCAGGAAGCTCGCGTAGCCCCAGGTGCGCGCGAGCGTCGCGAGGACGGCGGCATCACGGTCCGCGATCGCCACGTCCGCGATGGTAGTACGCCGGCGGCCGGGAAGGCGGGCCGATGTAGGATCGGACGGGGTGAGGACGAAGCCGGCCCAACGCAGTAGAATCGAGACCGAGCGTCTCGTACGTGCGCGTGCGCCTGTAGCTCAGTTGGACAGAGCATCGGACTTCTAATCCGAGGGTCGCAGGTTCGACTCCTGCCAGGCGCACCACCTTCGTCGTATTTCCGCGTAGTTTCCGGGTCCTTCCGGTGTGCGGTCGCCTACGGCCGCACACTGGATCACAGCAAAGTCGGAGACAGAACGGAGACAGTGGGCGTCACCCGCATTCTCCGACCTTCCTCGGACCGACGAGGCGCGGCTCATGACCGCCGCGATCTACGCCCGTTCCGCCACCGAGGAGGAACCGACCGCCCAGCTGGAGCGGCTGCGGACGTACTGCCGGGCGCGCGGCTGGGCATTCCACGAGTACGTGGACCGCGGCGTAAGCGGCGCCAAGACGCGCCGCCCAGGCCTGGACGCGCTCATGCAGGCCGTCCGCGGGCACGACGTCGCTGTGGTCGTGTGCACGAAGCTCGATCGCCTGGCGCTGTCTCTTGAGCACCTTGTCGCCCTCGGAGGGGAGTTCAAGGCGCTGAGCGTGGATCTCATGGTTCTCGATCAAGCGATGGACACGACGACCTCTGCAGGGCGGGAGATATTGCGACTGCTTGCCGTTCTTGCGGAAGTCGAGCGGGACTTGGTCCGCGAGCGGGCGTTCGCTGGCCTCCAGCGGGCCAAAGCCCTTGGCAAGCGAGTCGGACGCCCGCGAAGCCAGGTCGGCCGCGACGAGGTTCTTGCTCTGCGGGCGGCCGGCTTCAGCTATCGAGCAATCGGTCGCCGACTACGGATTTCGGCCGCACTGGCCCATCGGCTGGTTCACGGCCTGCCCTCGGAGGATCGTCAAGGGCGTTCACTAAGCTCGTCGGAGAATTTGGAAACGGGCACCCGCATCTAACGTCGGAAGCCGCGCGGTGTTCCTCGGCCCGCGCCGCTGGGAGGGGAGAGACCGGGAAGAGCCCGGCCCGCGGTGCAGACCTGTAATCGCCATTATGGGACGGGCCTCAACGCGCCGGCTGACCCGCGGGCGTCTCGCCCGGCGGGTCCAGCCGGATGTTAGACAGACCTTCGACGTTTCCCCCGATCCTAGTTCGTGTTCCGCGGAGGTTTCTCAGGCACGACGGCTGCCATCACCTTCAGGATCAGCGGGGCCGAGAGGCCGATATTCATGGCGAGAAGCGGCTTGAGGCTCGCGCCGTCCGCCTGATAGGCCCAGGTCAAGGCTCCGCCGACTACTGGTAGGCCCAGGAACTGCACCACCCAGACCCAGTCCGAGAATGTCGGATGTCGCTCGATCTTCGGCGTGTTCGCGAGTTCAGCGAGCCGCACGATGTTAAGCAAGAAGGCTCCCAAGAAACCGTAGCCGAAAGCAGCCAGGCTTGTCATCGTGATGTCCATACGCGATCACGTCGAAGTCGAGCGGAATTGATCAAACAGGCGCTCCACGGGTGAATGGGTTTTCCTGTAGTGCTCTCGCGTTGTGTACAGAGCACGCCCCTGGGCGTCCGGTACCCGTGACTTGATAACGAGGTCGGGCATCTCCTCGATCATCCGCCGGACTCGCGCCAGGTCGAGCCCCGTCTCGGCGCTCACACCCTCACAGGTCCGCCAGGAATAATTCGGATTGGCAAGGGCCGCAAGCACTTGCTCCCCGTCGTTCATCGAGTATCCTCGCTGGTTGCTGCTGTCTAACGCACGGTTCAGCTGCCGCGGCGGCGGCTCAGTTGCGCCAACATTGTCAAGATACTCGATATAGAGTTCCGCGCGTTGGACTAAACGCTCAAGTTCTGGACGTCTAACCGCGAACAGTGCTTTGTGCATGACGTTGTTTCTCAGTCTGCGGATGCGATCGACATCGCCGATAAGCTGTGAGTCCGGCTTGGAGGTCGCAGGAGCGAGCGCCGTTACCTGGGTGTTCAACATGATGCTGAAAGTCAGGTCGGCTTCAAGATCGGATAGCCTGGTGTTGGAGACACCCTCTTGCCGCAGCCTTTGATGCACATAGCGGGCAGTGGCAGCCTCGACGGCGATCGCGAGTAGGAGTACGGCGAGCTCATACGCACCTGCGTGGACGTAGCTACGAGCCATCCTCAACGCTCTTCGACTCGGTTGCGGGTCAACCCTCCCCTGCGCATAAGAGAGGAAGGTGTTCCACATCTCAGGATCGTAAATCGGGCCACGCAGAGTCGCCCGAAGAAGGCTCGCAGCGAGACGATCGCTCCGTTGTCCGTTCTGACCGCGGATGAGAAGATACAAGCACGGGAACGATCCTCTGTCGTAGACCGGCGTCAAGACGCCCGCACTTCCGGGTCCCATTGTCACCAGGTGGGCTCCAGCAAGCACATTGATACCGGCGATGAAGTCGTCGATAGCGTCGTCCAGGCCGCCGGCAAGGGCCTCCTCCGCGTCCTCTCCAAGAAGGCTGTATCGGGCCGTCACGACAGTTGGGAGATGTTCAATATGAGCCGTCGGGGGAAATCGGTCCGGGTACTGATGGAGAACGTCGGCCGTTGCTACCATGTGGCACAGAGCATGGTGCAGCTCGCCGTCCTTCTGAAACCGGATAGCCTGCATAACATTCGAAACGCAGAACATCTTGCCCATAGCCGACGTCGATGGGAGGTCTACAGCGTACTCTGGGCGGCCTTGAAGAGTCGGCAGCCGTTCAGCGAGGATGGCCGCTAGCTCGATCTCATAGCCGCCGTCCGACGGCCGCAGGTCCTCATAGAGGCGCCCAAGTGACAGACCCTTTCGTGACCCAGGCGCTCCGAAAGCGAGGACGACCAAGTCAGGGAACGTGACGCACGCCCGGAGGATCACCGAGCGACTTCCGATCTCGTCCGTCCTCGGCGGATCCGGAGGCAGGAGCTTGATGTGGAGGATGGTCGAGCTCATCGCGTTGTGACCTGTCTAACGATCAGGCTGAGGCGGCCGGCGCCGCGCCGGGCCGCTCGAGCCTGCTGTTAGAGGTCATTCTTCTCGATTTCACGATAGGCAAGGGCCTGCATCAGAGAACTCTCATCTCGGAACAACGAATAGGCATGGATGTTCATTGATTCGAGTCTGCGCAGGAAGCGGCTTCGTTCTGTCACGGGGACTATGTACTTGGTCAATACGTCCTGCGGCACGATACGATCGCGGAGAGCCTCCTCGTGATGGCAGTAGAGGTAGCTATCATCGACGCGCTTCTTGCAGATCGTGTACTCGCACTGTTGGGAGTAGTGTCTTTCGTGCGTGACGGTGTACGGCCCGAGGCCGACAATACGCGCCCCATCGCCCGAGCAACTCTTGCCGTAGCCAACATGCTCGCGGAAGGCGAATATGGCGACGGCTTCGCACTGCGGGTGAGGTCGTTGTGCAAAGGCGAAGAAGGCGGCTACGAACGGTGAGCGTGACCAGTCCAATAGTGGAGATGGGAAGCCGTGGTGTCGGAGGTAAATCATGAACTCGTAGCCAG
>MGCF01000020.1:0-714 GCA_001788495.1 Candidatus Rokubacteria bacterium RIFCSPLOWO2_02_FULL_73_56
CGGTGGACCACCGGACCGTCCAGGAGAAGCACGGGGTGCTCAAGAACGTCCGCGTGCCGATCCGGCCCCACTTCGGCGTGCTCGGCCTGGCGCCGGCCGAGGCGGACATCGTGGACTCGATCCCGCCGAGCTACGTCGGGGGCAACATCGACGACTGGCGGATCGGCAAGGGCGCGACGATGTACTACCCGGTGGCGGTGCCCGGCGCGCTCCTTTCGGCCGGCGACAGCCACGCCTCGCAGGGCGACTCGGAGCTCTGCGGCACCGCGATCGAGTGCTCGCTCACCGGGACATTCCAGCTCGTGCTCCACAAGCAGGCCGCGCTCGCCGGCACGGCGCTCGCGGGGCTCGCCTACCCGCTGCTCGAGACCCAGGACGAGTGGGTCCTGCACGGCTTCAGCTACGCCAACTACCTCAAGGAGCTGGGGCCCGACGCCCAGAGCAAGATCTACGAGAAGTCGTCGATCGACCTGGCCATGCGGGACGCGTTCCGGAAGATGCGCCACTTTCTGATGACGACCCGGGGGCTCGGCGAGGACGAGGCGGTCTCGCTGATGTCGATCGCGGTCGACTTCGGGATCACCCAGGTGGTGGACGGCAACTGGGGCGTCCACGCCATCATCAAGAAGAGCCTCTTCGCCGGCGCCTAGTCCGCAGCATGCGCGAACGGTCATCGCGCGAGGCGGGCAGGGCCTGGCGCCGGGTGCGGCCCCC
>MGCF01000020.1:732-17872 GCA_001788495.1 Candidatus Rokubacteria bacterium RIFCSPLOWO2_02_FULL_73_56
GCGGCCCCCGCGGGGACCGCACCCGGCGCCCCCCGCCCGGGCGCGCCAGCGCCGTTCGCGAGGAGTGCGGGCTGGGCGCCCGCCGCCCGCCCATAGTTCCCACGGCCCCGCGGCGCGCGTGGCGTACAATCGAACCACCATGTCCGGCTTCGAGGAGGTCAACTACTACTTCCGGAAGGCCGCGCGGGTGATGGACCTCTCGGCGAACGTCGAGCGGATGCTCATCACGCCCTACCGGGAGGTCAAGGTGGACGTGTCCGTCACCCTCGACAACGGCGAGCTCGGCACCTTCATCGGCTATCGCGTCCAGCACGACAAGAGCCGGGGCCCGATGAAGGGCGGCCTCCGCTACCACCCGACGGTGGACCTCGACGAGGCGCTCGGCCTCGCGAGCCTCATGACCTGGAAGACGGCCGTCGTGAACCTGCCCTACGGCGGCGCCAAGGGCGGTATCGCCGTGGACCCCGCGCGGCTCTCGCCCCGCGAGCTCGAGCGGGTCACCCGCCGCTTCGTCGAGCAGATCCACGACATCATCGGCCCGCACACCGACATCCCGGCGCCCGACGTGAACACGAACGCGCAGGTGATGGCCTGGATCATGGACGAGTACTCGAAGTTCCACGGCTTCTCGCCCGCGGTCGTCACGGGCAAGCCCGTGGACCTGTTCGGCTCGAAGGGGCGGGAGGAGGCGACCGGCCGCGGCGCCGTGTTCGCGCTCGAGGAGTACCTGGCCGACGCGGGCGCGGGCGAGGTGCGCGGCAAGACGTTCGCCGTCCAGGGGTTCGGCAACGTCGGCTCCTGGGCGTGCCGCTTCCTCCACGAGCGCGGCGGGAAGGTCGTCGCGGTCGCCGACTCGCGGGGCGGGGTGCGCAACCCCGAGGGGCTCGACGTCCCGGCCCTCGTCGAGCACGCGCGCCGGGCGCGGACCGTCACCGGCTTCCCGGGCAGCGACCCGATCTCCAACGAGGCGCTGCTCGTGCTCGACGTGGACGTGCTCGTGCCCGCCGCGCTCGGCGGCGTGCTCACCCGGGCCAACGCCCGGGACGTCCGCGCGCGCATCGTGCTCGAGGCCGCCAACGCGCCGACGACGCCGGAGGCCGACGAGCTGCTGGCCGCGCGCGGGGTCGCCGTGCTGCCGGACATCTGGGTCAACGCCGGCGGCGTGACGGTCTCCTACTTCGAGTGGGCGCAGAACATCCAGCAGTTCACCTGGGAAGAGGACAAGATCAACGCGGAGCTGCGCCGCCACATGCGCGAGGCGTACGCCACGCTCGCGCGCGTGGCCCGCGAGCGCAAGGTGTCCTTCCGCACCGCGGCGTTCGTCGTCGCCATCGGCCGCGTCGGCCGGGCGACCGTCCTCCGGGGGGTGTGATGCTCCAGGCCGACGTGCGCGAGATCGTCCGCTCGGTGCTCTGCAAGGGGCTGTCGGCGGCGCAGGCGGACCAGATCGTCAAGGCGACGGTGCCGGTGCAGATCGCCGCCGGCCACGCCGTGCTCCACGAGGGCGACGCCTCGGGCGGCCTCTACCTGCTGCTGCGCGGGGAGGTCGAGATCGTCAAGCGCGGCGCGGACGGGACGCCCCAGTCGCTGGGGACGATCGGCGCGCCGACGGTGCTCGGCGAGATGAGCCTGATCACCGCGCGCCCGCACTCGGCGACGGTTGCGGCGGTCACGGAGTGCGACTTCGCCCTGCTCACCCGCTCGCAGTTCGAGCGGCTCATCGCGAGCGAGAGCCTCGCGGCCTACAAGCTCGTCGCCACGATCGCCGAGGTGCTGGCGGGGCGCGTCGCGCGGCTCGACGCGAAGGTGCTCGAGCTCTCGAGCCGCCAGGACTGCCCGCCGCCGGTCGGCGAGCTGGCGGCCTTCCAGCGCAAGCTCTTCAGCGAGTGGAGCTTCTAGCCCGCGGGAGCCGTGCCTCCCGGATGGGCAGCCGCGGGCGGCTGCTGACGCGCTGGGCAGCGCGCCCCGCCCGGCCCTGCCGCGGGCACGGGCGTAAGTAGCCGTCGCGGCTCACGATGCGGCGACGCCGCCCCGCGGCACGTCGCTTGCTCCCCACGGAATCGCTCGCGACGACGCCGTCGCGGTCCTCGGCCAATGGCGCCCGAAGCAGCGCCATTCCCCTCTTCGAGGGACGACAGGGAGGACCGGGACATGACGAGACAGGGACGGAGCGTGCTCCTCGCGCTCGCCGTCGGGGGCTTGCTGGCCGCCGGCGGCGCCGCGCTTGCGCAGGACAAGCCGGTGGACCCGCTCGAGACGCTCGAGGCGAAGGCGGCCGACGCCAAGGTCGCCATCGACACGGTGTGGGTACTCGCGGCGGCGTTCCTCGTCTTCTTCATGAACCTCGGCTTCGCCGCGGTGGAGTCGGGCTTCTGCCGCGCCAAGAACACCGTGACGATCCTCGCGAAGAACTTCGTCGTGTTCGCCGTGTCGTCGATCGCCTTCCTGGCGGTCGGCTTCGGCATCATGTTCGGCGACGGGACGCCGTTCTTCGGCACGCACGGCCTCTGGTTCGTGGGCGGCGCCGACGGCAGCCCCGCGACGGGCGACGCCTACCAGGGGGTGTACGCGGCGCTCAACTGGACGGGCGTGCCGCTCTGGGCGAAGTTCTTCTTCCAGCTCGTCTTCGCCGGGACCGCCGGCACGATCGTCTCCGGCGCGGTGGCCGAGCGCGTCAAGTTCGGCGCCTTCTACCTCTTCAGCTTCTGCATGGTCGGGCTCATCTACCCGGTCGTCGGCCACTGGATCTGGGGTGGCGGCTGGCTCGCGCAGCTCGGGTTCTGGGACTTCGCCGGCTCCACCGTCGTCCACTCGGTCGGCGGCTGGGCGGCGCTGATCGGCGCGCTGATGCTCGGGCCGCGGATCGGCAAGTACGGCAAGGACGGGCGCGTCCACCCGATCCCCGGGCACAGCATCGCGCTCGGGACGCTCGGCGTGTTCGTCCTCTGGTTCGGCTGGTTCGGCTTCAACCCGGGCAGCACGATGGCCGCCGACCCCGGCGCGATCGCGCGGATCGCGGTGACGACCAACACGGCGGCCGCCGGCGGCGCCGTCGCGGCGTCGGTCGTCGCGTGGCTGCTCCTCGGCAAGCCCGACCTCACGATGATCCTGAACGGCGCGCTCGCGGGCCTGGTCGCGATCACGGCGCCGTGCGCGTTCGTGAGCGTACCCAGCTCGCTGGTGATCGGGCTGGCCGCGGGCGTGCTCGTCGTGCTCTCGGTCCTCTTCTTCGACCGCGTCCGCGTGGACGACCCGGTCGGCGCGGTCTCCGTCCACCTGGTCTGCGGTGGCTTCGGCACGCTGGCGCTCGGCCTCTTCGCCCAGGACCAGTTCTCGCCCGGGACGACCGGCAACGGCCTCCTCTTCGGCGGCGGCGCGAAGCTGCTGCTCGCGCAGCTCACGGGCGTCGTCGCGGTCGGCCTCTTCGTCGCGGTCGCGGCCACCCTCGTCTGGGGTCTCCTCGGGGCGGTCATGGGGATCCGCGTCTCCGCGGAGGAGGAGCGCGAGGGCCTCGACCTCGGCGAGCACGGGATCAGCGCCTACCCGGAGTTCCACGCGGCGCCGGCCTGGGGTCCGGGCGTCCCGGCCGCGGCGAGCGCGACGAGCGGCGCGCGCGTCGGCGCGCCGGCCGTCGAGCGCGGGCGCTGAGGGCGGCCATGAAGAAGATCGAGGCCGTCATCAAGCCCTTCAAGCTCGACGACGTGAAGGAGGCGCTCACGGCCGCCGGCATCGTGGGGATGACCGTGAGCGAGGTCCGCGGCTTCGGCCGCCAGAAGGGGCACACGGAGATGTACCGCGGCGGCGAGTACAGCGTGGACTTCCTGCCCAAGCTGAAGGTCGAGGTCGTCGTGCCGGACGACCTGGGCGAGCAGGTGCTCGCGCTGATCGCGGCCGCGGCGAAGACGGGAGCCATCGGCGACGGCAAGGTGTTCGTCACGCCTCTGCTGGAGGCCGTCCGCATCCGGACGGGCGAGCGGGGCGAGCGCGCGCTCTGACAAGGAGAGTCCCATGAGGCGAGGATTCGGCGCGGTCGTGCTCGGGCTGCTGCTCGCGGCCACGACGGCGGCGGCGCACGCGCAGGCGAAGGCGGAGGAGAAGCCGAAGACGCTGTGGGAGGAGGTCGCGCTCTCGGCGTACGTCGAGAACAGCTACGTGTGGAACCTCGGCCACACGGGCCGCGACGACGTCAACGAGCTGCGCCTCTACGACTTCGACGCGGGCTGGAGCTTCAACATGGCCGAGCTCGCCGTCAAGAAGGAGCCCTCGGAGAAGTACCCGTTCGGTTTCGGGCTCGTGGTCACCGCGGGCCTCGACGCGCAGAAGAACCACGCGCTCGGCATCTTCCGCGACGGCGACGACCAGTTCCCGTTCCGCAACACGCGCAAGTACGACCTGCAGGAGGCGTACGGGTCGTACCGGATCCCCCTCGGCGGCGGCCTGACGCTCAAGGCGGGCAAGTTCGTCACGCTGCTCGGCTACGAGGTCATCGAGGCGCCGAGCAATCTCAACTTCTCGCGCTCCTTCCTCTACGGCTTCGCGATCCCGCTGACCCACGTGGGCGCCCTCGCGTCGTACCCGGTCGCCGACTGGCTCGCGGTCACCGCGGGCCCCGTCGTCGGCTGGGACGTCGCCGACGACACCAACGACAAGCTCTCCTGGACCGGCCAGGTCGCCACGACGCCGGTCAAGGACTTCGCGGTCAACCTCAACTGGATCACCGGGCCCGAGCAGGCCGGCCAGGGCGAGCGCCGGACCGTGCTCGACCTGACCGCGACGTACACGGGCGTGAAGCGCCTGACGCTTGGGCTCAACGCCGACTACGGCTGGGAGGACGACGAGGCCTCGCTGCTCGCCGCCGGGACGCGGCAGAGCGCCGACGCCCGCTGGTGGGGCTGGGCCCTCTACGCGGCGTACGACTGGACCGAGAAGCTGCGCACGGCCGTGCGCGCCGAGTCCTTTCAGGATCCGGAGGGCGTGCGCACGCTCGCCACCGTGGCGGGCGCCGGCGGCAAGGTCTCGCTCTGGTCGGGGACCGCGACCGTGCAGTACAGGATCTGGCGGGGGCTCGTCGGCCGGCTCGAGTACCGGCACGACAGCGCCGACGAGAAGGTCTTCAAGGTGCGCGCCCCCGGGCTCGTGCCGACGTCCACGACCCAGGACACCGTCACCGTTGCCCTCCACTACGCCTTCTTCTGATCCGGCCCGGCTGTTCGCCGACGCGGTGCCCGCGCTCGTCGAGCGGCTGCTGGCGGCGAGCCCGGGGGGCGTGTACCGCCAGGCGCTCGCGCTGCTCGAGCGGCCGTTGCTCGCCCACGCGCTGGCGCTGACGGGCGGCAACCAGCTCCGCGCCGCGCGCCTGCTCGGGCTGAACCGCAACACCCTGCGCAAGCGCTGCCGGAGCCTCGGCCTGGCCGCCGGGTCGCGGGCCCGCCCCGAGCCGCGCGGCGCTGCGGAGGCCGCCCCCGTCTAGGCCGTGTGCACCACGCCTCCGCGCCGGCACCGGGCTGACGTACTATGTCCGGGTCAGGGAAGGAGGCGGCCGATGAACATCGCGAGCATCCTCGCCACGAAGGGCGCCCAGGCGGTGACCGTGCGCCCCGAGCTGTCCGTCCGCGAAGCCCTCGGGCTGCTGGCCCGGCACAACATCGGCGCGCTGATCGTCGTGGAGGGGGCCGACCGGCCCGTCGGCATCCTCTCGGAGCGCGACATCGTGCGCGAGGCGGCGCGCAACGAGAGCGTGTTCGACCGCACGGTCGCCGAGATCATGACCCGCGACGTCATCACGGGCCAGGCGCAGGACGACCTGCTGGTCGTGGCGCACACGATGACCGAGAAGCGGATCCGTCACCTGCCCGTGGTGGAGCAGGGCCGCCTCGTCGGCATCGTCTCGATCGGCGACATCGTCAAGGCCCAGCGCGACCACTACCAGGGCGAGGTGGACACGCTCCAGGCGCAGCTCCTCGCGGACCAGCCCGGGCGGAGCCACTGATGGCGCGAGCGGGGACGGCCGAGCAGCCGCTGCGCGTCGCGATCATCGGCGCCGGGCCGACGGGCTACTACGCGACGGACCAGCTGCTGCGCCAGGAGGGGGTGGTCGTCGAGGTGGACCTCTACGACCGGCTGCCGACCCCGTACGGCCTCGTGCGTCTCGGCGTCGCGCCCGACCACCAGAAGATCAAGTCGGTCACGGCGGCGTTCGACAAGGTGGCCGCGCACCCGCGCTTCCGGTTCTTCGGCGGGGTCGAGTTCGGCAAGGACGTGACGCTCGCCGACCTGCGCGCGCACTACCACCAGATCCTCTACTGCACGGGCGCCCAGACCGACCGGCGCATGGGCATCCCGGGCGAGGACCTGGAGGGCAGCCACCCGGCCACCGAGTTCGTCGCGTGGTACAACGGCCACCCCGACTACTGCGACTACCAGTTCGACCTCTCGGTCGAGCGCGCTGCCGTCGTCGGCGTGGGGAACGTCGCGGCGGACGTGGCGCGCATCCTCTGCCGCTCGCCCGAGGAGCTGGCGAAGACCGACATCGCCGACTACGCGCTCGAGGCGCTCCGGCGGAGCCGCGTCAGGGAGGTCTACCTCCTGGGCCGGCGCGGGCCGGCGCAGGCGGCGTTCACCAATCCCGAGGTCAAGGAGCTCGGCGAGCTGGCCGACGCGGACGTCGGCGTCGTGCCCGCCGAGGTCGAGCTCGACCCGGTGAGCCGCGAGTCCATCGAGACGAGCCAGGACCGCGCGGCCATCAAGAAGGTGGAGATCCTGCACGGCTACGCGCTGCGCGCGCCGACCGGCAAGTCGCGCCGCCTGACCCTGCGCTTCCTCGTCTCGCCCGTCGAGCTGCTCGGCGACGCCCGCGGGCGCGTCGTGGGGATGCGCCTGGTGCGGAACGAGCTCTACGCCACGCCGACGGGCGCGCTGCAGGCGCGCGCGACGGACCGCTTCGAGGAGCTCGCCGTGGGGCTCGTGTTCCGCTCCGTCGGCTATCGCGGCGTGGCCCTGCCGGGCGTGCCGTTCAACGAGAAGTGGGGTGTGATCCTCAACGAGAAGGGCCGCGTGCTCGATCCCGACACCAGGCGGCCCGTCGTCGGCGAGTACACGGCGGGCTGGGTCAAGCGCGGCCCCAGCGGGGTCATCGGCACCAACAAGCCCGACGCCGCGGAGACCGTCGAGTGCATGCTCGAGGACCTGGCGCAGGGCGCGCTGCGGGCGCCCGCGCACGCGACCGCGGCGGCCGCCGAGGCGCTCGTGCGCCAGCGCCGGCCCAGCTACGTCTCGTACGCCGACTGGCTCACGCTGAACCAGCTCGAGGTGGCTCGCGGCCGGGCACAGGGGCGTCCGCGCGTGAAGTTCACCCGCGTCGAGGAGATGCTGGCCGCGCTCGGCCGCTGACGGGCGTTTCCGGACGGCGCGGCCCTGGCCCGCGGCCTCCCTTGCCCCCGGTGTCCCGCGATCTGCTACACTGGGCCAGGTTTACGGAACGCCGGGGGTGCCGTGGCCCAGCAAGAATCCGTCCTGGTCCTGCAGGAACGCCTGGCCTACGAGCAGCGGCTCGTGCAGCTCGTGGACCGCATCCACTCCGCCCGCGGGCTCGACTCGATCTTCATCGAGCTCCAGGGCGAGATCCTCGGCCTCCTCGACGCCGACCGCATGACCCTGTACGCGGTCGACGCCGACCGGAGGGAGCTCTACTCCAAGTTCCTGGCGATCGACACCGTCAAGGAGATCCGGCTGCCGATCGCCGAGAAGAGCATCGCCGGCTTCGTCGCCGCCTCCGGCCGCGTGATCAACATCGCCGACGCGTACGACCTGGCCGAGATCTCGAAGATCTCGCCGACGCTCAGCTTCGACAGCTCGTGGGACAAGAAGACCGGCTTCCGCACCCAGCAGATTCTCGCGATGCCGATCATGCACGACGGACGGGCCATCGGCGTCATCCAGCTCCTCAACAAGAAGCACGGGGGGCGGTTCACGAAGGAGGACGAGGCCAGCGCCGCGCGGATCGCGAAGACGCTCGGGATCGCCTTCTACAACCAGACCCAGATCTCCCAGAGCCAGAACCGGCCGAAGACCAAGTTCGACTACCTGCTCGCCCAGCACCGGATCTCGCAGGACGAGCTGAACTCCGCCGTCGCCGAGTCGCGCCGGCGGCAGGTCGACGTCGAGTCGATCCTGATCGAGCAGTACAAGGTGCCGAAGTCGGAGCTCGGCATCTCGCTCTCGCAGTTCTACCGGTGCCCGTTCATGGAGTACGACGAGCGGATCCTGCCGCCGCCGGACCTCATGAAGGACCTGAAGCACGAGTTCCTCAAGCGCAACTACTGGCTGCCGATCCGGCGCGAGGATGACGGGATCCTGGTGCTCATCGACAACCCCCAGGACCTGCAGCGCGTCGACAGCATCAGCCAGGCGCTGAGGAACCGGAAGATCAAGCTGGCCGTCGCCCTGCGCAAGGACATCCTCCTCTACCTCGGCGCCGCGAGCGGCGAGTACGCGTCGAAGGACTCGATCGGCAACATCCTCGGCGAGCTCAAGGACGAGGGGGGCTACGAGTCGCTCGACTCCGGCCTGGGCGAGCTGGACGAGAACGACAGCGCGGTGATCCGGCTCGCCAACCAGATCATCATGGACGCCTACAAGTCTCGGGCGTCGGACATCCACATCGAGCCGTACGGCGCGCAGAAGGACACGGTGATCCGCTACCGCGTGGACGGCGGCTGCCTCGAGTACCAGAAGATCCCCGGCGCCTACCGGCGGGCGATCGTGACCCGGCTCAAGATCATGTCGCAGCTCGACATCGCCGAGCGCCGCAGGCCGCAGGACGGCAAGATCAAGTTCCGGATGCCGGACGGGCGGGACATCGAGCTCCGCGTCGCCACCGTCCCCACCGCCAACCAGAACGAGGACGTGGTGATGCGCATCCTCTCGGCGAGCGAGCCGATCTCGCTCGACAGGCTCGGGATGACGCCGCGCAACCTCGCCGAGATCAAGAAGATCGTCGACAAGCCCTACGGCCTCGTCCTCTGCGTGGGGCCGACGGGCTCCGGCAAGACGACCACGCTCCACTCGCTGCTCGGCCACATCAACAAGCCGGAGCGAAAGATCTGGACGGCGGAGGACCCGGTCGAGATCACGCAGTACGGCCTGCGGCAGCTCCAGGTCAACCCGAAGATCGGGCTCGACTTCGCCACCGCGATGCGCTCGTTCCTCCGCGCCGACCCCGACGTGATCATGGTCGGCGAGATGCGCGACGAGGAGACGGCCTCCACCGGCATCGAGGCCTCGCTGACCGGCCACCTCGTGTTCAGCACGCTGCACACGAACAGCGCGGTCGAGACCGTCGTCCGGCTGCTCGACATGGGCCTCGACCCCTTCAACTTCGCGGACGCGCTGCTCGGCGTGCTCGCGCAGCGGCTCGTCAAGCGCATCTGCGTGGACTGCAAGGCGGAATACCACCCGGAGCGCGCCGAGTTCGACGAGCTCGCGGCCGCGTACGGCGAGGAGGCCTTCGAGGGGCTCGGCCAGAAGTACGACGAGGCGTTCGTGCTCCACCGCGGCAAGGGCTGCGCCTCGTGCAACAAGAGCGGCTACCGCGGGCGGGTCGCGATCCACGAGCTCCTCGTCACCACCGAGGAGATGAAGCGGCTCATCCAGACGCGGGCGCGCGTCGCCGAGATGTTCGTGCAGGCGAAGGCCGAGGGGATGACCACGCTCGTGCAGGACGGCGTGCTCAAGTCGCTCGCCGGGACGACGGATTTCCGGCAGGTCAAGGCCGTCGCGATCAAGTAGCTCTGGCGGGGCGGGGGCCGGGGGGCGGGGGGCCCTCGGCGACCACGCCAGCCACCATCGTCGGAGGCGATTCCGGACAGGGGCGCGTCGGGTCGAGACCTGACACCACGGGTCGCCGAGGGCCCCCCGCCCCCCGGCCCCCGCCGCAGCCGAGCTCCTCGCGCGGCGACCACGCCAGCCACCATCGTCGGAGGCGATTGCGGGCAGGGGCGCGTCGGCGTCAGGCGGAGTCGCGGAGCTTCACGTCGCGGAAGGTCCACCAGAGCAGCAGGTCGTACACGATCTTCAGCCCGCCGCCGAGCACGAACGGCGCCGAGAGCGCCACGGCCTGCATGACCCAGCCGGTCACCGACGGCGTGACGGCCTGGGCGACGGTGCGCGCGAGGTTCGTGACGGTGGCCGCCGCCTCCCGCTCCCGGTCCTCGACGATCGCCATCACGTAGGCCTGCCGCGTCGGCACGTCCATCTGCGAGAGCAGGTGCCGCACGCACAGGAGCAGGACCGCCACCGCTGCGGTCGGCGCCGCCGCGATCGCGATCAGCACGACGTTGGAGACCAGGTGCGAGCCCACCATCGTCGGCAGGAGCCCGAAGCGCGCGGCCGCGCGCGGGGCGAGCAGGAGGGAGGCCGCGGTGAGGAGCGACGTCGCGAAGAAGACCAGGCCGAGCGTCTCGAGGCCGAGGCCGTAGCGCTCGTGCAGGAAGTAGGCGACGAGCGACTGGAGCACGAAGCCGCCGGCGAACGCGTCGAGCGCGAAGAGGGCGGCGAGCTTGCGGATCAGCGGGGCCGACGGCGGCGCGCCGGCGGGCGCGCGCCGCGCGGGCCGGGCCGCGGCGCCGAGCCGCGCGTACGCCAGGGCCTGCGCCGCCGCCGCGGCGAGGAAGACGGCGAACAGCAGGCGGGGGGCAGGCCCGAGGCGCAGGACCGCCGCGCCGAGCGCCGCCGCCGCGTAGCCCAGCAGGTTGTAGACGCTGAGCACGAGCGTGCGCCGCGCCGGGGCGACGGCGCGCGCCACCATGACCTGCTCGAGCGCGAGGAACGGCCCGGTCTCGCCCGCCCCCACCGCGACGTTGCCGAGCATCGCCCCGAGCACGACGAGCCACGGCGCGCGCGTGGCGAGCAGCACGAGCGCCGCGGCCGCGGACAGGCCCGCCAGCGCGAGGAGCGCGGCGCGCCCGCCCCAGCGCTCGGCGGGCCGGCGGACCGCCCAGGTGAGCACCGCGCTGCCGGCGAGCGTCGCCGTCACGGCCACGCCGATCGCCGCCGCCCCGAGGCCGAGCTCGCTCAGGTAGACGGGCAGGAGGATCCCGAGGAACCCGTAGCAGAACGTGCGCGCCGTCTTCGCCGCGAAGACGGCCCGGACCTCAGGCGGGAGCGCCATGCACGCGGGCGCGGCAGTACGCGTAGAGCGCGTCGTACGCGGGGAACTGCAGGCGCATGTTCTCGTGGTCGTCGCGCGCGAGGGCCCGGAAGCCGGAGGCGAGCGCGTAGAGCCCCGGCGCCTCCGGCGCGAGGGCGCGCGCCTCGGTGTCGGCGCCGCGCACGACGAGGGCGAGCGCGCGCAGCGCGGGGTCGTCGAGGCCGTAGCGGTCCAGGAAGGCGTCGAACGAGCAGCGGTCGCCGTGGTGGCCGAGCTCGGCGCCGGGCACGTCGAACGGGGTCGCGCCCTCGCGCGCGGCCACGGCCAGCACCTCCCCCGCGGGGACGAACAGGAACTCGGGCGTCCGGTCGATGAACCGCGCGATGAGCCAGGGGCAGGCGATCCGGTCCACGCGCGCCTTCTCGCGAGTGATCCACTTCATGGCAGCCTCCTCAGCGGACGGTTCGGATGATCGCGATTCACCGGGCGCCTCCGAGCGTGGCGTACAGCCCGTCGAACAGGCGCAGGCCGGTGGCCAGCACCTCGTGGTCGTCCGTGGTCACGGCCAGCAGCCCGCGGAGCGCGACGTCGAGGCCGCGCGCCTCCTCCCGCTGGTACTTGTCGTCGCGCAGGTCGGCGGCGTGCACGATCTCGGCGAGCGCGGCGAGCCGGCGGTCGGCGAGCCCGCCGCGGCGGAGCAGCGTCTCGAACGTGCAGTCCTCGCCCGCGTGGCCGAGCTCGGCGCCGACCACGTCGAACGGGATCGCGTCCGCGGGCAGCGCGTCGGCCGGCGCGAACAGGAACTCGGCGTCGGGATCCACGAAGCGCTTGATGAGCCAGGCCGAGGCGATGCGATCCACGTGCGGGCGCGGCCGCGTGACCCAGCGCCGGCCCCGGAGCGCGCCGAGGGGCGCCGGGGGCGCGGGCGCCGGCGCGGCGGGGCGCAGCCGGAGCTCCACCGCCTCGCGCAGGCGCTCGACCTCGCGCCGGCCGGGCGCGTCGAAGAAGTCGATCCGGCGCACGCGCTCCAGCTCGCGCGCGAGCCGGCTCGCCTCGTCGGCGGGGCGGCCCGGCGCCCGCCGCGCCCCGCGGCGCTCGAGCGCGTGGAGGAGCCCCCGATAGCGCTCGGCGAGGCCGCGGTAGTCGTGGTCGCGCGTGTCGTTGAACAGGCGCCGCAGCGTCTCCGGCGCCATGTTCTCGACGCGGTCCACCTTGAGCAGCGTCGCCTCGCCGCCGTCGCGCTGGACCTCCTGGTCGAGCCACTGGAGCTGCTCGTAGCTCTCCGGGGAGCAGGGGAGCACCCAGACCGAGTTCTTCAGCGCGACCGCGCCGAGCGTGCGGAGCCGGCGCCAGGCGCGCACGCGCAGGCTCGAGGGCTGGGACGGCAGGCGGACGACGAGCACGAGCCACGCGCTCACCGGGCGAGGAGCTCCGTGCACGGCTCACCGCTCCGCTCGGCTTTCATATCGCGCCTCCCTGTTGGCAGAAACCGATGCTACTTGAACGCAACACATGATGCAAGCCAGGTTTCTTGCCACTTGACTGAAATAGTCGCCACGTGTTTAGTTATGAGATCGAAGGCGGAGGTGTCCCATGAACCCGGTGGAGCGTGTCCTCTACGACGAGATCACCCGGCTCCTCGACCGGCTTGCCGTGTCGGTGCCGGACACGAGCTTCGACGCGATCCGTGCGGCGAACCCGACGCTCCGGGCACGGCTGGAGGAGGCCGAGGCGACCCTGGCCGCTCAGCGGGCGGGGCTGCTCGAGGGCTACGGCAGGTGGCGGCGCGCGCTCGAGGACGTCGAGAACCTGTGGGCGCTGGCGGCCTGGCGCTCAGCGGCGACGGAAGAGCCGGCCGAGCCGGCCTCGGCGCTCGCCGCCTGAGGCGGGCGCGGCGTCCACGCTGAACGAGGCGCGGCCGGCCTCGAAGCGCTCCCAGTAGTCGGGCAGCGCCCGCGCGAGCGCCACCTGGACGGCGACGAGCCGCGTGGGCTCGTCCGCCGCGGCGCGTCCGGCGGCCTCGACGCGCGCGGCCTGCTCGGGCGCGAGGTCCCACGCCACGCTCGCCTCGAGGTGGGTGAGGAACGCGCGCACGCTCGCCTCGTACTCCGCGCGGTCGCGCGTGCTGTCGGAGTCGAGCGGGGGCAGCCCCCGCGCGTGCCGGCGCTCGACCAGCGCCCCGAGGCACACGAAGTCCACCGCCGCCTCCAGGCGCTCGCGCAGCTCGGCCTCGATCCGCGCCGCGAGATCCACGGATTGCACTATAGCAGTGCTAAGATGGCCGCGTGATGGCCGCTCGCGTCACACGCGCGGCGCCGCTCGCGCTCGTCCTCCTGCTCGTCGCCGCCCCCGCGCGCGCGCGCGACTTCTCCGCCGTCGACGAGGCCGCCGGCGACGCCGTCGCCTCGGGCGAGCTGCCCGGCGCGGTCGTCCTCGTCGGCCAGGGCGACCGCGTGCTCTTCCACCGCGCGTACGGCGCGCGCCGGCTCCTGCCCGCGCCCCAGCCGATGACCGAGGACACGATCTTCGACCTCGCCTCGCTCACCAAGCCGCTCGGCACGACGCTCGCGGTGATGGCGCTCGTCGAGCGCGGCCGCGTCGCGCTCGACGCACCCCTCGGGCGGTACCTGCGCGAGTTTCGCGGCCGGGCGTTCCGCGGCGTCACGCTCCGGCGCCTGCTGACGCACAGCGCGGGCCTCGCCGCTTACCCCTCGAACGGCGTCGTCGCGGCCGGCTTTCCCCGCGCCGCGGGCGCGATCGCACGGCTGCCGCTCGACTACGCGCCGGGCTCGAGCTTCCAGTACAGCGACACCGGGTTCATCCTGCTCGGCGAGCTCGTCCGGCGCGTGAGCGGCGAGCGGCTCGACGCCTACCTCGAGCGCGAGATCTTCCGCCCGCTCGCCCTGCGTGACACCTCGTTCCACCCGCCGGCGGCGGCGCGCCCCCGCGTCGCGCCGACCGCCTGGGCCAACGGGCAGCTGCTCGTGGGCGAGGTGCACGACCCGCGCGCGCGCCTGCTCGGCGGCGTCGCCGGCCACGCGGGCATGTTCTCGACGGCGGCCGACGTCGCCCGGCTCCTGCGCATGCTCCTGCACGGCGGGAGCCTCGACGGCCGCCGCGTGCTCCGCCCCGCGACGGTCGCGCTCATGTGGGAGCGCGCGCCGGACGGCCGCGGCACGCGCACGCTCGGCTGGGACCTCGCCTCGCCGTACTCGTCCACGCTGGCGCCCTTCTTCCCCGAGGGCTCCGTCGGGCACACCGGCTTCACGGGCACCGCCGTCTGGCTCGACCCGCCGAGCCGGACCTACGTGATCCTGCTGACCAACCGCGTCCACCCGAACGGGGGCGGCGCCGCGCGCATCCGCGAGCTGCGCATGCGCGTGGCGGCCGCCGCCGGCGCCGCGCTCTTCCAGCCGCCGCTCGCGGCGTCGGCCGGCGCGCCCGCGAGCGGGCCGGCGGCGGACGCGCCCGAGCCCGCGCCGGCGGCGCCGCGCGCCGGGCGCGTGCTCACCGGCCTCGACCGGCTCGTCGCGCAGAACTTCGCGCCGCTCGCCGGCCAGACCGTCGGGCTCGTGACCAACCAGACCGGCGTGGACGCGCGCGGGCGCCGCGCGATCGACCTGCTCGCCGCCGCGCCGCGCGTGCGCCTCAAGACGATCTTCACGCCCGAGCACGGGCTCGGCGGCACCGCGACCGCGGACGTGCCGCACGGCCGCGACGCGGCCACGGGCGTGCCGGTCTGGAGCCTCTACGGCCCCACGCGCCGGCCCACGCCCGAGATGCTCCGTGGCCTGACGCGCCTCGTCTTCGACGTGCAGGACGTGGGCGCGCGCTACTACACGTACCTGACGACGCTCGTGTACGTGCTGGAGGAGGCGGCGCGCGCGCGGATCCCGGTGCTCGTGCTCGACCGGCCCAACCCGATCACCGGCGCCGTGGTCGAGGGGCCGCTGCTCGAGCGCGACCTCGAGTCGTTCACGGGGCCCCACGAGCTGCCGGTGCGCACGGGGCTCACGATCGGCGAGTTCGCGCAGATGGCCGCGGCCGAGCGGATGATCCCGGTCTCGCTCAGCGTGGTGCCGCTCGGGGGCTGGCAGCGGCGGCTCTGGTACGACGAGACCGGCCTGCCCTGGGTGAACCCCTCGCCGAACATCCGGAGCGTGACCCAGGCGCTGCTCTACGCGGGCGTCGGGCTCCTCGAGGGCACCAACGTCTCGGTCGGGCGGGGGACCGACACGCCGTTCGAGGTGGTCGGCGCGCCGTGGGTGGAGCCCGAGGGGCTCGCCGCCGCGCTCGAGGCGCGGCGGCTGCCCGGCGTCCGGTTCGAGCCCGCGTGGTTCACGCCGTCGGAGGATCGGTACGCGCACGTGCCGTGCGGCGGCGTGCGCCTGGTCGTCACCGACCGCGACGCGCTCCGCCCGGTGACGGTCGCGCTCGCGCTCGCGCGCGAGCTACGCGCGCGTCACCGCGACCAGTTCAGGCCCGAGAAGATCCAGAACCTCCTCGTGAACCGGCCCACGATGTGGGCCCTCCTGAGGGGCGAGGCCCTCAGCCGGCTGAGGGCCTGGGCCGAGATGGACCGTGAGAGCTTCCTGAAGCGGCGCGCGTCGTATCTCATGTATCCGTAGGCCTCGGCTCGAACGGTTCACCGCTCCACCACACGCAGCGTCTTCGGCAGGTCCGCGCGCACCTGGTCCCGCCGGGCCGCGGGCACCGTGACCACGCCCGGGTCGCCGTCGCTCACGAAGCGGTCCTCGGGGTGCTTCGCGAAGTGCGCGAGCCAGGCGCGGAGCTCGCGCCCGACCGCCTGGATGCGCGGCAGCCGCACCGGGTCGAACCGGCGCGCGAACCGCGACGGGGCCGCGCCGCCGGCGACCATCAGGATCGCGTCGTGACGGTAGGTCTCGCCCTTGGCCGCACCCGCGAGCGCCCAGGCGACGTCCTTCGGGTACACGCCGTGCGGCAGCGCGAGCGTGCGGAGCCGGTAGTCGGGCACGTGGCGGCGGATCCACTGCTGCGCCTCGGCGAGCTGCGCGCGCACGGTCGTCTCGCCGTACTGGCCGAGGTTGGCGTGCCAGAGGGTGTGGTTGCCGATCTCGTAGCCGTGGCGCGCGAGCCAGCGGAGCTTCGCGCCCGCGTGCGCCGGCTGGTTGAAGAGGCGGTTCGGCGGCGCGGCGCCGGGCAGCACGAAGAACGTCGCGGCGCGGCCGAAGTCCGGGCGCGCGCGCGCGAACGCCTCGAGGATGCCCACGGCCGACTTCGGGTCGAGCTCGAGCGCGCCGCCGCGCTCGAGGTAGCGGAACTGGCCCGGCGAGGAGTCGTCGAAGGTGAGGACCACCGGCGTGGTGCCCGCCGGCAGCGCGACGCGCCCGTCGAGCAGGTCGTTGAGCCCGAGCAGCCGGTAGCCGCGCGCGTAGAGCGTCTCGAGGTCGCGGCGGAAGTTCTCCGGGGTGCGCGTCCAGCGCTCCTCCGGGTAGTCGATCTTGTGGTACTCGAGGATCATGACGCGGCCGAGCTCGTTGGGGAGCAGCGGCTCCGCCCAGGCGAAGGAGGCCAGGAGCAGGGCCGCGGTCAGGAGCAGGACGAGCACGAGGACGATCCTCACTTCGCGACGAGCGCCTCCTTCTGCCGGAGGGCGGCCGCGGTGTACTCGTTGCGCGGGTTCCAGAGCATCCAGCCGGCGGCGCCCGCGTCGAGCGCGCCCTGGATCTGGGCGCGGATCTCGGCGACCCCGAACGGCCGGCGGTCGAAGGCGTAATCGCGGAAGTCCTGCAGCCACGGCCGCACGCGCACCGTGGCGTGGCCGGCGCGCTGCCGGATCAGACGCACGCTCTCGTGCACGACCTGGTAGGGGTGCTCGACGGGGTTGCGATAGCCCGGGATCCCCCGGTGGTAGCCGGACGGGTAGAGCATCGGGGAGAAGTAGTCGACGTGCGGCGCCAGCTCCTCGATCCGCTGGCCGATGTCGGTGTCGTTCTCGTTGAACGCGGTGTA
>MGCF01000021.1 GCA_001788495.1 Candidatus Rokubacteria bacterium RIFCSPLOWO2_02_FULL_73_56
CGGCCGCTCTACCGCCGGCCGACGCTCGACCAGGTGCTGCTCACGTTCGGGCTGATCTACCTCTTCGAGGACCTCGTCAAGTGGATCTGGGGCGGGCGGATCCGCTCGATCCCGCCCCCCGCCCTCTTCGCGGGCTCGGTCACGCTCGGCGACGCGACGCTGCCCTCGTACCGGCTCTTCGTGATCGCCTTCGGGCTCGTCATGGCGCTCGCGCTCTGGCTCCTGATCGAGAAGACGCGTCTCGGCGCGATCATCCGCGCGGGTGTCTTCGACGCCGAGATGGCCGCGGGCCTCGGGATCAACACGGACCGCATGTTCACCGGCGTCTTCGCCTTCGGCGCGGCGCTCGGCGGGCTCTCGGGCGTGATCGCCGGGCCGATCCAGTCCGCGTACCCCTCCGTCGGCGTCACGATCCTGATCCCGGCGCTGATCGTCGTGGTGGTCGGCGGCCTCGGCAGCCTCAAGGGCTCGCTCGTCGGCAGCCTCATCATCGGCCAGGCGGAGACGTTCGGGAAGGCGTGGCTGCCCGGCGTCTCGATGCTGATGATCTACGTCGTGATGGCGCTGATCGTGCTGCTCCGCCCGCAGGGGCTCTTCGGGCGCCAGCTCAAGTGATGCGGCTGCGCGCGCTCGGGTTCGTGGTGGTCGTCGCCACCGTCGCGGCGTTCCCGGCGGCCTTCGGCGTCTACCCGGTCAAGCTCCTCCAGGAAATCCTCATCTGGGGCGTGTTCGCGATGAGCCTGGACTTCTTGATGGGCTACGGGGGCATGGTCTCCTTCGGCCACTCGGCCTTCTTCGGGATCGGCGCCTACGTCGCCGCCTTCGCGCTCCAGGGCTCCCCGGGGGCGCTCGCGGGCCTCGCGGCCCCCGCGCTCGCCGCCGCGGCGGCCGCGCTCGTCATCGGGTTCTTCTCGATCCGGGTGAGCGGCGTCTACTTCATCATGCTGACGCTCGCGTTCTCGCAGATGTTCTTCGCGTACGCGTTCCAGGCGGCATGGCTCGGCGCCGAGGACGGCATCGTCGGCGTGCCGCGCGTGGTCGTGCTCGGCCTCGACACCGCGCAGCCGACCGCGTTCCACCTGTACCTGGTCGGCCTCGTGACGCTGGCGGCCCTGGTCCTCTGGCGGGCGGTCCGCTCGCCCTTCGGGCACGTGCTCCGGGGCATCCACGAGAACGAGGCGCGGATGGAGGCGGTCGGCTATCCCGTGAGCCGCTACAAGCTGCTCGCGTTCGTCGTCGCCGGGACGGTCGCCGGCGTCGCCGGCGCGCTCTACACGCAGTTCAACGGCTCGATCTCCCCGGACGCGTTCTTCTGGACGACGTCGGGCGAGGCGCTGCTGATGGTCATCATCGGCGGCACCGGGACCCTCGGCGGCGCGATGCTCGGTTCCGCGGCGTTCATCCTGCTCCAGTCGCTGGTCAGCTCCTACACGGAGCGGTGGATGCTGATCCTCGGGGCCACGTTCATCCTGTTCGTCCTCTTCGCCCCGGGCGGGCTCGTCGGCGCGCTGCGGGGTCGCGTGGGGCTCCACGCGTGAGCCCGCTGCTCGCGGTCGAGCGCCTCACGAAGAGCTTCGCCGCCCTCAAGGCGCTGAACGGCGTGTCGCTCGCCGTCGAGCCGCGCGAGCGCCGCGCGCTCATCGGGCCGAACGGCGCCGGGAAGACGACCCTCTTCAACCTGATCACCGGCCACCTGGCGCCGAACGGCGGGCGCGTCCTGCTCGAGGGCGAGCCGCTCACGGGGCTCGCCCCGCACGCGGTCGCGCGGCGGGGCATCTCGCGCTCGTTCCAGCGCACGAGCCTCTTCCCGCGGCTCGACGTCGGCGAGAACCTCCGCCTCGCCGCGGCCGCGGACGGGCGCGGGAGCTGGAACCTCTTCGGCTCCGTCGCGCGCCTGGCGGCGCCGCGCGCCCGCGCGCGCGCGGTCGCCGAGCAGGTCGGCCTCGCCGAGCGGCTCGCCGAGCCGGCGGGCCGCCTCTCGTACGGCGAGCAGCGCCAGCTCGAGCTGGGCGTGGCGCTCGCGACGGCGCCGCGCCTCCTGCTCCTCGACGAGCCGACGGCGGGCATGTCGCCCGAGGAGACACAGCACATGACCCGCCTGCTCGCGGCGCTGCCGCGCGAGATCACGCTCCTGATCATCGAGCACGACATGGACGTGGTCTTCTCGCTCGCCGACCGCATCACGGTGCTCCACTACGGCGAGGTCCTGAGCGAGGGGGCGCCCGACGCGGTGAAGGCGGACCCGCGCGTCTACGAGGTGTACCTCGGCACGGGGGACGAGGGCTGATGCTCGCCGTCGAGACGGTCCACACCTACTACGGCGAGAGCCACGTCCTGCACGGCGTCTCGCTCGCCGTGCGCGCGGGCGAGGCCGTCGCGCTCCTCGGGCGGAACGGCGTGGGCAAGACCACGCTGATCCGGTCCATCATCGGCTTCACGCCGCCGCGGGAGGGCGCCGTGCGGCTCGACGGCGCGCCGATCCACCGGCTCGCCGCGTTCCGCATCGCCAAGCGCGGCATCGGGCTCGTGCCGCAGGGCCGGCGGATCTTCGGGCCGCTCTCGGTCGTCGAGAACCTGCTGCTCGGCGCGCGGCCGGGCGCGGGCGCCTGGACCCCGGAGCGCGTGTACGAGCTGTTCCCGCGCCTCTACGAGCGGCGGCTGCAGGGCGGCGGCACGCTGTCGGGCGGCGAGCAGCAGATGCTCGCGGTCGCGCGCGCGCTGATGACGAACCCGCGGCTCCTGCTGCTCGACGAGCCCTCGGAGGGGCTGGCGCCGCTGATCGTCCGCGAGATGGGGCGCGTCCTCGTGCGGCTCAAGCGCGAGGGGCTCTCGATCCTCCTCGTCGAGCAGAACGTGCCGCTGGCCCTCCGGGTGGCCGACCGCGTCTACGTCATGAGCAAGGGGCAGATCGTGTACGAGGGCACGCCGGCCGGGCTCGACGCCGACGAGGACGTCAAGCGCCGCTTCCTGGGCGTGGCGTAGAGGAGGCGGGCCATGCGCGTGCGGGCGGCGGTGCTCCTGGAGGTCGGGCGGCGGCTCGAGGTGTGCGACGTCGAGCTCGCGCCGCCGCGCGCGGGCGAGGTGCTGATCCGCATGGCGGCGTGCGGCGTCTGCCACACCGACCTGCACGTGATGACGGGGCACGTGCCGGCGCCGCTGCCCGCGGTCCTCGGCCACGAGGGCGCGGGCGTCGTCGCGGAGGTCGGCGCCGGCGTGACCTCCGTGCGGCCCGGCGACCACGTGCTCACGCTCTGGCGGCTCTCCTGCGGCGTGTGCGAGTACTGCAGCGCCCGGCGCCCGGCGCTCTGCAACGAGGGCATGCGGGTGCGCCAGACGGGCTGCCTCCTCGACGGCACGACGCGCCTGACCCTCGAGGGGCGGCCGCTCAAGCACTTCTGCGGGGTCGCGAGCTTCGCCGACCACGCGGTCGTGCCCGAGCGCGGGGTCCTCCGGATCCCGGAGGACCTGCCGCTCGACCGCGCTGCGCTGCTGGGGTGCGCGATGGTCTCGGGCGTCGGCGCCGTGGTCAACGCCGCGCGCGTCCGGCCCGGGAGCAGCGTCGCGGTGTTCGGGACGGGCGGTGTCGGGCTCTGCGTGGTGCAGGGCGCCGCGCTGGCGGGCGCGGGGCGGATCTTCGCGGTGGACCGGCACGCGCTGAAGCTCGAGCTGGCGCGGCGGTTCGGCGCGACCGACGCGGTGGACGCCTCCGCGGGCGACCCGGTCGCGGCGGTCCGGGCCGCGACCGGCGGCCGCGGCGTGGACTACGCGTTCGAGGTGATCGGCGAGCCGCGCACGATGCGCCAGGCGTACGACACGCTCGCCAAGCGCGGCGTCGCCGTCGTGCTCGGCGTCGCGCCGGCCACCGCCGAGGTCTCGGTCCCCGTGCTCTCGCTCGTGTTCGAGGAGCGCGTGCTCACCGGCTCGATCTACGGCGCGGGGGCGCCGCGCGTGGACATCCCGCGGCTCATCGAGCTGTACCGGGCGGGTAAACTGAAGCTGGACGAGCTGCTGACGCGCACGTACCCTCTCGAGCGGATCAACGAGGCGTACGATGCGCTCGAGCGGGGCGAGGTGGCCCGGAGCGTCGTGACGTTCGGGGCGCCGGGAGCCTGAGGAGTCGCCGGTGGTCGACGAGAGGGAGGGGCGCGCGTGAGCTGGATCGACCGCGACTTCCCGACGACCGCCACGCCGAGCGACCTGGTCGGGCGCGTGCTCGGCCTGAACCCCGGGCTCATGACCGGGCCGGGCACCAACACCTACCTCGTCGGCCGGCGCGACCCGATCCTGCTCGACACCGGCGCGGGGGTCGCCGGCTACGTGCCGCTGCTCGCGCGCTACCTCGCCGGGCGGGGCTGGCGCCAGCCCTCGCGCATCGTCCTCACGCATCGTCACCGCGACCACCTGGGCGGCGTGTCGCAGCTCCGGGCGCGCTTCAGGGGCATCCCGGTCGCCAAGATGATCCACCGGGACAGCGGCCTGCCCGAGGCGATCGACGACCTGCGCGACGGGCAGGCGGTGCACGGCGACGGCGCGACGTTGATCGCCGTCCACACGCCCGGCCACGCCTCCGACCACCTCTGCTTCTACCTCGTCGAGGAGAAAGCGCTGTTCACGGGCGATGTGGTCCTGGGCGGGTCCACGACCGTCATCCCGCTCGACGACGGGGACCTCGGCGACTACATGACCTCGTTGCGGCGTCTGCTCGACCTCGACGTCCGCCGGATCTACCCCGCCCACGGCCCGGTCATCGAGGACGGGCCGGGGCGGGTGCGGGAGTACATCGAGCACCGGCTCATGCGCGAGCGCCAGATCCTCGAGGCGCTCGGCGACGGCCTCGTCACGATCCCCGAGATGGTCGCGCGCATCTACGCCGACGTGTCCGCGGCGCTCCACCAGGCGGCCGCGCAGTCGGTCGCCTCGCACCTCGCGAAGCTCGCGCGGGAGGGCCGCGTGCGCGAGCACGTGGTCCGCGACGCCCCGTCGCGCTGGGAGCTCGTCCGCTAGGCGCGCGCGGCGGCGGTGACGAGCGCGGCGAAGAGGCGGCGCGCCGCCGGGTCGTGCTCGACGAGGTCCTCGGGGTGCCACTGCACGCCCAGGACGAACGGGTCGCCGCCGGCCGGCTCCACGCCCTCGACGATGCCGTCGGGCGCCCACGCGACGGCGGCGAGCCCCCGTCCGAGCCGCGCGAGCGCCTGGTGGTGGAAGCTGTTCACGTCGACCTCGAGGGCGCCGAGGACCGCGGCGAGCCGCGAGCCCGCCTGGACCTTTACCTGGTGCGTGGGCTGGTGGCGGCGCTCCGCCTGGCTGTGAGCGAGGGGCGAGCCGGGGTCGCTCCGGACGTCCTGGTAGAGGCTGCCGCCGAGCGCGACGTTGAGCACCTGGATGCCGCGGCAGATCGCGAGGAGCGGGAGCCCCTGGGCGAGGGCGCCGCGGGTCAGCTCGAGCTCGAGCGTGTCGCGCGCTTCGGAGACCTCTGCGAGCGTCGGGTGGCGGGGCTCGCCGAAGTGCCGCGGGTCCACGTCGCCGCCGCCCGTCAGGATGAGCGCGTCGAGCCGCGCCCACAGGCCGTCGCGGGCGGCGGCGCCCAGGGGCGGCGGCAGCAGCACCGGCACGCCGCCCGCCTGCTCGACCGCGCGCACGTACGCCGTGTTCAGGTAGGCGCGCTCCGGGTACGTGTCCACCGTGACCGACGTGGTCACGCCGACGAGCGGGAGCTGCGTCACGGCTCGAGCGTACCACGGCGCGCCTTTCCCGGCGGCGCCGCCCGGGGGTATCATGGGGCGCTGCCATGAGCCTCGACTCCGCGTCCCACCAGGAGACCGCGCCCCTCCACACGGCGACGGCGACCGTGCAGGCGATCGGCACGCGCTGGGCGGTCGCCGCCGGCCACGCGCTCGCCTCCGAGACCGCCGCGCGCGTGCTCGCCGCCGGCGGCAACGCGATCGACGCGGGGGTCGCCGCCGGGCTCACGCTCGGCGTCGTGCACCCCGACATGGTCAGCGTGGCCGGCGTGGCGCCGATCCTCGTGCACCTCGCGCGGACGGGCGCGACGTTCCAGGTGTCCGGCGTCGGGCCGTACCCGCGCGCCTCGAGCCTCGCGTACTTCCGCGAGCGGCACGGCGGCCAGATCCCGCCGGGCCTCGCGCGCACGGTCGTGCCCGCCGCGCCCGCCGCGTGGCTCGCCGCGCTCGAGCGCTGGGGCACGATGTCGTTCGCCGACGTCGCGGCGTCCGCGACCGAGCACGCGAGCCGTGGCTTCCCCGTGTCGCGCTTCTCGGCGTACCAGATGGCGGCGAACGCCGAGAAGTACCGCCGCTGGCCGACGTCCGCCGCGCTGTTCCTGCGCGACGGGCGTGCGTACCGGACCGGCGAGATTCTCGTGCAGGCGGAGCTCGGCGAGACGCTCGCGCGCATGGCCGAGGCCGAGCGGCGCGCCGGCGGTGGCCGCGCGGCCGGCATCCGCGCCGCGCGCGACGAGGTCTACCGGGGCGAGACCGCGCGGCGCATCGCCGCGTTCCACCGCGCCGAGGGCGGGCCGCTCGCGCTCGAGGACCTGGCCGGCTTCGAGGTGGAGGTCGGCCCCGCGCTCACCACGCGCTTCGGCGCGTACGAGGTCCTCGCCTGCGGCTTCTGGTGCCAGGGGCCCGTGCTGCTGCAGATGCTGAACCTGCTGGACGGCGTGGACCTCCGGGCGCTCGGCCATAACTCGCCCGCGTACCTGCACCGGCTGATCGAGACGGTGAAGCTCGCGTTCTCCGACCGCGACGCCTTCTACGGCGATCCCGCCTTCGTGGACGTCCCCGCCGCGGGGCTCCTGTCCAAGGCCTACGCCGACGCGCGCCGGAGGCTCTTCCGCGCCGACCGCGCGGCCCCCGACATGCCGCCGGCGGGCGACCCGCGGCGGCTCGCCGCCGTCCTGAGCCGCGAGGCCGCGCTGCCGCTCGCGGGCGGCGCCGGGGGGGCCACCGACGCGCTCGACACGAGCTACGTCGCGGTGATCGACGGCGAGGGCAACGGCTTCTCGGCCACGCCGAGCGACCCGAACGTGGACGCGCCGGTCGTCGCGGGCGTGGGCTGCGTCGTGTCGCCGCGCGGCTCGCAGGGCTGGCTCGACCCGGCGCACCCGAGCGTGGTCGCGCCCGGCAAGCGCCCGCGCCTCACGCCGGCGCCCGCGCTGGCGCTCCGGGACGGCCGCCTGTTCGCGGCGTTCGGCACCCCGGGCGGCGACGTCCAGCAGCAGGCGATGCTGCAGGTCTTCCTGAACGTCGCCGTGTTCGGCCTGGAGCCGCAGCAGGCCGTCGAGGCGCCGCGGGTCGCCTCGCGCAGCTTCCCCGACTCGTTCTGGCCGCACGCGCACGCGCCGGGCAAGCTCGAGGCCGAGCGGCGCATCGCGCCCGAGACGCGCGCCGCGCTCGCCGCCCTCGGCCACGCGGTCGTCGAGTGGCCGGAGTGGGAGTGGCGTGCGGGGGCGGTCTGCGCGGTCCAGGTGGGGCCCGAGGGCACCCGCTGGACCGGCGCCGACCCCCGCCGCGGCGCCCACGCGATCGCGCGCTAGCTCCGCCCCCGCACGACCCGCTGGGGTCCGCACCCCGGCTTCGGGTATGGTCACAGCATGAGGCTCCCGCGCGCCCTGAAGGACCTCGGGCCCCGGTGGCGGACGCACCGGCGCCGCCTGCTCGAGTTCTGGGCCGTCGGCGTCGCCGCGAGCATCGTCGTCACCGCCGCCTCCGCCGCCGGCTACCTGGAGGCCACCCAGGCGCGGGCCCTCGACCTCGTGATGCGGCTGCGGGCCGACCGGCTCGTGTCCGACGTCGTGGTCGTCGCCATCGACGAGGCCGCCTTCGAAGCCCTCGGGCAGCGCCAGCCGCTGCCGCGCGGCTACCTCGCGACGCTCGTCCGAAGCCTCCAGCGCGCCGGCGCCGCCGTGGTGGGGCTCGACGTGAGCTTCGCGGCGGCGACGGCGGAGGACGCGGCGCTCGCGGCGGCCATCCGCGGCTTCGTGGGCGAGGACGGCGCGAGCCGCGTCGTCCTCACCACCGGCGCGGTGCCCGAGCGCGGGCCGCTCGCCGACCCGGCGCTCGCGCGGACGACCGTGCGCGGCTCGCCGGACGTTCCGCAAGACGCCGACGGGCTGATCCGGCGCATCGGGCTGCTCGTCCCGGGCGCGGACGGGCTCGAGCCGGCCTTCGGCCTCGCGGTGGTGGCGCGCCTGGGCGGGCTGACCCCGGCCGCCCTCGCGCGGGCCCTCGGGGAGCGCGGCGGCGCGCTCGCGCTGCCCGTCGTGCGGCGCGGCCGGCTCGACCCGCTCGACGCGCCGCTCCCCGTCCGGCCCGGGGAGCTCTCCCGCATCAACTTCGTCGGACGGCCCAAGAGCTTCCTCACGATCCCCAGCCAGACCGTCGCGGCGCTCGACGCCCCCGGTGCCGAGGTGCCGTCCGACAACCCGTTCCGCGGGCGCATCGTGCTGGTCGGCGCGACGTTCCAGGAGAGCCGCGACTTCTTCCCGACGCCGCACGGTGCGCTGCCGGGCGTCGAGATCCACGCCAACGTCGCCCACATGCTGCTGACGCGCAGCTTCATCCGTCCCTCGGGCTTCACGGTGAGCTTCGTGCTCGAGGTGCTGGCGGTGCTCGCGACCGGCCTGGCGCTGGTCGCGACGCGGCCGCTCCGCGCCACGCTCCTGGCCGTCGGCGGCACACTGCTCGTCGGGCTGCCGGCGAGCCTCGTCCTGTTCCAGCGCGGGGGTTACTGGGTCGACTTCCTGCTGCCGACGCTCGCGACGTGCGCGCTCGGCGTCGGCTCCGGCGCCCTCGAGCGGCGCCGCTTCCGCGCGGCGTTCAGCCGGTACGTCAGCAAGGAGGTCGTCGCGCAGGTGCTCGCCGAGGCCCCGAGCCTCCGCGGCGAGCGGCGGGACATCTCCGTCCTCTTCTCCGACCTCCGCGGCTTCACGACGCTGTCGGAGACGACGCCGCCCGAGCGGATGGCCGCGCTGCTCAACGAGTACTTCGACGCCATGATCGCCGCGATCTTCCGCTCCCGGGGGACGATCAACGACTTCGTCGGCGACGCGGTCATGGCGGTCTTCGGCGCGCCGCTCGCCGACCGCGAGCACGCGCTGCACGCGGTGCAGGCCGCGCTCGCGATGGACGCGGCGCTCCAGGAGCTGAACGCGACGTGGAAGGAACGGGGGCTGCCGCTCCTGCGGATGGGGATCGGCATCCACTCCGGCGAGGTGTTCGCGGGCAACATCGGTGGCCGCTCGCGCGTGAAGTACACGATCATCGGCGACCCGGTGAACGTGGGCTCGCGCGTGGAGGGGCTCAACAAGGACCTCGGCACGACGATCCTCATCACGGACGCGACACTGGGCCGGCTGGGCGCCCGGGTCGAGGTGCGCGACTGCGGCGCGCGCGAGGTCAAGGGGCGCGCCCAGCGGGTCCACGTCTACGAGCTGCTGGGGCTCGCGGGCGGCGCCGGCAACCCGACACGCTGAAAGGGGGCGGACACGATGAAGGCGCGAATCGCGGGGCTCGCAGTGGTGCTGACGCTCGTCGCGCTCGGGCCGGCCCGGGCGGCCGAGCCGGTCGCCTACATCACGGAGATCCAGCGGACGGGACCCGGCGAGGTGGAGGTGAAGCCCGCCGGCGAGCGCGACTGGCGGCCGTCGCGACCGCTGCTCGCGCTCCGGCCCGGCGACCAGGTCCGCGCCCAGGGCGCCGCGCGCGCCGTCGTGCTCTTCCACGGCGGCGGCACGAAGGCCGTGACGCCCGAGGGCCCGCCCCTCACGATCGAGGCGCCCGCGGCGAGCGGCGGCGTGACCGCGCAGCTCCGCGCGCTCACGGAGGGCGTCGGGCGCTTCCTCCTCGGCAAGCAGGACCCGCCGCAGTACCGGCGCCTGGCCACGCGCAGCGTGACGCTGCCGCCGGTGATCGTCGCGCCGCGCAACACGCGCCTGCTCGGCGGCGACCCCGTGTTCGAGTGGGAGGGGAGCAGCCGCGCCCGCTACACGCTCCGGGTCGTCGGCCCCGGCGGCGTGGTCTGGGAGCGGTCCGAGCTGCCGCGCGCGCCGCTCGCGTACCCGGCGACGGCGCCGCGGCTGGCCCCGGGCGTCCGCTACGCGTGGGAGCTCGAGGTGCGCGGGCACGCGGTCCAGCGCGCCGAGTTCGAGCTGCTGCCGGACGCCGAGGCGCAGCGCGTCCGCGCCGCGCTCGCCGCGCTCGCCGGCGCCCCGGGCTACTCGTCGGGCACGCTCGCGCTCATGCGGGCCGTCGTCCTCTTCGACGCGGAGCTCTACGACGAGGCGCGGCGCCGGCTCGAGGCGGCCGCGGCGGCCGCGCCGAAGGACCCGACGCCGCCGCTGATGCTCGGCTACGTCTGGGAGCGCGTGGGGCTCGGCGCGAAGGCGGCGGAGGCCTTCGACCGCGCGAAGACGCTCGCGCGCTGAGCGCTCAGAGCCCGTGAACGAATCGGGCTCGCGGGATCCCGTACAGGGGGGTGTCGGCCGGGGGAGTGCGAGGGGGGCGTCAGCCCCCTTCGCACGTCAGGAGCGGCGGTCGCTCCCCCCGACGTCCACTCAGGACGCGGCCGGTGCCGCGAGCGGCGTCGGCCGGGCGGCCATGGGCTCCTCCCGGATCGCCAGGGCGAGCCCGGCGGCGACGATCCCGAGCGCGGCGGCGGACGCGAACGCGAGCGTGTAGGTGCCGGTCCACTCGTAGATCCAGCCGGCGAGCGCGGCGCCGAGCGCCGCGCCGACCTGGTGCGAGAAGAAGATCCAGCCCGAGAGCTCGCCGACCGAGTAGCGCCCGAAGATGTTCGCGGTCAGGGTCGTCGTGGGTGGCACCGTCGAGATGTAGTTGAGGCCGAACAGGGCGGCCCAG
>MGCF01000022.1 GCA_001788495.1 Candidatus Rokubacteria bacterium RIFCSPLOWO2_02_FULL_73_56
CGCTCGCCCGCGCGATCCTCGCCTTACTGAATCACCTCCGTCGCCCGGAGGAGAACGGACTGCGGGATCGTCAGCCCGAGTGCTTTGGCGGCCTTCAGGTTGATGACCAGCTCGAACGTCGCCGGGCGCTCCACGGGCAGGTCGGCCGGCTTCGCACCCTTCAGGATCCTGTCCACGAAGTAGGCGGCCCGCCTGTGCATGTCCGCGTAGCTTGGCCCAAAGGACATCAATCCACCCGCCTCGACCAATTCCCGGTAGGCGTGCACCCCTGGGAGGCGATGTCGGGCAGCGAAGTCCATGATGCGCGCGCGGTGGTGCAGGAACAGCCGATCCGCCAGCACGAGGAGCGCGCCCGGCCGCTCCCTGACGATCGCGGCAAATGCGCCCTCGATCTCTTCTATGGTCCGCACCCCGAGGGACAGCACGTTCATTCGCAGCACCTGAGCCGCGGCCCGCGTCTGCTTCTCGGCGAGTACCTGTAGCGGGCTGGCCGCATTCCAGAGCACGGCGATGTGCGAGACGTTGGGGATCACCTCCCTGAGCAGCTCCAACCGCTTCCCGTCCATCTCCGTTGAAATCGAGGTCAACCCGGTGATATTCCCGCCGGGCCGGCTGAGGGACGGGACGATGCCCGTCCCGACGGGATCGCCGACGGCAACCATGACGAGGGGGATCGACGTTGTCGCCTTCTTGACGGCGAGGGTGGCGGGTGTCCCGGCGGTCACGATCACGTCGACCTTCAGGGCGACCAGGTCGCCGATGAGGGCAGGGAAGCGCTCATACTTTCCTTCAGTCCACCGATACTCGATCAGAACGTTTCGGCCCTCGACATACCCCAGGTCACGCAACCCCGCGCGGAACGGCCCGACGAGATTGGCCTCGAGGGCCGCCGTGGAGTTCCCGAGGAACCCTATCCGGTACGGCTTCCCTGTCTGCTGCGCCTGGGCGGCGAGCGGCCCCAGCAGGATGCCCAGGGCGAGGGTGAGGGTGAAGCCGATCCCTCCGATCGTCATGCGCGCCTCCTCGAGCCTCTCACGCACCCGGTGAACCTCCTCCGCATATCGTGTCAGCGACCCCTGCAACTCGAGATGGCCGCGCCGCGCGGGGGGCAGCGTCAGCGTCCGTCGGCACACACCGGGTACATAGGTAACACATCTGGCCGGGAACATGGGTGACACCACGAAGGTCGTCGCTTGACCCGGGTGCGCGGCGGCGCTATGTTCCGCCCGCGCCCCGGGGCCGTCCACGGAACCCAGAATTCCACGAGAGGAACCATGCCTGCCAAGCGCACGTACACCGACATCCTGTTCGAGGTGAAGGACCAGGTCGCGTGGGTCACGCTCGACCGCCCCCGCGTCCTCAACGCGTTCCGCGAGCAGACGCTCGACCAGATGACCGCGGCGCTCCGGTCCACGCGCGAGGACCCCACGATCGTCTGCGCGGTGATCACCGGCGCCGGCGACAAGGCGTTCTCCGTCGGCGGCGACTTCCACGCGATGCGCCGGCTGAACTTCGCCAACAGCTACATGTGGAACGACCGCATGCAGGGGCTGGCGATGACGATCCGCGGGCTGCCGATCCCGGTGATCGCGATGATCAACGGCTGGTGCATGGGCGGCGGCCACGAGGTGGCGCTGTGGTGCGACCTCGCCATCGCCGCGCAGGATGCCGTGCTCGGCCAGACCGGCGCGCGGGTCGGCGCCTGCCCCACGGTCGGGGCCACGCAGTACCTGCCGCGGCTCATCGGCGAGCGGCTCGCGCGCGAGATGATCTTCTGCGCGCGGCGCTTCACCGCGAAGGAGGCGGTCGAGATCGGCCTCATCAACAAGTGCGTGCCGCGCAAGGCCCTGCGCGCCGAGACGCTCAAGTGGTGCGAGGCGATGAAGGGGCACAGCGCGCTGACGCTGCGCATGACCAAGAAGTCGCTCAACTTCGAGTCCGACCTGCTGTACGCCTCGTGGCAGCACGGCATGGAGCTGCTCGCCCACGTCTGGGGCTCGGAGGAGGCCAACGAGGGGATGGACGCCTTCCTCGCCGGCCGCCCGCCCGACTTCAACAAGTTCCGGGCGCGCGACCGGAAGGCGCTGACCGAGTACCTGCACGGGTTCGCGCGCGACTTGAACGCGTCCCCCGCGATGCGGCGGAAGGGCCGGTAGTGGCCGCGGCCGAGGGCGCGCTCGCCGGGCTGCGCGTCCTCGACCTGACGCGCATCCTGGCCGGCCCGCTCTGCACCATGATGCTCGGCGACCTCGGCGCCGACGTGATCAAGGTCGAGCCGGTGGCCGGCGGCGACGACACGCGCGGCTGGGGGCCGCCGTTCGCCGGCGGCGAGTCGGCGTACTTCCTCGGCGTCAACCGCAACAAGCGCTCGCTCACGCTGGACCTCGCGACCGAGGCCGGCCGGGAGATCCTCGCCGGCCTCGTCGCGCGCGCCGACGTGCTCGTCGAGAACTTCAAGACGGGCACGCTGGAGACGTGGGGCGTCGGGGACGCCTGGCTCGCCGACCACGCCCCGCGCGTCGTCCGCTGCTCGATCACGGGCTACGGCACGAGCGGCCCCCGCGCGCGGCAGCCCGGCTACGATTTCATCTTGCAGGCGGAGTCCGGGCTGATGAGCATCTGCGGCGCGCCGGACGGGCCGCCGACCAAGTACGGCGTCGCGATCGTGGACGTGTGCACCGGGATGCTGGCGTGCAGCGCGATCCTGGCCGCGCTCCAGGCGCGCCCCCGCACCGGCCGCGGCCAGCGCGTCGAGGTGTCGCTGCACGATGCCGCGCTGGCGATGCTGGTCAACGTGGCGTCGAGCTACCTCGTCGCCGGCCAGGAGGCCCGCCGCTTCGGCAACGGCCACCCGACCATCGTGCCGTACACGACCTATCCGACGCGCGACGGCCAGATGGCCGTGGCCGTCGGCAACGACGCGCAGTTCGCGCGCTTCGCCGAGGCCGTCGGGCGCCCGGAGTGGGCGCGCGACGCGCGCTTCACGCGGAACCGCGACCGGGTCGTCCACCGTGACGTCCTGGACGGGCTCGTCGCCGACGTCCTGCGCGGCGACGTCGCCCGGGCGTGGCTCGACAGGCTCCGCGCGGCGGGCGTGCCGTGCGGCCGGATCAACACGGTTGCGCAGGCGCTCGACGACCCGCACGCGGCGGCGCGCGGCATGGTGGAGGCCGTCGAGCACCCGGCCGCCGGCGCGCTCCGCCTGCTCGGCATCCCGTTCAAGCTCGCCGGCACGCCGGCCACGGTGCGCCGGCCGCCGCCGACGCTCGGCCAGCACACCGAGGAGATCCTGCGCGACGAGCTGGGCCTCGGCGCCGCGCGCGTCGCCGAGCTGCGCGCGCAGAAGGTGATCTGACGGGCGCCGGCTACGTCGTCCGCTCCGCCCCGACGCGCTTGCCGAGCTCCGCGACGATGATGGCCCGCGCCGCGTCCCCGGCGTCCTCGACCGGCACGCCGAGCGCCGCGCCGATTCTCGGGTAGAGACCCTCCCCGGCGAGGTACGCCCGCGATCTGGCTCTGCCCTGGGGGCGGAGGAGTCCTGCCGCGACGGCCGCGGCGAGATCGTTTGTCGCCGTCGCGGGGCTGACATCCGCGAGCGGCCGATAGTAGCGGGGAGTGACGCGACGCCCGAAGAACGCATCCCAGACCGCGTTGGCCACGCGTGGATCGAGCCCGGCGGCGGTCACCGCTTCTTCGACTGCCGTCCAGATCCGGTGCTGAACTCGCTCTCGCAGGTCGAGCGCCCGGACCTGGTGAAGCTGAGCCTCCATGTGGGCGCGGACGAACGGCGTGACGTCGGTGTCGTGGTCGAAGGCTTCTCCGAGGCAGCGAAACGCAGCGTAGTAGTCGGACAGGTGGCGCCCCCACCACTCCTCGAGCGAGGTGAATTCCGGGAGCTTGAACCCGCCGCGGTACATCGCGAGCGAGGCGAGGACCCTGGAGGCACGCCCGTTGCCGTCCTGGAACGGATGGATGGCGGCCACGGCGACGTGGATCCACGCGGCTGCGATGGCCGGGTGCTCGCGGCCTTGCTCGATCACCGAGCACGCGGCGTCGACGAGCGCGGGCACCTCGCCGGCGGGCGGCGGTTGGAAGACGAGCTGGCCGGCGCGGTGGTCCACGACGTATGCGGGGCCGGTCCGGAAGCGGCCCGCACCCGCAGCCCCGTCGCCTGCGAGGATCCGGTCGTGCAGACCGACGACGAGCTCGCGATCCCAGCGGAAGGCCGCATCGTCTGCGCGACGCAGGACGAAGCTCATGGCGTCGCGGTAGCCGCGGACGAGCGCTGCGTCCTCCTCCCGTGTCTCGGGAGGCCGCTCTCCGGCGAGGATCCGATGGACTTCTGCGAGCGTGACCGGCACGCCCTCCATGGACGTCGAGGCAGCGATAGCCTCTGCCTCGAGATCGCGCCGAAGACGCCCGGCCCATGCTCGCGGTATCGGGCCCCTGTAGTCGAGCCGGGTCTTCCAGCGATCGAGCTCGGTCGGCAAGTCTGCCACGGCCTTGATGTCGTATGGCAGCACAAGGTGATTATGCTCCTAATAATCTAGTAGATTATGTAATTAATCTACTAATCTGTAGATCTGAAGGCCGCGAGCCGCTGCGGGTCGTTGACCGCGAGCTTGTCCTCCACCATCGCCCCCGCGTGCGCCAGGACGCGCGCGCGCCAGGGGCCCGCGTCGGCCGCGCCCGCCCGGATCCGCGCGCACAGCTCCTCGTTCGCCTCCCGCACGCGCGCCTCGAGCAGGCCCGGGTCGGCGGGCGGCGCCTCGGGCGGGCGCCCGAGGAGGTCGGCCAGCGCCGCCAGCTCGGCACGCAGCCGGGCCTCGCGGCCCGGGATCTCGCGCTCGACGATCCGCAGCACGTTGAGCGCGATCCGCATGCGGTAGCGCGCGCCGTGCTCGTCGAGCGCGGGCGCCGCCCGGGACTCGAGGAACTCGCGGACGGCCTCCAGCAGCTCCACGGTCGTCGGCCGATCCTGCATCGTGTCAGCCCTCCTGCAGGCAGCGGAGCAGGTCCCACTCGACCTCGGCGCGGCGCCGGCCGATGGCGGCCAGCTCGATGTTGCGCTCGACGCCCGAGAGGTGGCGCCGGACCTGCCGCAGCATGATGACGGCCCAGCGGAAGTGGGCGAAGACTTCCCAGTAGTGCAGAAGGTCCGGGGGCAGCCGCCAGCCGCTCGCGGCCGCGTACGCGTCGAAGAACCGCTCCTTCGAGCCGAGCGCAGGCTCGCCCGGGAAATCCACGCCGCCCCAGAACCGGAGGCACAGCCAGCCGAGGTCCTCGCCGGCGTCGCCCACGTGCGCCAGCTCCCAGTCGAGCACGGCGGCGAGGCCCCGCTCGGGGTGGACGACGGCGTTGCCCAGGCGGTAGTCGCCGTGCACGATCACGAGGCGCCCGGGCGCGGGCGCGCGCGCGCGGAGCCAGCGGAGCGCCAGCTCGAGCGCGGGCTGGGGCTCGCCGCTCTCGGCGAGCTCGCGCTCGAGCTCGTCGAGCTGGGAGTCGGCGGCGCCGCGCCCGGCGGGCGGGCCCGGGAGCCCCGGGACCGCGTCGGGCGCGACGGCGTGGATCCGGGCCAGCTCGGCGCCGAGCGCGGCGAGGAGCCCCCCGCGCACGCCGTCGAAGGCGCGCTCGCGCACGAGCCGGCGCGCCACCGTCTCGCCGTCCACGCGCTCGAGGATCAGCCCCTGGCCGAGGCGCCAGTACGGGCGCGGCACGCGGACGCCCGCGCCGTGCATGGCCGCGAGCAGGCGGAACTCCTCCTCGCGCCCGAGGCGGCTCCCGATCGGCGCGCCGCCGCGGTCCACGAGGTAGATGAGGCGGTGGCGCCCGGCGAGCGGACCCGCGGCGACCTCCACGTCCAGCGCCCACGCGTGGCGGATCGTGCCCCCGGGCAGGGCGCTGAGCGCGGCGATCGAGACCGGCCCGCCGGCCTGGCGCGCGATGAACGCCGCCAGCTCGTCCCGCACGCCGGCGGCGCGCGGCTCGGCGGGCGGCTCGGCGCGGCGCTCGCTCACCTCAGGCGCCGGATCTCGTGCTCGGCGAGCTTGGCCTTGTGCACCTCGTCGGCGCCGTCGCCGAGGCGGAGGATGCGCGCGTAGCGGTACATCGCGGCCAGCGGCACGTCGTCGGTGAGGCCGAGGCCGCCGTGCACCTGGATGGCGCGGTCGGCCACGCGGCAGGCCGTCTGCGCCGCGAGCACCTTGGCCATCGCGATCTCGGGCCAGGCGGCCTTGTTGCCGACGGTGTCCATCTTCCAGGCGGCGTGGAGGACGACGAAGCGCGCGGCCTCCACCTCGATGCGCGAGCGCGCGATGAAGTCCTGGATCATCTGCTTGTCGGCGAGCAGGCCGCCCACCACCTGGCGGGTCGCCGCCCGGCGGGCCATCAGCTCGACGCAGCGGTCGGCCATGCCGACCGCGCGCATGCAGTGGTGGATGCGCCCGGGGCCGAGGCGCGCCTGCGCGACGCTGAACCCGTCCCCCTCGCCGCCGAGCATGTCGCGCGCGGGGACGCGCACGTCCTTGAAATCCACCTCGCACTCGCCGGAGCTGCTGATGTAGCCGAGCACGGGCACCGAGCGGAGGATCGTCACGCCGGGGGCGTCGGTGGGCACGAGGAAGAGGCTCACGCGGCGATGGCGCGGGGCCTCGGGGCTGGTGACGGCGACCACGAGGAGCACGCTCGCGTGCATCGCCCCCGTGGTGAACCACTTGCGGCCGCTGATCACCCAGTGGTCGCCGTCGCGCGCGGCGCGGGTCGTGAGCTGGGTGGGGTCGGAGCCCGGCGTCATCGGCTCGGTCATCGAGAAGCCGCTGCGGATCCGCCCCTCGAGGAGCGGCGTGAGCCAGCGCTCCTGCTGGGCGGGGGTGGCGAAGCGGACGAGCGTCTCCATGTTGCCGGTGTCGGGCGCCGCGCAGTTGAAGACCTCCGAGGCCCAGAGCACGCGGCCCATGACCGCCGCCAGCGGCGCGTACTCGAGGTTGGTGAGGCCGGGCCCGAATCGCGGGTCGGGGAGGAACAGGTTCCAGAGCCCGGCCGCCTTCGCCCGCGGCTTCAGCTCTTTCAGGATCTCGGGGTGGTGGTGGCGATCGCCCGAGGCCTCGATCTGCTCGTAGTAGGTCCGCTCGTTCGGGTACACGAAGCGGGCCATGAAGTCCAGGAGCTCCTTCTCGAGCGCCTCGACCCTCGGGATCGGCGTGAAGTCCATGGGGCGCCTCCGTTCAGCGTTCGGGCGTGGCGCGCGCGGGACCGTCGAGCGCGGCGGCCCGCGCGGCCGCCTCGTAGACCGTCGCCGTCAGGCGGCCGGGCTCGTAAGCGTCGCCCAGGTAGTCATCGACGTCGAGGGAAAGCTCCGGCGCCTCCCGTGCGCTCGCGTCCCCGTCCGCGAAGCGTGGGTCACCGCCGGCCACCACCAGGGCCGGCCCGGCCGCCGCCGTCCCGGCCGGCGCGCCGCTCGCGCCCGTGACGATCGTCGCGCTGCGCCGGCCGAGCCCGCGGCGCGCCACCTCGCGGAAGCCGGGGTGGGCGTCGACCGCGATGTCGCGCGCCGGCGACCTGAGCTCGACGGCCACGCCCGCGTCGGCCAGCAGCAGCGCCGCGTCGGCGCTCGCGAGGTCGTCGCCGAGCACGACCGCGCGCCCGGCGCCCGCGAAGTCGCCGGGGGAGGCGAGGACGTCGTAGCTCGTGACGTCGCCGGCGCGCGCGGCGGGGCGGCGGACGGCCCAGAGCACGTCGTGCTCGCCCGGTCGCGGCTCGTCGCGCAGCAGCCGCACGCCGGCCTCGGTCGCGCGCGCCGCGAGCGCGGCGATGGTCTCGGCGACCTCCGCCTGGCCGGGCACGCGCGCGCGGAGCCCCTGCAGGCCGCCGAGCACCGGCCCGGGCTCGTGGAGCGTCACGCGGTGGCCGCGGCGCGCGGCGACCCAGGCCGCGGTGAGCGCGGAGAAGCTCGAGCCGCGGATGGCCAGGCGCACCGGGCGCCGGGCCGCGACCGGCGCGAACGCCGCCTCGCGCCCGACCGCCGGGTTGACGGGGCAGACGGTCTCGGGCCGCGCGCTCCGGCCGAGACACGTGTTGCACCCGAAGCACCAGAGGCCGCGCGCCTCCTCGCCGTCGCGGACCTTGCGCGGAAGGTCCGGGTCCGCGATCGAGGCGCGGCCGAACGCGGCGAGGTCGATGTCGCCGCGCGCCAGCGCGTCCTCGGCGACGCGCGCGCGCTTGACGCGGCCGACGCCGATGGTGGGCAGGCCCGTGGCCGCGCGGATCGCCGCGGCGAGCGGCAGCCACTGGCCCTCGGGCTCGCCCGACACCATCGAGAGCTTGTTGAACGACTCGTAGACGCCGACGGACACCGACAGCGCGTGGACGCCGCGGTCCCGGAGCCGCCGTGCGATCGCGATCGCCTCGGGCAGGTCGAGGCCGTCGGGGACGAACTCGCGGGCGCTCAGGCGGACGAGCAGCGGGAAGTCCCGGCCGCATGCGCGCTGGATCCCGTCCACGATGTCGAGCAGGAAGCGCAGGCGGTTGTCGAGCGGGCCGCCGAAGCCGTCCTCGCGCCGGTTCGCGTAGCGCGACAGGAACTCGCCCACGAGGTAGCCGTGGGCGCCGTGGATCTCGACGCCGTCGAAGCCGGCGGCGGCCAGGCGCACCGCGGCGGCGACGAACGCCTGCTCGAGCGCGTGGATCTCGTCGACGGCCAGCGCGCGGGGCGTCTCGCGGTTGATCGGGCACGGGATCGCCGAGGGCGCCACGAGCGGGCGCCCGGTGATCCGGCTCTTCGTCTGCCGCCCGGCGTGGCTCAGCTGGCCGACGACCACGCCGCCCTCGCGCTTGACGGCCGCGGCGAGCCGCGCGAGCCCCGGGACGTAGCGGTCGTCGTCGATCATGGCCATGCGCGGCATCACCCGTCCGCCCGGGTGCACGCCGAGGTTCTCGGTCACGATCAGCCCGAAGCCGCCCCGGGCGCGCGCGGCCAGGTAGTCGCAGAGCGCGTCGGTGACGAAGCCGTCCGGGGTCGCGTAGTTGGTCGTCAGCCCCGGGACGCTGAAGCGGTTGGGCAGCCGGAGCCGGCCCAGCGCGAGCGGGCTGAAGAGGCGGGGGTACGCGGCGGCGCCGGGGAGCGTCACGGCCCGGGGCGGCGCCGTGCGGCGCGGAAGGCGCCGAGGCGCTGCTCGAGGATCACCTCAGGATCGCCCATCGTCCGTGCCTCCCTGGAGCCCCCGGAGCAGTCGCGCGCCCGACTTCCACGGCCGCGGGGTACTCATGATCGCCGCCCGCGCGGGCCGGACGGCGGCACGAGGGGGAGAGCCTCGGGAGGGGTCGACGAGACCCGTTCCCGCCGCGTGGCCCCGGACCCCGCGCGCAGGATGGAGCCCAGCCGCACAGGGGCAGCGGACGCCTGCCGCGTGGTCGAGCGACTCCTCCCGGGGCCGCTCTTCTCGTGCCACCGCCCGCCTCCACGGGCTAGAACCGCCCCAGGATCTCGCGCGCGATGATCATGCGCTGGATCTGGCTCGTGCCCTCGCCGATCTGGTACATCTTGGCGTCGCGCAGGTAGCGCTCCACCGGGTACTCGCGCATGTAGCCGTAGCCGCCGTGGATCTCCACCGCCGAGTTGCACGCGCGCAGCGCCGCCTCGGCCGCGAAGAACTTGGCCATCGCGGCCTCCTTCTTGATGGGCAGATCCGCGTCGGCCATGCGGGCGGCGTTGAGCGTCAGCAGGCGCGCGGCCTCCAGCTCGGTCGCCGCCTCGGCGATGGGAAACTGCACGCCCTGGAACGCGGCGATCTTCTGCCCGAACTGCTCGCGCTGCCGCGCGTAGGTCACCGCCGCGTCGAGCGCCGCCTGGCCGAGGCCGAGCGCGAGCGCCGCCACGTTGACGCGCCCGCGGTCGAGCGTGTGCGCGAACTGGCGGAAGCCCTCGCCCTCGCGGCCGATCAGGTTCGCGGCCGGCACGGGTGCCGCGTCGAAGTAGAGCGTCGCCGTCGGCGAGCCGTGGACGCCGTGCTTGCGGTCGGGCGGGCCGACGCTGAAGCCCGGCGTGCCGCGCTCGACGATGAAGGCCGACACGCCGCGCGCGCCCGGGGCGTCGCCCGTCCGCGCGGTGATCACGAAGATGTCGGCCACCGGGCCGTTGGTGTTGAAGGCCTTCGAGCCGGTGACGCGGTAGTGGTCGCCCGCGCGCACGGCGCGCGTGCGGCAGGCGGCGGCGTCGCTGCCGCCACTCGGCTCGGTGAGCCCGAAGGCGCCGAGCGCCCGCCCGGTCGTGAGCCGCGCCAGGAACGTCCGCTTCTGCGCCTCCGAGCCGTGCCAGGCGATGACCGAGGAGGCGAGGCTCAGGTGGGCGTTGAGCGAGCTGCCCACGGCGCCGGAGGCGCGCGAGACCTCCTCGAGGAGCAGCGCGACCATGACCGAGTCCGCGCCGG
>MGCF01000023.1 GCA_001788495.1 Candidatus Rokubacteria bacterium RIFCSPLOWO2_02_FULL_73_56
GACGTCGGCGAGGATCGGCAGCGAGACGTTCGAGCCCCAGGAGTACTGCATGCTCCGGCTCGTCAGCAGCCAGAACGGGAACTCCGCGGACTCCCGCCCGTGCGCCGCCGCCGTCCCGCGCCAGATCCCCGGAAAGTCCTTCCACTTGGGCAGCGCCTGGTACTCGTCGAGCTGCACGTCCCACCACGTGATGCCGCGCTCGTGCAGGCGGGCGCCGAGCTCCTCGCCCATGCGCGTGACCCGCTCCTGGTAGGGCAGCTCGTAGCGCAGCCCCCGGGCGACCATCGCGCCGTGCAGGAAGTAGTTCCGCATGTCGAACGGCACGAAGTACGCGCCGTTCCGCCGGAACCACTCCAGGTCGCGCACGTCGCGCCCGCCGGTAAGCGACGCCGTCGCCGCGCGGCACACGCGGTCCCAGATCTCGGCCGCGGTGGGCCGCGTGCCCGGCGGGATCGCGTGGTCCCAGCCCTCGCCCGTGAGAGACACCGTGGTGCCGGCGCCGCGGTTGACCGCCGCGAGGTACTCGTCGAGGATGCCGACGCGCGCGGCGAGGTCGGTCGCGACGTCGGTGAGGTCGCGCGTGTCGCACGGCGACGCCAGCACCGGCTGGCGCAGCGCCCAGCCCGCGTGCTGCCAGTACTGCTCGATGTACTTGGTCCCGCCGACGCGGTAGAGCTGGAGCGACTCGAGGTCGGTCGCCTCCGGCAGCAGGAGGTCGGCGTACCAGTTGGTCTCGTCCTGCGTGTAGGCGAAGGCGGCGACGAAGGGGAAGCGCTCGAGCGCGCGCTCGATGCGCCCCGTCTCCCAGTTGGAGATCGCCGGGTTCGTGCGGTAGATGATCCACACGTCCGGCAGCGTCGGCGCCGGCCAGTGCTCCGGCGGGTTCTCGAGGAACAGCCACGGCAGATGCGCGGGGCCGAGCGCCGCCGACCACGGCGAGTCGGCCGCGAGCGGCACGAGCGTGCGGTAGGCGTTCCTGATGTGCGGCGCGCCCTTCCACGTGTCCTTGCCCGTCGGGTTGAGCGGCTGCTCCATGAACCCGTCGGGCCCGGGCCGGACGGAGTCGAGGCGGTTCTGCGCGGGGCGGTTGAGCCGCACGGTCGTGCCGAGGATCCCGCCCGGCACCTCGAGGGCGCCGACGAGCGCGGTGAGCGTGGTGCGGGCCCAGCAGCTCTCGTAGCCGCCCCAGCCGTTGGTGACCGACTTGCCGAGCAGCACCGCGACGGGCCGGTGGGGGTACGTCGCGCCGTCGATCTCGATCGTCGCGCCCACGGTCGCTTCCCGCAGGTAGTCGTCGGCCAGGGCCCGGATCGTCGCCGCCGGCACGTCCGCGATCTCGGCGGCCCACTCGGGCGTGTACGGCCGCACGTGCTCGAGGAGGAGCTGGAAGGCCGGGCGGACGCGCTCGCTGACGCTGCGCCGCGCGCCGTCCGCGCCGATCTCCACCCCGGCGGCGATGTACTCGCCGTCGAGCGCCGGGCGCCTGCACGCCGGGTCGTCGAACGGCACCGCGTAGCCCCGCGCGGGGTCCCACACGAGGGGCTTGCCCGTCCCCGGATCGCGCAGGTACCAGCCCGCCGGGCCGACGAGGTAGGGCGAGCTCGTCATGTTCTCGAGGAACGGCACGTCGCAGACGGCACGCCAGTCGTGCTCGAGCAGGACCGCGTGGAGCAGGGCCAGGAGCACCGCCGTGTCCGTCTTCGGGCGGATCGGGACCCACTCGGTGGCGCACGCGCCCGTCACCGAGAGGTGGGGCTCGCACTGCACCCAGCGCAGGCCCCGCGCGCGCGCCTCGGCGTGGCGCCAGACACCGGTGACGCCGCCCGACGCGTCGCCGTTGTAGCCGAACGAGAGGACGAAGTTGCACCGCGGCACGTCGGCGGCGACCGTGAACGCCCGGTGCCAGAACTCGCCGTACAGGTGCTCGGAGTGGTAGCACTTGACGCCCTGACCGCTGCCGATGCCCTGGTCCACCGGCCCCCACGCGGCGAGGAGCGCGGCGAACGTCCCGAGGTAGGCGGGCGCGATGCCGCCCGAGCCGAACGTCACCGCGAGACGGGGGTAGCCGGCCGAATCCACGAGCCCGGTCGCCCGGAGGGCGCGGAGCTTGCCGGCCAGCAGGTCGAGCGCCGCGTCCCACGAGACCGGCGTCCAGCCCGGATCCTCCCCGCGCGCCTTGCGCGGATTCGTCCGGACCAGCGGCGTCTTGATCCGCGCCGGGTTGTAGACCTTCTGCACGAGCCCGTAGGCACGCACGCAGACCTTGCCGCACGCGGGGTGCTCGGCCGCGACGTCGGCGTTGGGCTCGACGCCCACGGCGACGCCGTCCCTCACGATCACCTTGAGGAGGTCGGGCCCCGCGACGCACTGGTAGCAGTACGTCGGCACCTTCTCGATCGTCGGCTGCACCGTCCCGCCCATCGCCCGCCCCCGCCTCAGTGCGTCCCCGCCGCGACGACCTTCTTGTGCTCGAGCGCCTCGAAGAAGGCGTCGATGCGGTTCCGGAGCTGCGCCTCGGCGTAGTAGCGCGGGTCCTCCAGGTCCGACTCGACCAGGAGCGTCGGCACACCCAGCTCGCGCGTGAAGTAATCGCGCATGTCGCCCTGGCCGGCCGAGAACAGGCGGCACGACTTGATCGAGTGAATGACGAGCGCGTCCGCCTTCCACTCGTCCACGTAGCGCCGGATCTGCTGGTACCGCGCCGTGATCGACCGGTTCGTGAGGTTCTCGCGCAGCATCTGCTCGGCGATCGACTCGAGCGGCCGCGCGGGATCGTGGCGGAAGCCCCACTCCCAGATCCCGCCGACCGTCGAGTACGTGGACTGGACCGCGACGGCGCCCCACTTCGAGAACAGGTTGCGGAAGTTCTTGTAGTAGGGGTACGGCGGCGGTCCCTCGACGACCGTGCGGAACCGCTCCTCGCTGAGCGGCCCGAGCCCCTGCCCGACGAGCCCCGCGAACTCGGCCACGGCGACGTCGAAGAAGTCGGCGGCCTCCCGGGTCCCCCGCAGGACGTTGATCGGCCCCATCATGTTGATCGAGTCGAAGTAGGCGTCGAACGGCGCCGGGTGGCTCTTGCAGAGGTCCTTGCAGCGCGCGTAGCCGTCCTCCGCCCGCGCCGCGTGGGCGAGCACCTCGCGCAGCTCGTCGATGTCGAACGTGTGGCCCGTGAACCCCTCGCAGAGCGCGATGAGCTCCTCGAGCTGGCCGACGACGTACTGGACGTCAGCGGCCGTGGGCTCGGGCGTCCGCGCGAACGGTACGTCGAGCATGAAGAGCTTGGCACCGCTGATGTCGGCGAGGTGCTCGAACCACTTGACGTACACGTTGCAGCCCACGTAGTTGCAGACGATGAGGTTCGGGAACGGCATCGGCTTCCCGGGCCCCATGCCGCCCTCGAGGAAGAGCCCCATGTCGGCCTTCACGTAGGCGCAGTTGTCGCTCGAGTAGCCCGCCTGCTCCGCCTTGAGGATCAGCGGCAGCGACTTGTGGCGGATCGCGTTCTGGAGCGCCGTCACCTCGGGGAACATCGGCAGGACATGGCACGCGCGGAGCAGCTCCACGCAGTTGCCGGAGATCATGAGGGCGCCCGTGGTCCGCCCCTCGGCCTCGGCGCGGGCGAGCTCGCCCATCCACGCGGACATGAGCCGGCGGGAGTGCTCGTGGACCTTTCCCTGGTACTGCCGTTCGGTGACTGGCGTCGCCATGCGGAGCCTCCTCGGCCTAATCGAAGAGCATCGACTCGACGAAGGTCTCGATCTCGTTGCGCGTGCGCTCGAAGGTCCACATCTTCTCCTCGAACTCGACGATCATGTGCGGGATCCCGGCGCGCTCGAGGCCCTGCTTCATCAGCACGTAATCGAAGAGCGCCGGCTCGCAGAACTTCGCCGGCATGAAGATCACGGCCGTGGCGCTGGCGCGCCGGACCTTCTCGATGAGCCCGGCCGACCGGTGCTCCCGGCCCTCGTGCCGCGTCGAGGACGGCACCGACTGGTTCACGTACGCGGCGCCCAGGCGCTCGAACGGGTCGCCGTCGGTCGGGACATCCGAGGTGAACCAGCGCCAGCCGAGCAGCAGGTCGTCCTCGACCACGTAGCAGCCGGCCTCCTCGAGCACCTCGAGCAGGCCGAGCGGCGGCTGCTCGCAGAACGCCCCCTCGATCACGACACGCAGCCGGTCGCGCGGGCGGGCGTCACGGCGGGGCAACCCGTCCAGGAGCGCGTCGAGCCACGCGATCGCCTGCTCGGGCGGCACGAGCGTCGTCGCCCGGAGCGCGACGTACAGCTCGGTCGTCGAGAGCTTCTGCGGCTCGGCGATCCGGAACGCGTAGAGCGCGCGCACGCGCGCCCGCACCACGTTGTAGATCTCGATGGCCTTCGTGAGCGCCGCCTCCGTCAGCGTGAGCCCGAACGCGGTCTCGAAGCCCGCCGCCAGCCGCCGGAGCTCGCTCGCGGCGTAGGCCGTCACCCCGGGCGACGTCGAGTTCTGCGGCAGGTGCAGGTACTCGACGAACACGCCGGGGAAGTTGCGCTGGTAGATCGAGCCGAGGTTGCGGGCGACGTCGCAGATGTTCGAGAACACGAAGCCGTCGATGCCCTTGACGATGTCCTGGAAGCCGAGCTCGAGCGTCGACTTCGCGATCGAGCAGACGAACGACTGGAACCGGGCGTCGGCGTGCGTGAGCTCCACCGAGGTGCCGCCCCCCAGCAGGGACAGCGGCAGCATGCCCGCCGCGTGGACCAGCTCGGCCGGCGTCCACACCGGGTAGGCGGCCACCACCCGCCCGCCCGGGCGCTCGGCTTTCCACCGCTCGGCGACGGCGCCGAGGGGCTGCCCCACCAGGTCGCGGCACTGCTCGAGGATCTGCTCAGGCGTCATGGTGTGCCTCCACCGGTTCCAGGAAGCCGTAGAGAAAGAGGGCGCCGACCTCGCCCGCGAGGGGCCGCGCGTCGTCGCTCGAGCGCAGGAAGGGGCGGGTGGCGATACCGTTCAGCATGCCCAGGAGCAGGTTCGTCGCCGAGAGGAGCTCGTCGCCCGAGCGCCCGCGCGGGTCGAGCTCGCGCAGGAGCGCGAGCCCGCGCTGCAGGTACTCGCCGCGCTTGGCGGCGATCTCCGCGCGGCGCGGCTCCTCGAGCAGCTCCCAGTCGCGGTTGATGATCTTGAGGTCGGCGGCGTGGCGGAAGCCGAAGTCGAGGTGCGTCTGGATCAGCGCGAGGAGCTTGGTCTCGGGCGTCCGCGCCCTGGCGAGCGCCGTGTCGAGCGCGCCGAGCAGCGTGTCGAGCGCCCGGTCGAGGACGAGGAAGAGCAGCTCGTCCTTGCCGCCGACGTAGTGGTAGAGGCCTGCGAGCGAGAGGCTCGCGGCGCGCGCGATCTCCCGGATCGAAGCCTGGTGGTAGCCGCGCCGGGCGACGACGTCGCGCGCGGCCTCGACGATCCCCTTGTAGCGGTCCTCGATCGCCACTCCGAACCTCCCACCGAACGATCGTTCGGTTGCGCGTACAGTAGGGCGTTCGGTCAGGCGTTTGGAATCCGGCCAGCGCCTCATTTTCGTGAGGCGAATGGCCTATTTCTAAGGGACCAGAGCGGGCGTCAGGCCACGAAGGGCGGGATCGGCGGGATCTCGACCAGGCGCGCCCGGACCTCGCGCACGCCCGGCACCTCGCGGGCGACGCCAAGGGCCGCGTCCAGGGCCGTGGCCGACTCGAGCGTGACCACGCCCTCCTGCGCCTCCACCTCGATCCGATACTTGCGCGTGTCCGGATGGGTGACGAGGGCGACCTGGACGCGGGAGGCCAGCGTGCGGTCGGCGACGAGCTGGCGCGCCGCGGGGCTCGGGGCGAGCTCGGGCCGCCCGGCCAGGGCGGCGAGCACCTGCACGGCGGCCTCCGTCGTCAGCCGCTCGGTGCTGAGCACGAGGTCGTAGAGCGCGGGGTCCCGGAGGTCCGCCTCGTAGAGGTAGCGCATGCGCCCGAGCCGCTGGTCGTCGTCGCGGCGCACCATCTGCGTCACGCTGCGCGACGTCACCTGGTCGCCCGTCTGGGCCGACAGCCGCTCGGTCAGCCGCTTGACGCGCGCCTCGAACGGCGCCGTCACGCGCACGCGCAGCACGTGCGGGATCCCGCGCAGGAGCCACTGCCCGCCGCGGCCCATGAGGACGACGTTGTCGGCGGCGGCGAACTCGAAGAGGACGCTCTGGATGACGGTGATGTAGCGGCGCGTCTCGACGTCGAAGCGCTCGAACAGCGAGGGCTTCGCGTCGCTCAGGTGGGCCAGGCGGTCCTCGACGAGCCCGTAGCGGTGCGCGGCCTCCGAGATCAGCTCGTGGTCGACGTAGCGGTAGCCGAGCCGCCCGGCGAGCGTGGACCCGATCTCGGGCCCCCCGGCGCCCATCGCGAAGGAGATCGTCACGATCGCCATCGGGCCCTCCCCCGGCTCCCGCCCGGAGTATAAGCGCGGCGCGCCGCGGCGTCGAGGGCCAGCACGAGCGCCGCGACGCCCGCGCCCACCGCCCCGGCCAGGGCCCAGTCCCCCGCGTGTAGCGGCTCGAGGTGGAGGAGCCGCGCGAGCGCGGGCGTCTGCACGAGCACGAGGGAGAGCGCGACGGTGCCGGCGGCGACCGCGCGCGCCGTCCGCGTCGCCAGCCGCGAGAGCGCGGCGGTGAGCGCCGCGCTCGCCAGCGTGAGCACCGCGAGCGCCATCGCGCGCCCGTGCTCCACCCGCCCCCGCTCGCCCTGGCTCGCCAGGTACCCCGCCGCGACGGCCAGCGTGAGCAGGGCCCCGACGACCGCGATGGCGGCCCACTCCCGCCGGGAGAAGAACCGGGTCCCATCCCGCGCCGCCGCGCGGGCGAGCCGTCCGCTCCCCGCGACGTCCTGGAACACCAGCAGCGCGGTCGGGTGGATGATCAGCTCGAGCCACACGATGTGGGTCGGCAGGTACAGGAGCGGGTAGCCCGCGAGCGGGATGAACGCCGCGGTGATCACGAGCGGGATGTGGATCATCAGCAGGTACTGGAAGCTGGCTCGCAGGTTCTGGAAGAGCTGGCGTCCCTCGCCGACGGCGCGGACGATCGTGCGGAAATTGTCGTCGAGGAGCACGATCGCGGCGACCTCGCGCGCGCTGCGCGTGCCCCGCTCGCCCATCGCGATCCCGACGTCCGCCGCCTGGAGCGCGGGCACGTCGTTGACGCCGTCGCCCGTCACCGCGACGACCTCGCCGGCCTCCTGCAGCGCGCGGACGAGCGCGAGCTTCTGCGCGGGCGCGGCGCGGGCGATCACGTCCACGCGGCGGAGCGTCGCGCCCTCGCCCCGGGCCACGCGCGCCTCGATCTCGTCGCCGGCGATCACCGCCGGCGCCTCCCCGCCGAGCCCGATCTCGCGCGCGACCGCGCGCGCCGTGAGCGGGTGGTCGCCGGTGACCATGATCGTGTGGATCCCCGCCTCGCGGCAGAGGCCCACGGCGTGCGCCACACCGTCCCGCACCGGGTCCTCGAAGGCGAGCAGGCCCGCCAGGCGGAGGCCGCGGGCCAGCTCGTCCCCCCCCGGCCACACGCCGGCGTCGAGCGCCCGCCAGGCGCAGGCGATCACCTTGTGGCCGCTCGCCGCCAGCTCCCCGACCTCCCGGTCCCACGCCGCCCGCTCCTCGTCGCCGAGCTCGCACATCGCGAGGACGACCTCCGTGGCGCCCTTGGTCACCGCGATCAGCGCGCCGTCCGCGTCGCGGACGATCGCGCTCTCGCGCCTGCGCCCCTCGGTGAACGGGAACGTCGCGACGAGGTCGACCGGCAGCCCGCGCGCGCCCGCGTCGGCCGCCTCGCGCAGGATCGCCGCGTCGAGCGGATCCCCGCTCTCGGACCGCGACGCGAGCGCGGCGAGAACCCGGAGCCGGCGCTCGGGGACGCCGGGCGCCGGCAGCAGGTGCGTCAGCGACAGCCGCCCCTCGGTGATCGTGCCGGTCTTGTCCGCGCAGATGCACGAGATCCGGCCGATGTTCTCCACCGACACCGCGCGGCGCACGAGCGCCTGCCGGCGGGCCAGGCGGTACACGCCGACGCCGAGGAAGAAGGTGAAGACGACCGGGAACTCCTCCGGCAGCGCGGCGGAGGCCAGCGTGACCGCGCTCACCAGGGCGTCGAGCCAGCCGTGCCCCTGCCGGAGGCGGGCGAAGGCCATGATCAGGCACACGACCGACGCGGCCGCGAGCAGGACCGTCACGAGGCTCCGGATCGCGCCCTGCAGCGGCGTGAGCGCGTGGGCGCCGCGCACGGCCGAGCGCACGATCTCGCCGTAGACCGTCGCGCCGCCCGTGTAGGCGACGCGCAGCGTCGCGGCGCCGGTGAGCAGGCGGGTGCCCGCGAGCCCCCAGTGCTCGTGCTCGACCGCGGGCTCCGGCCCGTCGCGGGGCGGCGCCGCGAGCGGCGCCTTCGGCACCGGGTACGCCTCGCCCGTCAGCGCCGACTCGTCCGCCTGGAGGCCGGCGCCCGCGACCACGACGCCGTCGGCCGGGAAGGGCTCGCCCGTCGCGACGCGGACGAGGTCGCCGACGACGACCTCCGTCGCGGGGACGTCGCGCGCGACGCCGTCGCGGACGACGCGCGCGCTGGCCGCGAGCCGGCTCTGGAGCCCCTCGGTCGAGGCCCGGGTGCGGCGGTGCAGGAACGCGTCCATCCCGACGAGCGGCACGATCGCGACGAGCAGCGTGAGCGCCTCGACGCGCTGGCCGACCGCCGCGTAGAGCACGCTCGTCAGCGCGAGGAACCAGAGCATGGGGTCTTTCGCGGTGTCCGCGGCGAGCGCCCGGAGGGCACCGCCGGGCGCCTCGGCGATGTCGTTCGGGCCGAAGCGGCGGCGGCGCTCGTCGGCCTCCGCCTGGGCGAGCCCCCGCTCGGAGAGCCAGAGCTCCGGCAACCGCTCGGCGGGCAGCGCACGGCGCAGCATGGGCGCCGCTTATTGTGCCACGCCCGCGATCAGCGCCTCCGCCCGGCGGATCCCGTGGCGCGCGGGGTGCAGCGCGCCGGCGGGCGCCGCCCTCACGGCGCCGGCTTGGCGCGGACCGTGACGCCGGCCACCCGCTCGGCGGGGATCACGACCGCCGCCTGGTCGAGCTCGCCGAGGCCGAGCCGCCGCATCTCCTCGTAGCAGTGGCGGGCCGCGGCCGCGAGCGGCAGGCGCACCGTCAGCGCTTCCGCGGCCTCGAGCGCGCAGTCGAGGTCCTTGGCGGCGAGGTCGGCGGTGAACCGCGCCTCGAACGCGCGCGCGAGGATGGCGGGCGCCTCCTGCTCGAGCGTGCGGCTGCGGCCCGAGGCGGTCGAGAGTGCGGCGACCAGCCGCTCGGGGTCGAGGCCGCCCTTGACGCCGAGGACGAGCGCCTCGGCCACCGCGGCGTAGGCGGTCCCCGTGATGATCTGGTTGCAGAGCTTCGCCAGGTGCCCGCTGCCGGCCGGGCCCAGGTGGTGGACGTGGGCGCCCAGCGCCTCGAGCACCGGCCGGGCGCGCGCGACGGCCGCGGGCTCGCCGCCCACCAGCACCGTGAGCGTGCCGGCGGCCGCCCCCGACGGGCCGCCGCTCACGGGCGCGTCCACGTACGCCACCCGCCGCGCCGCCGCGACCGCGGCCAGGCGCCGGCTCGTCTCGGGGTCGATCGTGCTCGTCTCGACGACGAGGGTCTCCGGCCGCGCCGCGCGGAGGACCGCGGTCAGCACGCGCGTGACGTCCACGGGGCGCGGCAGGCAGGTCAGCACGCACTCGGCCTCCGCCGCGAGCGCCTCGATCGAGGCGACCGCCCGTGCGCCGCGCGCGACGAGCGGCGCCGCCGACGCCTCGTGCCGCGCCCACACCGCGACCGGGAAGCCCGCGGCGAGGAGCCGCTCGGCCATGGGACGCCCCATGCGCCCGAGGCCGATCATCCCGATGCGCATCAGCCGTACCGCTCCGTGTACACGGCGGAGGGCGCGGCGGACACGACGAGCAGCACCCGGAGGCCGTTCGCGATCATGACCGGTCACGATAGCAGCGGCCGCGGGCCCGGAGAATGCGCCGGGCGGCTCAATCGCGTGGGCCGATCGTCACATTGGAAACGACGAGCCGATCGCGTAGCATAGCCGCATGAGCTGCCGATTCTCGATCTCGGGCCGGCCGAGCGTCGCCGACCTGATCACGGCGCCCGAGGCCGCCGAGCTCTACCGCGACCTCGTCACCGCGGGCCGGTACCATGACTTCCGCTGGTTCGCGCTGAGCCAGGGCGTGCCGGAGGAGCGCGTCGAGGAGCTCTGGCGCTACCTCGGCCCCGCCGACGCCCTGCGCGACCTCTAAGCCGTCCGCCCCACGAAAACCGTCCGCTCGCCTCATTGATCCGCACAGGCATCCTGCGCTTTGATGCCTGGACAACGATGACCTTTTTCCTCCTCGATCACGCATGCGCCTCACGCGCCACGGCGACTACGCGGTCCGCGTAGTCGTCGACCTCGCCTCCCGGCCGGCGGGCGCGATCGTGCCGCGCGCGCGGATCCAGGAGCGCCAGGACGTGCCGCCCGCCTTCCTCGCGAAGATCGTCCAGGCGCTCGCGCGCGGCGGGCTCGTGCGCACGCACCCCGGCGCGCGCGGCGGCGTCTCGCTCGCCCGTGCCGCGTCGGCCATCAGCCTCCGGGACGTGATCGAGGCCGCCGAGGGCCCCCTCGCGCTCAACCGCTGCGTCGTCGCCGCCGGCGCGTGCCCGCGCGACCGCGCGTGCCCGGTGCATCCCGTCTGGGTCAGGCTGCAGCGCCTGCTCGCGCGCGAGCTCGAGGCGGTCAGCATGGCCGAGCTCGCGGCCGCCGTGCCCCGCGTCTCCAGGGAGGCATCCGTCGGCCTATGTTCCTGAGCTGGCTCCCCGAGAACGTCTCGACCTTCGGGCGGGACATCGACGGCATCATCGCGCTGATCTACTACATCACGCTCGCGTGGTTCATCGCGACGATGGGCACGTTCGCGGTGTTCCTCGTCCGCTACCGCCGGCGCGCCGGCCGGCCGGCCGGCTACATCAAGGGCGACCGCTGGCGGGAGGTGGCGTGGGTGCTCCTGCCGTGCCTGCTGGTCCTCGTGCTCGACCTCTGGATCGACTTCAAGGGCGCGCGGGTGTGGGCGAAGGTCAAGATCGAGAGCCCGGCGTCCGACGTCCACATCCGCGTCACGGGCAAGCAGTTCAACTGGGTGGTCACCTACCCCGGTCCCGACGGCAGGTTCGACACCGCCGACGACAAGACGTTCCTCGACGAGATGCACGTGCCCGCGGGCAAGCCGGTCCGGCTCACGCTCGAGGCCAAGGACGTGATCCACAGCTTCTTCCTGCCGAACCTCCGGCTCAAGCAGGACATCCTGCCGGGGCGCTCGATCCCGGCCTGGCTCGACGCGATGAAGCCGGGGCAGTACGAGCTGCCCTGCGCGCACCTGTGCGGCGTGGGGCACTCCGGCATGAAGGCGACGCTCATCGTCCACGAGGCCACCGACTGGGACGCATGGGTCGGCGAGCAGTGGTCCGGCAGCGCGAGGCCCGGGGAGAAGACATGAGCCACGCGTCGCCGACCGTCACCGCCGTGCGCGGGCCCCACGAGGCCACGGGGTTCTTCCGCACCTACCTGTACGCGACCGATCACAAGATGATCGCCAGGCAGTACCTGCTGCTCGGCCTGATCATGGCGGTCGTCGGCGGGTATCTCTCGTACGCCATGCGCTGGCAGCTCGCGTGGCCCGACACGGAGGTCCCGGGCTTCGGCTTCGTCGGCCCGGAGACCTACAACGTGCTGGTCACCAACCACGGCACGATCATGGTCTTCTTCGTGGCGATGCCGATCCTGCTCGGCTCCTTCGGCAATTTCCTGATCCCGCTGATGATCGGCGCGCGCGACATGGCCTTCCCGCGCCTGAACGCGCTGTCGTTCTGGCTCCTGGCGCTCGGCTCCGCGGTCGTGCTCGTCTCGTTCCTCGTCCCGGGCGGCGCGGCCTCGGCCGGCTGGACCGGCTACCCGCCCCTCTCCGCGAAGGCCGAGTACACGGGCGTCGACTGGGGGCTCACCCTCTGGCTCCTCGCCCACGCGATCGAGTTCGCGGCGTTCCTGCTCGGCGGCGTCAACTTCCTCACGACGATCGTGACGATGCGGGCGCCGGGCCTCGGCTTCGGCCGGCTGCCGCTGATCATCTGGCAGCAGGCCACCGCGGCGATCCTGTTCCTGCTCTCGGTCGGCCCGCTCATCGCCGGCGCGATCATGCTGCTCATGGACCGCATCGTCGGCACGGGTTTCTTCCTGCCCGAGCGCGGCGGCGAGCCGCTCCTCTGGCAGCACCTCTTCTGGTTCTTCGGGCACCCCGAGGTGTACGTCGTGCTGCTGCCCGCGCTGGGGGCGGTGCTGGAGATCTTTCCGGTCTTCTCGCGCAAGCCGATCTTCGGCTACACGCTGGTCGTCTGGGCCACCATCGTCGCCGGGGCGCTCAGCTTCATCGTGTGGGCCCACCACATGTTCGTCAGCGGCATGGACCCGCGGCTCGCGATGCCCTTCAGCATCACGACGATCCTGATCTCGGTGCCGTTCGCGCTGGCCGTGTTCGCGATGATCGCCTCGCTCTATCGGGGCTCGATCGCCTTCGAGCTGCCGATGCTCTGGGCGCTCGCCTTCCTGGCGATGTTCACGACCGGCGGCCTCACGGGCATCTTCCTCGGCTCGGCGCCGTCGGACATCTACCTGAACGGTACCTACTTCGTGGTCGCCCACTTCCATTACACGCTGATCTCGGCGGTGATCTTCGGCGGCTACGCGGGCATCTACTACTGGTTCCCCAAGATGTTCGGCCGGATGCTGGGCACACGCCTCGGCCAGCTCCACTTCTGGTCGACGCTGGTCTCGTTCAACGTGGTCTTCTTTCCGCTGCACTGGATCGGGATCGCGGGCATGGTCCGCCGCATCGCGAACCCGCTGCAGTACGACATGATCGCGCCGCATCAGTGGATCAACGTCGTCTCCACCGTGGCCCTCTTCGGGCTCGTCGCGAGCCAGCTCGTGTTCTTCGTCAACTTCTTCGTGAGCCAGCTCAGAGGCCGGCCGGCGCCCGCGAACCCGTGGGAGGCCACGACCCTCGAGTGGACCACGCCCTCGCCACCGCCGCACGGCAACTGGGGCGAGGCGCTACCGGTGGTCGGGCGCGGCCCCTACGAGTACAGCGTGCCCGGCGCCACGCGCGACTGGCTGCCGCAGCGCACGGGCGCGGCCGCCGCGGAGGCCCGGCCGTGAGCGCCGCCACGCCGACCTACGCCGGGACGGCCGGCGCCGCGGCGCGCGGCAAGGTCGGGATCTGGTGGTTTCTCGCCTCCGAGGTCATGCTCTTCGGCGGCCTGATCTCGAGCTTCGTCATCTCCCGCCTGGGCGGCAGCGCGCACGTCGAGCACGACCACCTCAACGTCACCGTGGCCGCGATCAACACGTTCATCCTGCTCAGCTCGAGCTACACGATGGTCGAGGCGTACGCGGCGGCCGAGCGCGGCGATCGCCGGGGGATGCGCGTGTTCCTGGGGCTCACGGTCCTGGGCGGGCTCGCCTTCCTCGGCATCAAGGCCTACGAGTACACGGGCGAGATCACGCACGGCTTCACCCCGTGGGCGGGCACGTTCTGGTCCTTCTACTACACGATGACCGGGCTCCACGCGCTGCACGTCCTGATCGGCGTGATCGCCAACGCCACGCTCTGCCTCGGCGCGCGCCTGGGCCTCGAGCGCCCCTACCGGGTCGAGCTCGCGGGCCTCTACTGGCACTTCGTCGACATCGTGTGGATCTTCCTGTTCCCCCTCGTCTACCTCTCGTGAGGCGCCCATGACCGGCACGACGCTCACGCGCGGCTACGTGATCATCTGGATCTGGCTGCTCGCGCTGATGACAGTCTCGCTCTTCGCGAACACGCTGCCCGTGTCGCGGCCGGCGATCGTCACGCTGATGTTCGTGGTCGCCGCGGTCAAGGCCGTCCTGGTGGCGCTGAATTTCATGCACCTCCGGCTCGAGGCCTGGCTCATCTACGCGATCGCCACCGCGCCGATGCTGCTCGTCTTCGGGCTGATGCTCGCACTCTTCCCCGACTTCGTCCTGCCGCGGTGACGTCCGCGACCGCCGCCGGCGCGCGCGCGCTCCCGCCCGCGTGGGTCGGGATGCTGTTCTTCGTGGCCGCCGAGACGATGCTCTTCGGCGGCCTGCTCTTCGCGTTCGTCCTGTTCCGTCTCTGGAGCCCGGTGTGGCCGCCCCTCGGCGAGCCGCGGCTGCCGCTCGGCGTGACCGCCGTGAACACGCTGGTCCTGCTCGCGAGCGCGGTCACGCTGGGCCGCGCGCGGCGGCACGCGCGCGCCGGCGCCGGGCCGCGGGCGCGGCGCGCGCTGGCGCTGACGGCCGCGCTCGGCTGGACGTTCGTCGCCGTGCAGGGCAGCGAGTGGGTGGGGCTCGCGCAGTGGGGGGTCACGGCGGCCTCGGGTCCCTACGGCGGGCTCGTCTTCGCGCTGATCGGCGCGCACGGCGTCCACGTCCTCGGCGCCGTCGTCTGGCTCCTGGTGGACGCGGTGGGGGGGGCCGCGGCGGCGCCACCGCCGGCGCGCCTCGGCGCGGGAGCCCTCTACTGGTACTTCGTCTGCGCGCTCTGGCTCGCGATCTTCGCCGCCGTCTACCTCTGAAGTCGACGTCGGGGGGAGCGATCGCCGCTCCCCCCGACACCCCCCGGGATCCCGTGTGCCCGAGTCCTCCACGCCCTCTGAGCGAGGAGGCTGTCGGAGTATCGAGGAGCGCCACGGCTTTGCCGCGGCGCTCCGAGCGTTGCGGGGTGTGAGGGGCCATCTCGGGGCCCCCCACGTAACTGGGAGGCTGTCGGAGTATCGAGGAGCGCCACGGCTTTGCCGGGGCGCTCCGAGCGTTGGGGGGTGTGGGGGGCCATCTCGGGGCCCCCCACGTAACTAGAGCAGGCGGTGCTTGCTCGCGTACGCGACCGCTTCGAGGCGGCTGTGCACGCCGAGCTTGCCGAAGATGTTCTGCACGTGGTTGCGGATCGTCGCCGGGCTCACGTGCAGCCGCTGCGCCGCCCCCGCGGTGTTCAGCCCCTCCGTCATGAGGCGCAGCACCTCGAGCTCCCGCCGCGTGAGCGAGCCCGCGGCCTCGGGGCGCTCGCCGCCCCCGGCCGGCGCCGCGAGGCGCTCGTGGACCAGCGAGAGCAGCTCCTTGGTCGCGGTCACGTCGCGGAACAGGTGAACCGTCATCGGGCCGGCCTTGCCGTTCGCGGGCGTGGACAGGATGCTCACGCCGATCCAGACGGGTTTGCCCGCCTTGGTCCGCGTGTGCATGTCGAAGCTCTGGATCGGCTCGCCCATCTTGACGAGCGTCTGGACATGGCAGCCCTGGTAGCAGAGCCGGTTGCCGGAGTCGTCGCTGCCGATGAGCACGTCGCAGCACGGCCGGCCCAGGACGTCGCGCGCGCTGTGCCCGAGGATGCGCTCGGCCGAGCGGTTCCAGAGCACGATGCGCCCGTCGGCCGCGATCACGAACGCGCCGTCGCCGGCGCGACCGAGCGCCTGGTCGAGGGGTGACTCAGCGAGCGCCGGCATGGCCGACCTCGTCTGGTCTCGGGGACGGGCACTCGTCGATTCCCACCTGCAGCGTCGCGACCATACGCGCCTCCCTGTGGCGCCGGTGCGATCTCGGTCACTCCCGGCAGCCGGCCTCAAGATCGTCGGTCAGCGACGAGTGTGCGAGGTCCGTGCCACAAGTGGATCTGAGTAATTTCCGTCATTTGCAGCACGCCGAATGCGGGGGTGCCCCGTCTAGTGGGGCGGGCGCGCCTCACTTCCGCGGCGACGCCGGGGCGGGCGCGCGACGGCGCGCCGTCCGGAGAGCGCCGCGCGCACCGCCCGCTCGGCGGCCGCGGCCCTGGCCGCGACCGTGGCCCCGCCGGCGCGCGCGCGGGCCCGGGCCTCGCCGACACGCTCCACGAAGTCTCCGTAGTCGTGCGGGAAGAGCGCCTCGAGCTCGCGCCGGATCTCGCGGGCGAGCGCCGGGCTCCTGCCGCCGGTCGAGACGGCGATCTGCAGCGGGCCGCGGCGGAGGACCGAGGGGACGATGAAGTCGCACTCGGGCGGCCGGTCCACGACGTTGACCAGGACGCGCCGCCGGCGCGCCAGCGCGGCGACCGCGCGGTCCACGGCCGCGACCCCGGTGGCGGCGACGACGAGCGCGGCGCCGCGGAGGTCGCGCTCGACGAACGGGCGGGGACGGCGGACGAGGCGGCCCGCCGCGGCGAGCGCGGCGAGCGCCGGAGTGGCGGTCGGGCTCACCACGGTCACCCGCGCGCCGCACTCGGCGAGCGCCTGGGCCTTGTGCGTGCCCACCGCGCCCCCGCCGACGACGAGGCAGCGGCGGCCGCGCAGGTCGAGGAAGGCAGGAAAGTAGCGGCTCACGCCCCGCCCCCCGGCGGCCCGAGCTCGGCGAACCACCGGATCGACTCGCGCATCCGCACGACGTCGCCGACGACCACGAGGCCCGGCGGGCCGATGCTCCGCCGCGCCACCGCCTCGACGATGGTCGCGAGCGTGCCGGTGACCGTTTCCTGCCGGTCGGTCGTCCCGTGCGAGATCACCGCCACCGGCGTGGCGGCGTCCCGGCCCGCGGCGACGAGGCGCGCGGCGATCCGCGGGAGGTGGCCGAGCCCCATGAAGAACACGACCGTCGAGGCGCCCGCGAGCAAGTCCCAGCGCACGCGCGCGCCGTCGCGCCCCTCGTGGCCGGTCACGAACGTCACGTCCGGACCGCACTCGCGGTGCGTCAGCGGGATCCCCGCGTACGCGGGCACCGCGAGCCCCGCCGAGACGCCGGGCACCACCTCGAACGCCACGCCCGCGGCGGCGAGCGCCGCCGCCTCCTCCCCGCCCCGGCCGAACATGAACGGGTCGCCGCCCTTGAGGCGCGTCACCACCTGCCCGATGCGCCCCCGGGACACGAGGATCGCGTTGATCTCCTCCTGCGGGCGCGAGTGGTGGCCCTCGCGCTTGCCCGCGTAGACCGCCTCGGCCCCCGGCCGCATGTGCTCGAGCAGCCGCTTGTCCACGAGCGCATCGTAGACGACGGCGTCCGCGCGCTCGATGCAGTCCCGCCCCCTGAGCGTGAGGAGGCCGGGGTCGCCCGGCCCGGCGCCGACGAGGTAGACGATGCCGCTCACCGCACGGCCTCCAGGGCGCCCGCCTCCCACGCCTCGTACTCGGGCGTGAAGAGCATGAGGCGCGTCTTCTTGAACTCGCGCACCGTCCAGAGCGTCGCCGCCGCCTCCGGCCGGATCGCCGAGGCGATCGCGGCGATGGTCGCCTCGCACTCCTCGCGCGTCCGGCCGTGCACCATGCTGAACAGCGCGTACGGCCAGTCCGGGAACGTCGGCCGCTCGTAGCAGTGGGTCACGGCGGGCAGCTCGGCCATGCGGCGGCCGGCCGGCGCGCGCCGCGCCGCGGGCAGCGCCCAGACGGCCATGGCGTTGGCGGCGAAGCCCGCGCGCCGGTGGTTCAGCAGGCCCGCGAACCGGCGCATGACGCCGCGCTCGCCGAGCGCCGCCGCGCGCGCGAGCAGCGCCTCCGTGCCGAGCCCCGCCGCGCGCGCCGGCGCCGCGAAGGGCTCGGGCTCGAGCGCGAGCGGCCGTTGCAGCGCGCGCACGACCGCGACCTCGACCTCGCTGAGCGGCGCCGCGGCCGACGGGGAGCCGGGGCACGCTCCCCGTCCGTCAGCAGCCGGCGGCGGGTTCCGGGCCCCGCACGGCAGGCCGGTACGGCCGCCGCGGTCGGGGGCGATCTCCCCGCCGGCGTCGAGGGCGAAGCGCGCCGCGATCTTGAAGGTGCGGAGCGCGGGCAGGACACGCATCCGGTCGGCGCCGGCCATCTCCCCGAGCCGCGCCACCGTGCCGCCGAGGCCGAGGGCGCTCGTCGGCGCCACCGCGAGCGTGAACCAGAGGTTCCACGCGTGCGCCCGCTCGTAGCAGTGGCTCACCCCGGGGTGCGCGCCGACGGCCGCCGCCGCGGCGGGGAGGCACGCCGGGGTGACGCGCGCGGCCACGAGCGCCGAGGCGTAGCCGCACGCGCGCGTGTCGAAGATCGCCCCGAGCTGCCGGAGCACGCGCGCGCCGGCCAGGCGTCGGAGCCGCGCCAGGACGTCGGCCTCGTCGGCGCCCAGCTCGCGCGCCAGGGCGGCGAACGGGCGTGGGACGAGCGGCACCCCGGCCTGCACGCGCGCGAGCAGCGCCCGGTCGGCGGGATCGAGGTCGGCGCGCATCGTCACATCCCGAACTTGTGGGCGCGGTCCGAGGAGAAGATCCCCGACGGCCGCTCGGCCGGGAACTCGCGGATCACCTCGAGCGTCGCGGTGTCGTAGACCACGACCTTGCCGCCGTCCATCAGCGAGACGTACGCGGCCTCGCCCTTGGGGGTGAACTGCGGGTGGGTCGCGCCCGGGCCGGGCCGGAGCGTCCGGATCACGCGCCGGGTCTCGACGTCGATCACGTCGATCAGGTCGCCGTTCTTGCCGACCAGGTCCGCCCACACCTGCCGGCGGTCCGGCCGGACGACCGTGTAGAGCGCCGTGCCGTTGAGGGGGACGACGTCGCGCGCGGTCCACGCGCGCGCGTCGTAGACGAGCGCCACCTCGCGCTTGAGCGCCGGCAGGAACGCCAGGTCGCCCGCGAGCGCCCAGCCCTTGAGGTGCGGCACCTTCCAGAGCGGCACCTCGTCCGCGCCGGCGCCCCGGGCATCGGCGAGGATGCGCCGCATCGCCTCCGGGTGCCAGAGGTCGAGGAGCCCCATCCAGTTCGACTTGAGGAAGCCGACCAGGTAGTAGCGGCCCTCGGGCGTGATCAGCGCGTCGTAGGGCTCGACGCCCACGTCCCAGTGCTTGCGCACGACGGGGAAGTCCGGCTTGCCCGCGTCCACCACCCAGACGCCGTCGGCGTCCATCAGTGCGAAGACGACGAGGTTGCCCGGCGCGTCCACGAGCCCCGCGACGCGCGAGCGCTTGACGCTGCCGTCGGGGAGCGTCCGCTCGGCGGCAATCACCCTGACCGTCTCGAGCGTGTCGGCCGAGAGGAAGCGCACCTCCCCCGGCGCGTAGTTCGAGAGCACGATGTGCCGGCCGTCGGCCGTCATCGCGCCGCCGATCGACCAGGCCCCCGCCTTGACCTGGCGCACGACCCCGAGCGTGTAGAGGTCGATCTTCGAGACGAACGCCTCGCGACCGAGGACGTACGCGTAGCGGCCGTCCTTCGAGAACTTGATCGTCGCGTGCGTCAGGTTGCCCAGCCCGCGGACCCGCCCGAGGAGCTCGTGCCGCGAGGCGTCGAAGACGAGCACGCTCCCCGCCTCGCGCTCGACGACGAGCATCAGGCTGCCGGTCCCCCAGCGCGGGAGCGCGTCGCGCTCGGCAGCGTCAGGGGCCGGCGGGCGCACACTCGCGAGGAGCAGCATCGTCAGCGCGCAGGCCATCATCCTCGATCGCATCGCCGTTCCTCCCGCTCGTGACGCCGGTCTCGGCGTCGGTCAGATGGCAGCCCGGATCGGCCGCCCAGAGGTCGCCCGTGAGCGCCTCGGCGCGCACGCGGCTGCCGCCGCCGCAGAGCGCGAAGTGGACGCAGCCGGCGCAGCGGCCGCCGACGCGGCCGCGCCGGTCGCGCAGCGCCGCGAGCAGCGGCTCCCGGGGATCGCCCCAGATCGCGCCGAACGGGCGCTCGCGGACGCTGCCGAGGGTCGCGTGGGCCCAGAACTGGTCGGGGTGCACGTCGCCGCGGCTGTCCACCGAGGCGATCGCGACGCCGGTCGCGTTGCCGCCGCGCGCCGCGAGCCGCCGCCGCACGCGCGCCGCCGCCGCGCCGTCCCGGCGGCGCAGCCGCAGGTAGAGCGCGACGCCGTCGGCGTCGTTGTTGCCCGTGACGAGCTCGGCCGCGACGCCGCGCGCGCGCCACGTCTCGGCACGACGGAAGACCGTCTCCACGGCGTCACGCGCCTCGCGCCGGCCGAGCGCCTCGCCCGACAGCCGGCGCGCCCGGCCGACGTACACGAGGTGGCTCACGTAGCCGCGGTCCACGCGCTCGGCCTCCAGGAGGTCGAGCACGGGCTCGAGGTCGGGCCGCGTGGTCCGCGTCAGCGTGAAGCGCAGGCCCGAGCGGAGCCCCGCGTCGCGCGCCCGGCGCAGGCCGGCCAGCGCGAGCCCGAAGGCGCCCGGCACGCCCCGGATCCGGTCGTGGCGGGGGCCGATGCCGTCGATCGACACGCCCACGTACTCGACGCCCGCCGTGGCCAGCGCGCGCGCGGTCGCGGCGTCGAGGAGCGTGCCGCCGGTGGAGAGCGCCACGTGCAGCCCCGCGGCCGCCGCGGCGCGGGCGAGATCCAGGAGGTCGGGCCGGAGGAGCGGCTCGCCCCCGGAGAGCACCAGCGAGCGGACGCCGCTCCGCGCGAGGTCGGCGATCAGCGCGCGGCCCTCGGCGCCCGTGAGCTCGTCGCGCGCCGGCGTCACGGTGGCCGCCGCGTAGCAGTGGCGGCAGCGCAGGGTGCACCGGCGGGTCGTGTTCCAGACCACGACGGCGGGCGCGCGCGCGGCGCCCGGCGCGCCGGCGCGGGGCGCGGCGGGATCCCCGGAGCCCCGGGCTCCGCCGGCCTCGCGCGCGACGAGCCGCGTGATGTTCAGCATGACGGGCCCCTCCTGCCCCGAGTATCCGGGGCCGGCCGCGCCAGGGGGTATGACCTACGTCATCCCCCGGGCCGCGCGGGCGCCGGGACCGCCGGCGGGGGCGCCGCCGGCGGCACCTCGCGCACCTCCCGCTGGCGGAGGATCAGCGTGCCGCCGTCACAGGCGGAAGGTCGCCGCGGCGAGGAGCGCCACCAGCGTGAGCCGCCCCGCCGCGACGGTCGCCCGCTGGCCCGCATTATTCGCGAACGGCGCTGGCGCGACCTGCCCGCCTCGCGCGATGACCGTTCGCGAATAATGCGGGCTAGTAGATGTCGCGAACCGTGTTGTAGACGTTGAACTTGCCCGTCGGCGTGACGAGCCGCGGGTCGCGCAGCCGCGCCTTCTCCTTGAGCGTCCGGTCGTCGTAGACGACGACCTCGCTCTGCTTGTCCTTGCGGTTCCAGATGCTGACCCAGACCTCGTCGCCCGCCTTGTTGTACTCGAGGTGGACGGCGCGGCCGTCGGTCGCGGCCTCCCAGCACTTCGGCTTGGCCTCGGGATCCTTCTTCGACACCACGCAGAGGCTCCGCTGGATCGCGGGGTCGGAGTTCAGGGCGTGGTCGGCCCAGATCCACGCGCTCCTCGGGTGCGTCTTGATGAAGAGGCTGCCGCCGCCCAGCAGGGCGACGCTGCGCACCGCCTTCCAGGCGTGCTCGGGGTGCTTCTCGGGGTCGGTGCCGATCAGCGTGATCTTACCCTCGCCGAGGTGGACCGTGGCCCAGACGGGTCCGTACTTCGGATCCTCCCAGTTGGCGCCGCGCCCGGGGTGTGGGATCTTGCCGACGTCGACCAGCGTGACGAGCTTCTCTTCCTTGGCGTCGATGACGGCGATCTTGTTCCGCTGGTTGGCCGCGACCAGGAAGTAGCGCTTGCTCGAGTCCCAGCCGCCGTCGTGCAGGAAGAGATCGGCCTCGATCTCGGTGATCTTGAGGTTCTTGATGTCCGAGTAGTCGACCAGCCAGACGAGCCCGGTCTCCTTGACGTTGACGATCCACTGCGGCTTGAAGTGCGACGCCACGATCGCCGCGACGCGCGGCTCGGGGTGATACTCCGCCGTGTCCGCCGTGTAGCTCCGGGTCGAGACGATCTTCGTCGGCTCGAGGGTCTGACCGTCCAGGATCACGAAGTGGGGCGGCCAGTAGCAGCCGATCACCGCGTACCTGTCGTAGAAGTCGCCGAGCGGGCCCCTGTACTTCGAGGTGTCGATCGAGCGCGCCTCGCTGCAGGTCTTCACCTCGGCGACCTTGTCGGGCTTGGCCATCCAGAGGTCGATCATCGTGGCCTTGCCGTCGCGCCCGATCGTGTAGACGTAGCGGCCCGAGGCGGACATGCGCGAGATGTGCACCGCGTAGCCCGTCTGGACGATCGACACGATCTCCTTGGTCGTGCCGTCGATGATCGCGACCTGGCCCGCGTCGCGCAGGGTGAGCGAGAAGAAGTTCTGCCAGTCGCGGTCGTGCTGCGGCTTCGCGGGCCGCTTGTCAGGCGGCACGAGCAGCTTCCACGACGCCCGCATCTGCTTGAGCGGCATCTCCGGCGGCACCGGCGGCTCCTGCTGCAGGTAGCGCGCCATCAGGTCGATCTCCGCCGGGCTCAGGACGCCCTGGCGGCCCCAGTCCGGCATGCCGCCCTGCGTGCCGTTGGTGATGAACGTCTTGAGCACGACCGTGCCGTACGCGCGGGTCTTCGCCGGCAGCAGGTTCGGCCCGGTCGCGCCCTTGCGCAGCACGCCGTGACAGCCCGCGCAGCGGTCGAAGAAGATGCCCTTGGCCTTCTCGAACTCCTCGGGACTGACCTTCGGCGGCGGTGGCAGCGCGGGCTTCTTCGCCTGCGCGACGGCCGTCGCGACGCCGCCCGCGATGAGCCCGAGCGCGACCGCGGCCGCGACCACGGCGTGACGGATCCGATCCTTCGTCGTCATGACTCTCCTCCCCTGTCGGGCGCGCGGCTCTCGCCGGCGCGGTCTAGTCCGAATGCCAGCCGGCGCCAGCCACGAACTCGACGAGCGGCGCGCGCCCCGGCGCGAACTCGATCGCCGTGTCGAGCGGCCAGGCCCGGCCGCTGCCCGCGTCGGTCAGCGTCAGGCCCACGACGTGGCGGCCGGGTGCCAGCGCGAGCTCCTCGTAGGCGTAGACGGGGCCGTTGCGCCGGAGCCCCGTAGGCCGGTACGTCCGGGTGAGCGCGGGGCGTCCGTCCACGCGCACGCTGAGCACGGCGTCGGCGCGACGCCCGGTCACGGGCACGCTCGCGTCCTTGGGGCGCATGTGCGCGGGGAGCTTCGCGAGCTCCTCCGCCGACCGGGTGCGGACGTCGGCGTGGAACCCGGTGACGTGGCGCAGCGAGATCCTGAGGCGCGCGCTGCCGGGCGCGGTGACCGTCCACGGCCAGGCCGAGAAGGCGCCGAGCGCCCACGAGACGGCCACGAGCACCGCGACGAAGCCCGAGACGCGCAGGGGCCCCGGCCGCCGCGAGGGCACGACGCCCGGCACGGCGCTCACGGCAGCGCCCGCTGGAAGGCGCGCAGGTCGCCGAGGAGGCGCCGGACCTCGACGGGCGAGTACCAGTCGAGCCGCACGCGCCCCGGCGCCACGTGCTCGAGCTTCGGCAGGCGCCGCCCGGCCAGGCGCTCGGCGAGCAGCGCGCTGCCCTCGCGCGCCTGACAGTCCTCCGGCACGCAGCCGGCGACGTAGACGCCGTCGGCGCCCGCGGCGAGCGCGCCCTCGAGCATCTCGGGGTGGAGCATGCCGACGCACGGCAGGCCCACGACGGTCGCGCCCGGCACGCCGGCGAGCGTCCCGTCGGCCCCGAGCCGGCCCTCGAGGTGCGGCATCAGCCGGCACGCGAAGACGAGCACCGGCCGCGCGGCGCCCGCCCCCGCCCGCGCCTGCGCGTTGCGCACCGCCACGATGCGGCTCGTCACCGCGCCGGTGAGGACGCGCGCGGGCTCGCCCCCCAGCAGGATCCCGGCGCTGTCGCAGGCGCCGACGCAGATGCCGCAGCCGACGCAGCGGGCCGGGTTCACGACGGCCTCGGTCCTGTACCGGCCGCCCTCGGCGCGCGGCACCATGATGATCGCGTCGTACGGGCAGTCCTTGTAGCAGCGCGTGCAGCCCGTGCAGGCGACGGTCTCGACCGTCGCGCGCGGCAGCGCCCGGCCCCGCAGCAGCCAGGGCAGCGAGACCACGAGCGCGCCCGTCCCCGCCACCAGCGCCCAGCCCGTGCGCGGGTCGAGCCGCGTCAGCGGGAAGTACGGGAAGTAGAACCAGTCCACGGGCACGGCGCCCGGCAGCACCGCCGGGTCCGCGGCCGGACCCGAGAGCGCCGGCCGCAGGAGGCTCGCGACGATGAGCGCGGCGCCCGTGACCCAGAGGACGACCCGCGGCGGGAAGAAGCGGGCGCGCGCCAGGCGCATGACGTGCAGCCAGTACATCGCGCCGATCAGCAGCGGGATCGTGATGTGGATGAAGAGCACGATGAAGAACAGGAACTTCTGGATCGCGTCGTTGCGCACGAACGTCTGCACGATCGGCTCGGTGAAGAACGGCGTGACGTCGAGGAACCGCGCGGTCGTCACCGAGAGCACGAGCGCCTGCGCGTCCCAGACGAGCCAGTAGCCGGTCGCGCCGGTGATCCAGACGAGCGCCATCAGGGAGAGCCCCGTGACCCAGCCGATCCAGCGCGGCCCCCAGAAGCGGTCGTTCAGCAGCATCTTGCCGCCGTGGAGCGCGGCGGCCAGCAGCGCGGCGTCGGAGGAGTAGCGGTGGAGCGAGCGCATGAGCGCGCCGATCCCGAGGGGCTGCGCCATGATCCCCTCGATCGAGGCGTGGGCGGCCGCCGTGCCGACGCGGTAGAAGAGGAACAGGTAGATGCCCGTCACGGTCGCGACCGCGAGCGAGAACACCGCGATCGTGCCCGTGTGGTAGAGCGGGTTGAGCGGCGCGGACACGAGCCGGTCGAGCGCGACCTCGAGCCACTGGTAGAGCGCGCCCGCCGCGTGCAGGACGCGCCGGTGGGCCCGCTCGCGCGGGCGCGGCGGGAACGCGGTCAGCGCCAGCGCCGGGTCGGGCTGGAACACGGCTATCCCCGCTCCTCCGCCAGGCGCGCCAGGGCGGCGGCCAGCTCGCGCGGGGCCTGCCCGAGCCCCCGGTGGGTGTACGCGATCCGCCCGGCGCGGTCGACCAGGACGATGACGTTGGCGTGCGCGATCTCGCCGTCGGGCAGCCGCTCGGCGGTCACGCCCCACGCGCGCCGGGCGGCGTCGACGGCCGCCGGCGGTCCCGACAGCAGGCGCCAGGAGTCGCCGAGGCTCCAGCGCTCGGCGTAGGCGGCGAGCGCCGCCGGCGTGTCGCGCGCGGGGTCGAGCGTCACGGCCACGAAGCGCGCGCGGTCGCCGACGAGCGCGGCCGTCGCCTGGAGCGTCGCCACGAGCGCGGGGCACGTGCCGTGGCAGTTCGCGTAGACGAACGTCACCGCGAGCGGGCGGTCCCCCGCCGCGCCCAGCTCGAACGGCCGGCCGTGGTGGTCCGTGAGCACGGCGCGGGGCGCCGGGCGGCCGTCGCGCACCGGGGCTCCCGCCGCGGTCGCGGGGGCGCTGCCGACGACGTCGCCGCTCAGCACGAGCGTCGCCGCCGCCGCCACGAAGCCCAGGAGCGCCGTGCCGCCCACGACGCGCCCGCCGAGGCGCCGGGCGAAGGCGCGGAGCTCGTCCGCGTAGAAGAAGCCCACGACCAGCGCGAACAGCGGCGGCTGGAGCGTCACGAGCAGCACCGCGTCGAGGCGGTAGGCGCGCGTCGCCGCGCTCCAGCCGAAGCAGTACGTGAGCACGGCACGCGCCCAGCCGCCGAGGCTCGGGCCGACCAGCAGGAAGGCGATGAGCCCCGTCCCCCAGGCGAGCGCCGCGAGGACCAGCACCGGCGCGAACAGCGGATGCCCGAGCCAGCGGCTCACCGCCCGCCCCCGAGCACGTCGGCCACGACGCCGAGGAACACCAGGAGGAGCCAGAGGTTCGAGGCGTGGAACGAGTGGAGCGCCAGGCGCCGCTCGGCCGGGCGCGCCACGAGCTGCAGGTTGCGCGCGACGAGGTAGACGCTCCCGAGCGCCACCGCCGCCGCGTACGTCAGCCCGAGCAGCCCGAGACTCACGGGCAGCAGGGCGGTGACGACGAGGCCGACGGTGTTGACGAGGATCGAGCGGGCCGCGCGGGCCTCGCCGGCCACCGCCGGCAGCATCGGGATGCGCGCCCCCGCGTACTCGTCCTTGTAGGCGATGCCGAGCGACCAGAAGTGCGTCGGGCTCCAGAAGAAGAGCACGGTCGCGAAGATCACCGGCGGCAGGCAGAGCTCCGGGCGCGCCAGCGAGCCGCCGCCCAGCACCGCGAAGCTCCCCGCGAGCCCGCCGATCACGACGTTCAGCCAGGTCCGGCGCTTGAGCCAGACCGTGTAGACGACCACGTACGTGAACGCGCCCAGGAAGACGTGGAGCGCCACGAGCGGGTGGAGCGCCCACAGGGCGACGGCCACCGCCATCACGATCAGCGCGACGCCGAGGGCGACGACGTGCCAGGGATGCGCGATGCGGCCCGACGCGAGCGGCCGGTGCCGCGTGCGCCGCATCAGGCGGTCGAGGTCGCGGTCGAGGTAGTGGTTGAGCGCGCCCGCGCCGGACGCGGCGGCCACCACGGTGACGAACAGCAGCGCCAGCTCACCGGGCGAGGGCGCCCGCCGGAGCGTCGCCAGGTAGCCCAGCACGGCGGCCATGCCGATGAAGATCCCGATCCGGAGCTTCAGCGACTCGACGTAGGCGGAGAGCATGCGCACCTCCCTGCCCGGCGGACGAGCGGCCAGCCGATGTTCACGACGAACGCGAGCCCGCCGGCGATCGCGAGCAGCGAGCCGAGCCCCATGAGGTTCATCGCGACGAGGGCCTGCGCGTCCGCCCACGAGAACCCCAGGGTCTTGCGCGGGGCGCCGCGGCCGCCCGCCCAGTGGAGCCCGATCATGATGCCGATGAGCCCGAGGCCGTAGAGGTACGGCTGGAGCCGCGTGAGCCACGGCTTCCAGGGCCGGCGGCCCGTGAGCCCGAGGAGCGCGGGCGCGAGCCCCATGTACGCGAGCGTCACCGCGCCGACCATGCCGTGGTAGTGGGCGGGGACGCGCGTGTCCTGCCGGAAGCCGATGACGCCCATGAGGCCGCCCACGGCGAAGAGCGCGAAGCAGAGCACGGTGCCGGAGAAGAGCGGGCTCGCCCACGGCAGCGCGCCGAGCCGCCGGCGCGCGCGCAGGACGGCCGCGAGCGTCAGGATCGCGAGCGGCAGGGTCGGGCCGCCGAGGCCCGAGAAGGTCACCCAGGTGACGACGCGGTTGAAGAGCAGCGTCTCCGGCGACCACACGAGGTAGACGGCCGCGGTCGCCACCATGAACGGTACGAAGGCCCACATCGGCCCGCGGCCGCGGGCCGGCTCGGACGGGGCGCCGAGGGCGATCGAGCCCGCGATCGCCCACACCGCGATCATCCCCGCCGTGTGCATGAACTGGAAGAGGTGGCCGGCCCCCCAGAAGAGCGCCCGGAGCTGAAGGGGGTACGGCTGCCCGCCGTCCAGGCGCGCCCAGGTGGCCGCCAGCGTGGCGACCGCCAGCACCATCGCCAGGGCGGCCACCGCGGCGCCCACCGCCTCCAGCGGCTCGGCCGCCCGGCGCCCGCGGCCCCAGGCCGCCAGGTACGCCAGCGCCTGGACGCTCACGCCGCCGAACGCCGCGAGGAGGCCCGCCCAGAAGAGCGGGTGGTCGATCACCGGGATGTAATCGTTGAGGTAGGGCGTCCCCGAGGCGGTGAACGCGGGCACCGCGATCAGCGCGGAGCCGGCGGCGGCGATCGCGAAGCCGGCCCACGACGCGCCCGGGTGCAGGCGGTAGTTCGAGCGCCAGGCGGCGTACGTCCAGAGCACGCCGGCGAACGCCACGAACCAGATCGTGAGCGAGAACGTCACGTGCGAGACCAGCGCCAGGTGGAAGAGGTTGGCCGCGCCGCCGAGCAGCTGCACCGCCGGCGTGCGGGCGAACGCGACCAGGATCGCGAAGATCCCCGCCGCCACGAGCGAGCCGAGCGCGAGCCCGAGCCACGCGGTCAGGAGCCGCCGCGTCAGCGTGTCGACGGCGACGGGCTGCGGGCGGCGGGGGGCCCTTGCGCTGCGCGCGGCCAGGCCCGCCGCCCCCGCCCCCCGCAGCCCGTCCCCGCCACGCGCCGCCGCGACGACGGCGCCCGCGGTCTCGAGGACGAGCCCCTCGAGCGGCCGGCGGGTCACTGCACGTACCAGATGGCCGCGAGCCACTTCCAGTTGAGGAAGTAGTAGATGACGAAGGCGGCCAGGAAGACGAAGACCAGCACCAGCGTGCCGGAGATCGGCGTGTGCTTGCCGGCCGCCGGGATCGCCGCGAGCTCGATCTGGCCCGGCTGGTCGGGGATCCGCCGTCCGAAGAACACCGAGAGGACGGTGATCCCGACGTAGAGCGCGCCGCCGAGCGCGGCGAGGAGCCCGCCGAGCCCCATGATGCCGAGGAACACGTAGGCGGCGGCCTCGACCGGCGGCTGGAACAGCGCGTTCGTGAACTGCACGTCCCAGTGCCGCCGGGGCACCGCGTAGGAGCCCGCGGTCGTCATGCCGGCGGCGAAGATCGCGATGCCGATCCCGAACACGTAGACCTGCAGCGTCGCCAGCTTCGGCGCGACGATGCGCCGACGCCAGATCAGCGGCACGACGAAGTACGTGAGGCCCATGAACGCGAGCGTCGTGCCGGCGACCACGGTCGAGTGGAAGTGGCCCGGGATCCGGAGCGTGTTGTGCGAGATGATGTTCACCTGCTCCGCCCCGAACGTGACGCCGGTGATCCCGCCCATGAAGCCGAAGAGCACGAGCGAGAGGAACAGCGCGGCGAAGCCCGGGTTCCCCCACGGCGCCTTGGTCAGCCACTCGAACATGCCCTTGCCGAGCCCGTGGCGCCGCTGCGCGACCTCGACCGAGGCCGGCACCGTCATGCCGTGGATCATCGAGGCGAGCACCGCCAGGTACATGCCGTACGAGGTGTTCCACACCTTCCACGCGGGCGACACTTGCGGGTCGACGAGCAGGTGGTGCGCCGAGGCGAGGTTGATGAACAGGATGTAGAGGACGAAGGCCCAGCGGCTCACCTTCTCGTTGATCGGCACGGCACCGACGGTGAGCGTGGCGAGCAGGTACCAGACGGCCACCATGGCCGCCACGTTGATCTGCTGCGAGCTGTGGCCGAGCCCCCACCAGACGAGCCGGTACATGCCGGCGTCCAGGTTCTGGACGACGCCGAGCGACCAGAGCCACGTCGGGATGTAGATGATCGCGCCGTGGGCGAGGGCGACCACGGCGATGATCGCGGCGGTGAGCGCCCCGAAGGTGACGAGCGGGATCGAGCCCTCGTAGGTCCGCTCGGCCTTGGCCACGACGAGCGTCGCGAAGAAGTTGAGCACGCCGATCAGCGCGCCGACCGCGTAGAGGATCCAGCCGAGATAGAAGTACGAGACCGCGCGGAGGGGGACGTACGAGGTGAACATCACGTCCGCGCCGCCCCGCAGGATCGCGACGTCGATCATGAGCGAGCCCGCGACCATCAGCGCGAACCCGACCCAGCCCATGCGTGGCCAGGCGACGCGGCTGCCGAGCACGATCGGCGCCGCGAAGTACAGGATCGCGACCTCGAAGAAGATGATCCAGAAGATCAGCATGTTGATGCCGTGGAACGTCAGGGCCCGGTAGTACATGGCCGGGTCGAGCAGGTGCACGGCCGGCCAGCGCGTGAGGACCACGAGGACCGCCGCGATGCCGCCGAAGAGGATCGCGAGCACGCCAGCGACCGCGTGGACCTTGATGAGCCGCTCAGCCGTCAGGTGCACCCTGAGCCCCGTGTGGGCGCAGGTCCGGAAGGTCGTCGCGTCCATGCCTCGCCTCCTACTCGACGATGATC
>MGCF01000024.1 GCA_001788495.1 Candidatus Rokubacteria bacterium RIFCSPLOWO2_02_FULL_73_56
CTTGATCGGCGGATCGCTCGAGCTGTTGTTGAGCTTGAGGCCGGTGAAGGCCGAGGTCGTGTCGAGCTCGCCGCGGAAGTAGACGAGCTTGGGGTTGTCGCGGCTGCCGAGGTCCACGCAGACCCCCGAGCAGCCGTTGACGGCGTCCGCCGGCGGCAGGAGCGAACTGCACCCCGCCCCGCCGTTGCTGAGCGTGGGCCGGCTGCTGTTGAGCTGGCCGTCGGGAGCCGTGCCGGAGCGGCCGCTGAAGACCATGGGGCAGGCCATGGTCGACTGGAGCACGGTCGTGCCGGGGAACGCCGCGAGCTTCGACAGGAAGTTCGACATCACCGACGGATTCAGCGAGGCGTCGGCCTGGATCGTGTTGAGGCCGGTCGTGAACGAGCCGTCCACCTCGCTCTTGCCCATGACCGAGGCCTTCTTGTTGTTGGAGCAGGTCGAATTGCAGCTCCCGGAGGTGCCGAACGCGCTCTCCACCCGGGCCTCGTAGGTCATGCCGACGTTCGCCTGCGTGCCCGTCTGGGTCGCGAGGCCGTACTTCCGCGTGCCCGCCGGGTCGGTCGTCGTCCAGTTGGACACGGTGTCGCAGTCCGACGCGCAGGAGTAGTCGCGGCCGTCCATCTCGAAGTTCTGGGTGTTGAGGTAGGTGTCGGCCTGGCTGCCGGGGAGGTTGACGGCGCCCGGGAAGGGCGGCAGGGCCAGGCGCTTGACGACGACCTCGAGCGTCTTGCTGGCGTTGTTGAACGTGCCGGTCGCCCGCATGACGACGATCTGGTTGCCGTCCGTGGTCACACTGGTGTCCACGCTGACGCCGGTGAGGGCGTTGTCGCTGGCCTGGTAGTCGTTGCGGACGCTGACCGTGAAGCTCCCGCTGGCGCTGTCGAGCCCCGGCAGGGTCGCCGCGCTCATGTTGGGCAGGATGACCCAGGGGCTCGCCGTGGTGGCGCCCGTGAGCAGGCCCGACCAGGCGTTGCTGGCGTCCGCGGTCGCGATGAGCGAGTTGAAGCCGACCTCGAGGCCGGCCTCGGCCAGGTAGCGGGCCCGCGTCGTGTCGGCGAGGTTGCGCGAGATCTGGGGCTCGAAGGCGCTCACCGACAGGAACGCGAGCACGAGCCCCGTGAGCGTCAGCAGGATCATCATCGCGAGCACGAGCGCGACGCCGCGCTCGTTGCCGAGCACCGCTCTCCATCTCTTCATAGCCGTCAACCCACCCGGGACTGCTGTGACTGATCGCCTTTGCCGGCGACAGGCGTCCCTCCCCGGGGATGTTAGCAGGACTACGCCCTCCCCGGGAGGGCCGAGACGCTGCGATTCGCGCGGCGCGTCAGATCTCGCGCCAGCTCGACATGCTGTGGAGCCCGCGCATCCGCTGGACCAGGTCGACGTTCTGCTTGCTGTTGAGCACCGTGAAGTGGTTGGCCGCCGCGTTCAGGTAGAACTCGAAGTAGCCGCTCGCCTCGCCCGCCTGGCTCTCGTTCGCGACGAAGGCGCCGCGGATCGTCGTCGTGCTGCCGTCCATGAAGCCCGCGCCCACGTAGCGGCCGGTGACGATCACGATCCCGTCCCACTTGAAGTTCGTCATCTGCTTGAAGTCGCCGTCCTCGACGATCAGGATCCCGGCGCCCCGGATGAACGGGTCCGACTGGTTCGTGCCGGCCTGGAGGCCGACGAACGACGAGGTGCTGTCGAGCTCGCCGCGGAAGTAGACGAGCTTCGGGTTGCTCCGGCTCCCGAGGTCGAGCGTCTGGCTCATCGTGCAGCTCGACCCCCCGGTGCCGCCGTTGTTGTTGACGAGCGTCGGCCGGCTGGGGTCGCTCGCGCTGCCGTTGAGCTTCATGGGGCACGCCTTCGTGGACTGGTAGATCTGCGTCCCCGGGTACGTCGCGAGCTGGGCCAGGAAGCTCGCCATCGTCGAGGGCGTCAGGGAGGAGTCCGCGCCGATCGTGTTGAGGCCGCTCGTCGTGCCGGTCGGGTTCGTCTGGTCCTTGCCCTGGATCGAGTTCTTCTTGTTGGTCGAGCAGCCGGCGTTGCAGCTCCCGGAGGTGCCGAAGGCGCCCTCCACGCGCGCCTCGTAGGTGATGCCGACGTTCGACTGGGTCCCCGTGTTCGTCGACATCGCGTACTTCGCCGGGTTGCTCGCGCTGAGACTCCACTGCGAGTCGTTGTCGCAGTTGGACGAGCAGGCGTAGTCGCGGCCGTCGATCTCGAACTGCTGGGTGTTGATGTAGCTGTCAGCCTGGTTGCCCGGGACGTTGACGGCGCCGGGGAAGGGCGGCAGCGCGAGGCGCTTGACGACGACCTCGAGGGTCTTGCTGGCGTTGTTGAACGTGCCGGTCGCGCGCAGGACGACGATCTTGTTGCCGTCCGTGGTCACGTTGGTATCCACGGTCGTGCCGGTCAGGGCGTCGTCGCTGGCCTGGTAGTCGTTGCGGACGCTGACCGTGTAGGTCCCGCTGGTGCTGGTGAGCCCGGGCAGCGCGGCCGCGCTCATGTTGGGCAGGACGACCCAGGGGCTCGACGTGGTGGCGGTCGCGAGGAGGCCCGTCCACGAGTTGTTGCTGTCGTTGGTCACGATCAGCGCGTTGAAGCCGACCTCGAGGCCGGCCTCGGCCAGGTAGCGGGCCCGGGCCGTGTCGCTGAGGTTCCGAGCGATCTGCGGCTCGATGGCGCTCGCGGACAGGAAGGCGAGGACGAGGCCCGTGAGCGTCAGCAGGATCATCAGGGCGAGCACGAGCGCGACCCCCCGCTCGCTGCCCAGGACCCGTCTCCGCGGTCTCATGGCCTCCCGGACCCGCTCGATCTCTAGATCTCCCGCCAGCTCGACATGCTGTGGAACCCGCGCATCCGCTGGACCAGGTCGATGTTCTGCTTGCTCGCCTTGACCTTGAAGTCGTTGGCGTCGGCGTTCAGGTAGAACTCGAAGTAGCCGCTGGCCTCGCCCGCCTCCGACTCGACGGCGGTCAGCGCGCCCCGGATCTTCGTGACGCTGCCGCTGAAGAAGGCGGCGGACGTGTACCGGCCCGTGACGATCACGATGCCGTCCCACTCGAAGCTGCCGTAGTTCCTGAGGTCGCCGTCCTCGATGATGAGGATGCCGGCGCCCTTGATCGGCGGATCGTCGTCCTCGTCGTTGAGCCGGAGCCCCGTGAAGGCCGAGGTCGTGTCGAGCTCGCCGCGGAAGTAGACGAGCTTGGGGTTGTTCCGGTCCCCGAGGTCCAGGCAGCGGCCGCTGCAGCCGGCGACGGTGCCGGCGGCGGGCAGGAGCGAGCTGCAGCCGGAGCCCGAGCCGTTGCTGATCGTGGGCTTGGCCTCGTTGCCCGAGCCGGAGCGGCCGGTGAGCCTCATCGGGCACGCCATCGTGGACTGGAGCACCGTCGTCCCCGGGTAGCTGCCGAGCTTGTTCACGAAGTCCGCCATGACCGTCGAGTTCAGCGACGAGTCGGGCGCGATCGTGTTGAGCCCCGTCGTCGTGCCGCCGGGGTTGGTCTGGTCCTTGCCGCGGATCGAGTTCTTCTTGGCGGTCGAGCAGCCCGCGTTGCAGCTCCCGGAGGTGCCGAAGGCGTTCTCGACGCGGGCCTCGAAGGTGATGCCGACGTTCGTCTGGGTGCCCGTGTTGGTCGCCAGCGCGTACTTGGCCGCGTTGGCGGAGACGCCCCAGTTCGCGTCGTTGTCGCAGTTGTTCGAGCACGCGAAGTCGCGGCCGTCGACGTCGAAGTTCTGCGTGTTGATGTAGGAGTCGGCCTGGTTGCCCGGGAGGTTGACGGCGCCGGGGAAGGGCGGCAGCGCGAGGCGCTTGACGACGACCTCCAGGGTCTTGCTGGCGTTGTTGAACGTGCCGGTGGCCCGCATGATGACGATCTTGTTCCCGTCCGTGGTCACGTTGGTGTCCGCGGCGACGCCGGTCAGGGCGTTGTCGCTGGCCTGGTAGTCGTTGCGGACGCTGACCGTGTAGATCCCGCTGGTGCTGGTGAGCCCGGGCAGCGTGGCCGCGCTCATGTTGGGCAGGATGACCCAGGGGCTCGACGTGGTGGCGGTCGCGAGGAGGCCCGTCCACGAGTTGTTGCTGTCGTTGGTCACGACCAGCGAGTTGAAGCCGACCTCGAGGCCGGCCTCGGCCAGGTAGCGGGCGCGCGTCGTGTCGCTCAGGTTGCGGGAGATCTGGGGCTCGAAGGCGCTCGCGGACAGGAACGCGAGGACGAGGCCCGTGAGCGTCAGCAGGATCATGAGGGCGAGCACGAGCGCCACGCCGTGCTCGTTGCCGAGGACCTTCCGCCACCTGTTCATCGCTTCGGCCTCCAGACCGCGCCCAGCGCGCGGTGTCAGTTCGTCCGGTTCCGCAGCCGGACCGTATCGATCATCGTGACCAGGACCTTGCCCTGCAGCGTCCCCTGACCCTGCACCGCGGGCTGGGTCGTCATCGTGATGAGGACCTGGCGGATGGCGGTGCCCGTCGCGGCGTTGCCGGCGCTGTCCTGGAACGTGAACGTGAGGCTGCTGATCCCGGTCACGAGCGTCACCGCAGAGGCGTCGACGCCGATCTCCCGGCGGGTCAGCGCGCCGCTCGTGACCGCGTAGACGATCTGCTCCCCCCGCTGCGTCGTGGTCGTGGTCCCGTCGGCGTTCACCACGACGTAGTTCACCGTGCCACTCGTGTCGATCCCCGAGGTGCCGTTCCAGTCGCCGCTCCAGTCGTTCTGGATCGTGAAGCCCGTCGCGCTGGTGTTGGTGATCGCCGCGAACGCGGTCACGCCGCTGTTGGCGCACGTCGGGCAGAAGCCCGCGTCGCGGAGCTCGTCGACCACCCGATCGATCGCGAGCCGGACGTTCTGCTGCGCCTCGATCTGGCGCGAGCCGCGCAGGTAGCTCTCCTGCCCGCTCTGGAGCATGACCAGGAGCCCCGCCATGACGAACGTGATGACCGCGCAGGCGACGAGGAGCTCGGAGAGCGTGAACCCCCGCTGCGAGCGGACGCGCGCGAGTGTCTTCATGGCCGCTTTGCCTCAGGTCCTCGGCACCAGCATGACGACGACCGTCACCTGCCGCTCCTGGCTCAGGTCGCCGCGGCTCGTGACCGGCCGGTAGAAGACCGACACCGTGACCAGCTTGCAGTTCGCGTCGCACGGCTGACCCGGGGACGCGGCGTTCGGGTCGTCCACGATCACCGTGGTGCGCCGGTAGAGCGGCGCGCCGGCGATCGCCCCGTAGGCCTCGTTGGTCGTGCCCGCGGTGAGCGTCGCGCTCCCCCAGCTCGTGAGCGCCAGGTTCTTCAGGACCTCGAGCCGCTGCTCGGCGAGGAAGGTGGCCTGGGTCTCGCCCTTGCCGGTCTCCACACCGCTGGTCGCGTACTGGAAGCCCGTCGCCACGGCCAGGAGGCCGATGGAGAGCACGAACGTCGCCACCAGGACCTCGGCGAGCGTGAAGCCGCCCCGTGCCCTCGCTCCGAGTCCGAACCGTCGACGCGTCATTGCACCCTCACCTGTCCCGAGGCGGAGACGACGACGTCCCGCGTCTTGCCGGTCGTCGGGTGGGTCACCCGCAGTGTCGCCGCGGTGCTCGCGGCGCCCAGGTTCGTGAAGACGACGCTCGTGCCGCTGGCGAAGCTCGCCTGCATGCCGCTCGTGAGCGGGATCAGGCCGGCCGACGTCGTGCCGGCGCCGGTGAAGAGCGTGCCGCCGCAGCTGCCGGTCCTCAGCGTGATCGAGCCGCTGCTGACCTGGACGCAGACCGTCGTGTTGCGGGAGATCGCGAGCTGGCGGCCTCGGTTGACCGCGGTGGCCAGCTCCTCCGCGCCCGCCTGCACCGAGGACGCCTGCCAGTAGCTGATCAGCGAGGGCGCCGCCAGCACCGACAGCACGCCGATCATCACGATGACGACGAGCAGCTCCGCCAGCGTGAAGCCGCGCTCTAGCGCCCGAATCCGCTCAGGTACCATTCGACCACCCTTTCGCCCCAGAAAAGTCCTACGAGTCCACCAGTTGCAAGGAAAGGGCCAAACGGGATGGGGTCTTTCCGGCCCACGCCGCCGACGGCCAGGAGGACCGACGCCAGGGTCCCGCCCGTCAGGATACCCACGAACAGCGCGAAGAGAAGGGCTTTCCAACCCAGGAAGGCGCCAAGCATGGCGCCGAGCTTGACGTCGCCCAGGCCCATGCCCTCGGCCCCGGTGACCAGAGCGTAGCCGGCGACGATGGCCAGAAACACACCACCGCCGACGAGGATCCCGAGAACGGAGTCGAGCCACGACACGCGCTGAGTCGCCAGGCTGGCAACCACACCTGCCAGAATGCCGGGCAGGCTGATCACATCCGGAATTATCCGGTGGCGGGCGTCGATGCCGCTGATGGCGATGAGTGCCCCCACGAACACCGCCGCGACGACGAAGTCCGCCGTCGGCCCGAACTCGAGCCACGCGAGCGCGAACACCGCCCCGGTGACGAGCTCGACGAGCGGGTACTGCCAGGAGATCGCCATCCCGCACGTGCGACAGCGGCCGCGCAGCGCCAGGAACGAGAGCACGGGGATGTTGTCATGCCACGCCAGCGCCGTCCCGCAGCCGGGGCACGCCGAGGCGGGACGCCAGAGGCTCCGCCCCTCGGGCAGCCGGAGGATCACGACGTTCAGGAAGCTGCCGACCGCGAGCCCGAAGAGGACGACCGTGACGAGCGCGCCGACGGGCCAGGTCGCGGGCGTGAGCACCGTCATCGCCTCACCAGTCCGTCACGAGCGTGGGCGCGATCAGCCGCGCCATCTTCGGGTCGAACATCCCGAGGATGCCGTACGTGGTGCGGGCCGCCCGCAGGTCGCCGAGCTCGACGTAGACCTTCGTGAGCCCGAACCACGGCTGTGGCGCGTCGAACTTGACCTCGACGGCGCGCCGGTAGCTCGCGAGCGCTTCCACCGGCCGGCCCAGCTCGACGAGGGCCAGGCCGATGTTGGTGTGGGCGAACGCGAGCTCGGGCTTGAGCCCGGCCGCGCGGCGCAGCGGGACGAGCGCCTCGTCGGGCCGGTGCGCGCTGATCAGCGCCGCGCCGAGGTTGTTCAGCACGTCGGCGTCGTCCGACCGCTTCGCCAGATAGACGCGGTAGTGCGCGATCGCCTTGTCCCACTCGCTCAGCAGGGCGTAGCTGTAGCCGAGGTGCTTGTGCGCCTTGACCTGGTCGGGCCGGAGCTCGAGCACGCGGTCGAACTGCGTGATCGCGAGCCCGAGGTGGCCCTGCTGGGACAGGAACACCCCGAGGTTGCCGTGACAGAGCGAGCAGTCCGGGTCCGACTCGAGCGAGTACCGCCACAGCGTCTCGGTGTCGCGCCAGACCTGGACCTGCTGCGCGGTGAGGACGGCGAGGCCCAGGGCCCACGCGATGCCCGCGCCGACGACCGCCTTGAAGAGCGCAGGCCGCAGCCGGCCCGCGGCCCCGGCGCGCGCGACGACGCCGGCCGCCGCGCCGACCAGGAGCGCGAGCCCGAGGCCCGGCAGGAAGCTGTACCGGTCGTGGGTGAGCTGGTGGCCCGAGTGCACGATGCCGATCACCGGGCCGAGGCCGACCGCGTAGTACGCGAAGACCGTCAGGCCCGCGGGCCAGCGTCGCGCGAGGGCGACGAGCGCGACGACGCCGGCGCTCACCACGAGCGTGGGCACGAGGAAGCGGGGGGCGAGCAGGCTCACCGTCGCCGGCAGCTCGTAGAGCGGGGTGAGCCGGAGCGGCAGCAGCGTCTTCTCGACGTAGAACCAGAGGCTGAAGGCGCTCATCCCGACCCGCGCCGAGAGCGGGTAGCGCTCGAGCGGGGTGATGAACAGGTTCGCCGCCTGGGCGTGGTACGTGACGAGGGCACCGGCCACGCCGAGGACCGCGAACGGCAGCTTCTCGAGCCAGACGCGCCGCGCCGCGGGGCCGAGCCATCCCCGCCAGCCCCCGCCGAGCCGGCCCAGCGGGTGGATGTCGAGCAGGATCAGCACGGCGGGAAGCACCATCACGCTCGCCTTGGAGCCCAGCGCCAGCAGATAGAAGCCGAGCGACGCGACGAGCGCGAGCGCGCGCCGCCGGCCGCGGGCGTCCGCCGCGCGGACGTAGGTGAGCACCGTCAACAGGAAGAAGAGCCCCGAGAGGACGTCGCGCCGCTCGGTCGCCCAGGCCACCGACTCCGCGCGCAGCGGGTGCAGGCCGAAGAAGAGCGTCGCCGCGACGGCGGCGATGCGCAGCGGGGTCCCGGACAGCGTCGTCGCCTTCGCGAGCAGCCTGAGCGCGACGACGTAGAGCACGGCCATGCTCAGCGCGTAGATCAGCAGGCTCGTGAGGTGGTAGCCGCTCGGGTTCATCCCCCAGAGTTCGTAGTCGAGCCCGAACGTGAGCCACGTCACGGGGATGTAGTGCCCCATCAGGAGGGTCGTGAAGAAGTACCTGAGCTGAGGCGCGGCCAGGCCGCGCCAGTTCGGGTTCTCGTAGAGGGTGACCTGGTCGTCCCACTCGACGAACCCGTTCCAGAGCGCCGGTGAGAAGACCGCGAACGTGACCAGCGCGATCGCGACGGGGACGACGGCGGCGCGCAGGGCGCGGGCGACCGCGCCGAGCGCCGCGTCGTGCGCGCGCTCGGCGATCGCCACCGCCGGGGCAGCCGTCGCGACGTTCGTGGTCTCCATGTCGGGCATCAGGCTCCTATGATGGCACGTCGTGCGCTGCCGGGAATGCAACCCGCACGGCAGGAGGGGCGCCTCCTCCCGTGCGGGTCCCGAAGTCCGCGGCGCTGGGCCGCGGCCTTACGGAGCGGACGCGGTGGCGCCGTCACCCGTGGCGGAGATCACGAAGGTGCCCGCCGAGGTGTTGGGCGCGTACGCGTACGGGGTCGACCAGCCGCCCGGCGTCGAGGGGATCGCGGCCATGAACGGGCCCGCGGTCTGGCCCTGGCCGTTGGACGCCGTCGCGGTCAGCAGGTCGAGCGACGCCGGGACGTTGCCCATGTGGGCCGAGTAGATGGAGACGGCCGAGGCCAGCGCGCGCGTGTCCGCCTGGGCCTTGGCGATGCGCGCCCGGGCCTGGACGTTGGCGTAGAGCGGGATGGCGATGGCCGCCAGGATGCCGATGATCGCCACGACGATCATCAGCTCGATCAGCGTGAAGCCGCGCTGATCACCGAGCTTGCAGCGCTTCTTGGTCCACCACTGGATCATTGGGGAGCCTCCCTTTCGCACGTCACGTGATGATGTGGAATCGGTCCTTGCGTCCACTGGACCTCGTGTGGTGCAGGACCGGTGCCACGGCAACATGAACGATGATCGCATATTTCTCCGTATGTTATGGCCTCGGCGCGGAGCCCATTTGCCCGTGACCGGTCAGGAATGTCACAGAAGGATCGCGGACGTTCCGGTGGTCAGAGCGTTGTCGGTCGCCATGCCTGCGAAAAAATCAAGCGGGGAGGGCCGAAGCCCTCCCCGCCGGGGAGACAGAAGACCTCTGCTGCTGCCTTACGGAGCCGACGCCGTGGCGCCGTCACCCGTGGCGGAGATCACGAAGGTGCCCGCCGAGGTGTTGGGCGCGTACGCGTACGGGGTCGACCAGCCGCCCGGCGTCGAGGG
>MGCF01000025.1 GCA_001788495.1 Candidatus Rokubacteria bacterium RIFCSPLOWO2_02_FULL_73_56
GAGGAGCGCGACGTCCAGATCCGCGGCTACAAGGTGCGCCTGCCGCTCGACCTGTTCGTGGTGGCGAGCGCCAACCCCGAGGACTACACGAACCGCGGACGGATCATCACGCCGCTCAAGGACCGGTTCGGCTCGCAGATCCGCACCCACTACCCGCGGCGCCCCGAGGACGAGATCGCGATCATGGAGGCCGAGCGCACGCGCTTCGCCACCGACGGCCTGCGCGTGGCGTGCCCGGACTACATGCGCGAGCTCGTCGCCGAGCTCACGCACCTGGCCCGGCGGTCCGCCGAGATCAGCCAGCGCTCCGGCGTCTCGGTGCGCGTGAGCATCTGCAACTACGAGAACCTGCTCTCCAACGCGCTCAAGCGCGCGGTCCGCACCGGCGAGCCGGAGGTCGCGCCCCGCGTGAGCGACCTCGGCGCCATCGTCGCCTCGACGAGCGGGAAGATCGAGCTCGAGACGCTCGGCGACGCGACCGAGGAGAAGGTGCTGGGCAAGCTCGCGCAGAAGGCGGTGCTCAACGTGTTCAACCGCCGCTTCGCCGCCGGCGAGCTGGACGACGTCGTCGCCGCGTTCCAGGACGGGCTCCGCGTCGAGGTCTCCGACACGATGCCGTCGGGCGAGTACGCGCGCCAGATCGCCGCGGCGCCCGCGCTCGCGACCGCCGCCCGGAAGCTCGGCGCGGGCGATCCGGCGGCCGTGGCCGCCGCGGTCGAGTTCGTGCTCGAGGGCCTGCACCTGTCACGCAAGCTCAACAAGGACGTCCAGGGCGGCCGGCTGCGGTACCGGAGCTAGCGTGCGCTCCCGCTACTCGCGCTGGGACGGCTCGCAGGACCTCCCGGACCTCGACGCCGACGACCTGCTCGACGAGGTCGCCGACGACATCCTCTCCCACGGCGATTTCCAGAGCGCGCTGCGCCGCCTGCTCCAGCAGGGGCTGCGCCCGCCCGAGGGGCGGCCGACGCCCGGCCTGCGCGACCTGCTCGAGCGCCTGAGGCGGAAGCGCCAGGAGCGGCTCGACCGCTACGACCTCGGCTCGAGCCTCGAGGACATCAAGCAGAAGCTCGAGGACGTCGTCCGCACCGAGCGCGAGGGCATGGAGCGCCGGCTCGCCGAGGCGCGCGAGGGCGCGCGGCAGGGCCGCGTGCCGGACACGCTCGCGCAGCAGCTCGAGCAGGTGACGGCGCGCAACCGCCAGGCCCTCGACGCGCTCCCGCCCGACCCGGCCGGACGGCTCCGCGACCTGCAGCAGTACGACTTCGTGGACCCGGAGGCGCGGCGCAAGTTCGAGGAGCTGCTGGCCTCGCTGCGCGCGCAGATGCTCCGGCCGTTCCTCCAGGGCCTGCAGCAGTCGCTCCGCAGCCTCACGCCCGACGACCTGCGCCGCATGCGCGAGATGCTCCAGGACCTCAACCGCCTGCTGCGCGAGCGCGCGGAGGGCGGCGAACCCGACTTCGACGCGTTCCGCGAGCAGTGGGGCGACTTCTTTCCCGGCGCCGAGAGCCTCGACGACCTGCTGGAGCAGATCGGCCGGCAGACGGCGCAGATGCAGTCGCTGCTGCAGAGCCTCTCGCCCGAGCAACGGGGCGAGCTCGACGCGATGATGCGCGCGCTCTTCCTGCGGGACGAGCGGCTCGAGGCGGCGATGTCGCAGCTCGCGATGAGCCTCGCCGAGCTGCTGGATCCCGACGAGCTGGGGCAGCGGTATCCGTTCCGCGGCGACGAGGAGGTCACGCTCGAGGAGGCGATGCGCCTCATGGACGAGCTCGCGCAGATGGACCGCCTCGAGCAGGCGCTGCGCGGCGTCCGCCGGGTGGAGGACCTCGAGGGCATCCGCCCCGAGGACATGGAGCGGCTCGTCGGCCCCGAGGCCCGCCAGGACCTCGAGCGGCTGCAGGAGCTCACGCGCACGCTCGAGGAGGCGGGCTATCTCGAGCGCCACGGCGACGAGCTCGCGCTCACCGCGCGGGCGATCCGCAAGCTCGCCGACAAGGCGCTCCGCGACGTCTTCGACCGGCTCAAGCGTGACCGCTTCGGCGGCCACCCGACGGAGCGCCGCGGCGCGGGCGGCGACCAGACCGACGAGACCAGGGCCTACGAGTTCGGCGACCCGTTCCTCCTCGACATGAAGCAGACGCTGCTCAACGCCGTCGAGCGCCAGGGCCCGGGCACGCCCGTGCGCCTGGCCCCGGGCGACTTCGAGGTGTTCCGGACCGAGAACCGGTCGCAGGCCGCGACGGTCGTCATGCTCGACATGAGCCGCTCGATGCTCAACAACGGCTACTTCCTGCCCGCGAAGAAGGTCGCGCTCGCGCTCTCGGCGCTCATCCGCTCGCAGTTCCCGCGCGACGCCCTCTACGTCGTGGGCTTCTCGCTCTACGCGCGCGAGTTCACGCCCCAGCAGCTCCCGACGCTCTCGTGGAGCGAGTGGAACGTCGGCACCAACATGCACGCGGGGTTCATGCTGGCGCGCCGGCTGCTCGCGCGCCACACGGGCGGCAACAGGCAGATCGTCATGGTGACCGACGGCGAGCCCACCGCGCACATGGAGGGCGACGAGGCCGACTTCGCCTACCCGCCCACGCGGCGCACCGTCGAGGAGACGCTCCGGGAGGTCCGGCGCTGCACGCGCGCCGGCATCACCATCAACACCTTCATGCTCGAGCAGAGCCCCTGGCTGGTCTCCTTCGTCGAGCAGATGGCCCGCATCAACGGCGGCCGCGCCTTCCTCTCCGCGCCCGACCGGCTCGGCGAGTACGTGCTCGTGGACTACGTCCGCGCCAGGCGCGGGCGCACCGCCTAGCCCGCCGCGGGCTCAGCCGAGCAGGTCCATCCCGAGCAGCGCGCCCAGCTCCAGGAGCGCCCCGTCCGGGTCGTCCACCTTGATCGTGATCATCCCGAGGGCGCGCGCGCTCTTGAGGTTCTTCCCGATGTCGTCGAGGAACGCGGTCGCCGGCGGCGGCACGCCGAGCTCGCGGCAGGCCAGCTCGTAGATCCTGGGATCGGGCTTGCGCAGGCCGACCAGCCGCGACTCGATGAACACGTGGAAGAGCGCGTGGAGGTCGGTGAGCCGCGGCCCGTCGGCGTGCCAGTTGTTGGTGAGGGCGCCGACCCGGAGGTCGCGCTCGCGGAGCGTGTGGATCGCCGCGAGCATCTGCGGCCGCGGCACGCCGACCGCGGCGATCTCCGCCATCATGCGCGCGGCGTCCACGCGGACCCCCTGCGCCAGGCAGTCCGCCTCGAAGCGCGGGTAGAACCCGGCGAGGCCGAGCTCGCCGCGCTCGAGCCGTGCCCAGGCCCCCGTCTCGCCCGCGGCGGCGACGGCGCGGTTGATCGCGTTCGCGGGCAGCCCGTGGGCGCGCTCGTAGCGCGCGATCGCGTGCAGCGGCGAGTCCTGTACGACGCCGCCGATGTCGAAGAGGACGGCGCGGATCGCGCTCACCGCGCCGCCCCGGCCGCGCCGAGCGCGCGCGCGACCTCCGCGGCGACCCCCGCGCGCGCCGGCCGCGCGTGGCCCGGCCCGTAGTGCTCGAGGAGCCCCTGGCAGAGGAGCGGCAGCGCCACCGTGAAGTCGGTGAAGCACATCACGTTGCGGCCGGCCGGCGACTCCTTGCCCCACGAGATGCACTCGGTGGCCACGCTCGCGCCGCCGAGCCCGCCGAACACGGCGTTGTCGGTCGTGAGCTGGATCGCGGCGACGTGCGGGCTCGGCGCCGCGCTCCCGCGGATCGCGCACACGCTGGTCGCGGTGATCTGGATGAAGTCCTTCGGCACCCCGCCGCCGACGAAGATCGCCGACGTCCCGGGGCCGGGCGGCATGAAGCGGCTCACGACCGCGAGCGCCTGCGCGTAGTCCTCGAAGAAGTCCACGACCGGGCCCGGGCGCGCGGCCGTGCGGTAGCCCTCGGCGAGCGGGCCGTCGGGCGCCGCCGGCACGAACAGCGGCACGCCGTGGCGCGCACAGACGGCGGCGAGCGGGCCGCGGAGCCCCTGCGCCTCGAGCCAGCGCCCCAGCTCGCGCGTGAACGCGACGCCGGCGATCGCGGGCGCGCGCCAGGTCGCCGCCAGGTGCTCGAAGAAGCCGGAGAGGAAGTCCTCCATCGCGTCGTAGTCGCGCGCGCTCACCACGTGGTCGTAGAAGCGGTAGTAGCCCTGCCGCCACAGGGCCTCGTCGTCCACGTGCTCGGGGTCCACCTGGAGCACGCGCGCGCCGCGGGCCTCGAGGAGGTCCTCGGTCGCGTTCGCCGAGGTCGAGACCAGCACGTCCACGTAGCCGCGCTCGACGAGCCAGGCGACGAGCGGCGCGAGCCCCGCGCTCGCGAGCGACCCGGCGAGGCCCATCGCGATCAGGGTCCCGCTGTCGATCATCCACTTCCAGGTCTCGAACGCCTCGCCGAGCTTGCGCCCCTGGAAGGCGGACCGGCGCATCCGCCCGAGCAGGCGCGCGACGCTCGCGCCGCCGTGCCCGTCGCCGTCGCCGGCGCCGTCCCCGCCGAGCACGCGCATCGGCAGCCGCGCCGGCCAGGTCGTCTCCAGGCGCTCGTCGCGCATCGCTCCCCCTCCACGCTAGACTCTGCACCATGTCGTCGGAGGTCGCACGCATTTTCGACGCGATGGCCCCGGCGTACGGGACGCTCGAGCCCTGGTACGAGCACCTCTACGCGGTGCTGCACGCGATCCTGCGCCGCGAGCTCCGCCCCCCCGCCGACGGGCGGCGCGGGCGCGCGCTCGACGCCGGCTGCGGCACCGGCTTCCAGGCGGCGCGCCTCGCCGCGCTGGGCTGGGACGTGCACGGCGTGGACATCGCCGCCGCCCTCCTCGCGGTCGCGCGCGCCGAGCTCCCGCGCGCGGCGCTCGCGCGCGCCAGCCTCGAGGCGCTGCCCTATCCCGCCGGCGCCTTCGACGCCGTCGCCTGCTGCGGGAGCACGCTCTCCTTCGTGGACGATCCCGCGCGGGCGCTCGGCGAGCTCGCGCGCGTGCTCCGGCCCGGCGGGCGGCTGCTGCTGGAGTGCGAGCACACGTGGAACCTCGACCTCGGCTGGGCGGCGCTGAGCGCGCTCGCGCGCGACGCGCTCGGCTACGGCGTCTCGCTCCGGGACGTGCGCGGGGTGCTCCGGGACGGCGTCTGGCCCGCCTACCCCGGCTACGGGCGGCTCCGGACGTTCACGCTCGGCGAGCTCGGCGCGCTGCTCCGCACGGCCGGGCTCGCGCCCGAGCGCCGGTGGGGCATCCACGCCGTCACCAACCTGATCCCGTCCACCGTGCTCCACCGCGCACGGCTCGGGCGCCCCCTCGCCGTCCTCTACCGCGCGCTCCGCGCCGTGGACGAGGCGCTCGCGCCCGTCGCCGCCCGCGGCGCCAACAGCGTCGTCCTCCTCGCGCGGAAGGCGGCCCCGCCTCAGTAGCCGTCGAGGTCGAGCAGGGGGAAGGCGCTGGTGGCGTGCGGGGGCGTGACCGGCGGCGCCGCGTGCAGGTAGCTCGTGTCGAGGGCGCCGAGCCGGTCCACGCCGAGGAGGCCGAGGCAGACGCGGATCTCCGCCTCGAGCAGCTCGAGCGCGCGCACGAGGCCCGGCGCGCCCGCGGCGGCGAGGCCCAGGCACTCGAGGCGCCCGACCCCGACCAGGTCCGCGCCGCGCGCGAGCGCCTTCACCACGTCGGTCCCGCGCAGGACGCCGCCGTCCACGATGATCCGCGCGCGGCCCGCGACGGCCGCGACGACCTCGGGGAGCACGTCGAGCGTGCCGCGGCCGTGGTCGAGCTGGCGGCCCCCGTGGTTCGAGACGTAGACGACGTCCACGCCGTGCGCGCACGCGAGCGCCGCGTCCTCCGCGGTGGCGATGCCCTTGAGGATCAGCGGCACGTCGTGCGCGTCCTTGAAGCGCTTGACCTGGTCCCACGAGAGCGCGGCCTGGAAGTCGTGGCCGGTCGCGCGCACGCGCCAGGGCTTCACGAAGCGGCGCGCGAGGTCGCGCTCGCGCCGGCTGTAGACCGCGGTGTCCACCGTGAGGCAGACCGCCGCGTAGCCGTGATCCACGGCGCGGCGCACGTGGTCGTCCACGAAGGCGTCGTCGCCCCGCACGTAGAGCTGGAAGAGGCGGAAGGTGTCGGCGGCCGTCGCCACCGCCTCGAGCCCGGGGGCGCAGACCGAGGAGAGCATCTGGGCGACGCCGAACTCCGCCGCGGCGCGCGCCGCGGTCGCGCCGCCGCCCTCCGTGAAGGTCTCGATCGAGCCGATCGGTGCGAGCACGACGGGGATGCGGAGCGGCCGGCCCAGGAACGTCGTGGTGCAGTCGAGCCTGGAGACGTCGCGCAGGACCCGCGGACGGAACGCGAGCGAGTCGAGCGCCAGCCGGTTGCGCTTGAGCGTCGTCTCGGTCTCGGCGCCGCCCACGAGGTAATCCCACGCGCCGGGCGCCAGGTTCGCGCGCGCCGCGCGGACGATCTCGTGCAGCGTCTGGAACCGCTCCTCGAGGTTCGAGCCCACCGCCGCCCTCCTCCCGGCCGGCCCCCGGCCGCCGGCCAGTGTAGCGCATCGCGGCGCGGTCCCCGGGGAGGCGGTTGACAACCCCCGGGGGCCCGCCGTAGCGTTGCTCCCCATAGCGCAAACGTCCCAGTCGCGTCGGGCCCTCGACGGCCGGGCGCCCAGGAGGATCCCATGGCGACGGCGACCATCCCCCGGACCCGCTGGCACCTGCAGGGGGCGGGCTACGAGTTCTGCAACTGCGACTTCGGCTGCGGCTGCAACTTCGGCGGCTTCCCCAACTCGAAGGACGGGAGCTGCCACGCGTTCGTCGGCATGACGGTGAAGCAGGGCGCGTGCGGCAGCGTGGACCTCTCGGGACTCAAGCTCGCGAGCCTCCTCGCGTGGCCGAAGGCGATCCACGAGGGGAACGGCCGGGCCGTCTTCGTCGTCGAGCCCTCGACGACCGGCGCGCAGATCGACGCGCTCTCGAAGATCTTCACGGGCCAGCTCGGCGGCATGCCCTGGGAGCTCCTGGGGCAGACCTTCAAGGTGACCGGCCTCGTCAAGACCCGGATCACGATCGAGGGCGAGGGCCGCCGGAGCGTCGTCCGCGCCGAGGGCGTCGGCGAGGGCCGCGGCGACGCCTTCAAGAACCCGGTGACGGGCGAGGACCACCTGGCCGACGTCCACCTGCCGACCGGCTTCATCTGGAAGAAGGGCCAGTGCGGCCGGGGCTCGTTCCACGCGGCGGCCGAGGGCGTGACGATGGCGGCCGACGGGAGCAACTGGATCCACTACGAGTACGACTGGTCGAACGCCTAGCGCATCCGGACTACTGCACGGACCGCCGGCGCCGGGGTAGTATGCCGCCATGAGAGACGGCGGCCAGCTGATCGTCGAGTACCTGGTGCGCGAGCGGGTCCCGTACGTGTTCGGCGTCTGCGGGCACGGCAACGTCGGCCTCCTCGACGCGCTCTACGACCGTGCCGACGCGATCCGGATGATCTCGACCCGGCACGAGCAGACGGCCGGGCACATGGCCGACGCCTACTTCCGGGTCGCGCACCGCCCCGCGGCGACGCTCACCTCGACCGGCCCGGGCTCGTGCAACATCCCGATCGCGGTCGCCTGCGCCTTCATGGACTCCTCGGCCTTCCTGGCGATCACCGCGAACGTGCCGACCTCGCAGTTCAACCGCGCGCCGTTCCAGGAGACCTACCGCCACTTCCAGGCCGACTTCCCGTCGGTGCTCAAGCCCTACGTCAAGCGGAGCTGGCAGCCGACGCGCGTGGACATGCTGCCGACGGCGCTCCGGCAGGCGTTCGCGACGATGCTGGGCGGCCGCCCGGGCCCGGTGCAGCTCGACGTGCCGTTCAACCTCTTCAAGGAGCCCGCCGACGGCGTGGACGTGCCCGAGCCCGGCGACTGGCGGGGCGGCATCGACTCGCGCAGCGGCGGCGACCCCGACACGGTGCGGCGCGCGTTCGACCTCCTCCGGGACGCCCGGCGGCCGCTCCTCTGGGTGGGCCACGGCGTCGCGCTCTCCGAGGCGGGCGCCGAGCTGAGCGCGCTCGCGCGGCGCCTGCAGATCCCCGTGATCTTCTCGCCGAACGGCTTCGGCGCGCTCGACATGACCGACCCGCTCGCGCTCGGCTTCCTCGGCCGCAACGGCGCGTTCTCGGCCAACGAGGCGGCGCGCACGTGCGACGTGCTGCTCGCGGTCGGCGTCCGCTTCGACGACCGCTCGTCGTCCTCGTGGATCCCGGGCTACTCGTTCAACATCCCGCCGACGCGCCTGATCCACGTGGACCTCGACGTCCAGGAGATCGGGCGCAACTACCCCGTGCACCTCGGCATCGTCGGCGACGCGCGCACGGTCCTGCGCCAGCTCCTGGCGTGCGCGGACGCCGGCCCGGCGCCCGACGGCGCCGCGCGGCGCGCCTGGCTCGCGGACTGCGCCACGTGGCAGCGGCAGTGGGAGGAGTTCCTCCGGCCCGACGCGGGCAGCGACGCGGTCCCGCTCCACCCGCGGCGCGTCGTCGAGGCGCTGCGCCGGGTCATGCCGGACGACGGCATCGTCGTGCCGGACTCCGGCGTCCACCACAACTGGGTCGTGCAGTTCTGGAAGGCGCGCCGGCCCGGGACCGTGCTCAACACCTGGGGCTTCTCGGCGATGGGCTTCGGCGTCGCGGGCGTGCTCGGCGCCAAGCTCGCCGCGCCGGACCGGCCGTGCGTCGCCGTCTGCGGCGACGGCGGCTTCATGATGCGCCCCGACGTGCTCTGCACCGCGGTCGAGTACGACATCCCCGCGGTCTGGCTCGTCT
>MGCF01000026.1 GCA_001788495.1 Candidatus Rokubacteria bacterium RIFCSPLOWO2_02_FULL_73_56
GGCGTGTGGCCGGGCGAGGGCTCGAGCGTGAGCCAGGGGTCCACCGCGTGCGTCGCGGAGACCAGCTCCGCCTGCCCGGCCTCGACCACGGGCACGACGCTGTCGGCGATGCAGCCGTACGGCTCGCGGCCGCTCGCGGCCTCCCACTTCCAGAACTCCCACTCCTCGCCGGCGAACAGGTAGCGCGCGCGGGGGAACGTGGGCACCCAGCGCGCGCCGTCCCAGCGCGTGTTCCAGCCCACGTGATCCACGTGCAGGTGCGTGCAGAGCACGACGTCCACCCGCTCGGGGGTCAGGCCCGCGGCCGCGAGGTCCTCGAGCCACGCGCCCTCGCGCATGTGCCAGGCCGGCGAGTCCGGGCGCGCCTTGTCGTTGCCGACGCCCGTGTCGATCAGCACGGTCGTCGCGGGCGTGCGCACGATCCAGGTCTGGATGCGCGCGCCGAGATCGCCGACGGCGTCGTCCCAGAAGTCGGGCTTGAGCCAGGCGTGGTGGCGGGCGATCGCCTCCGGCGTCGAGTCCGGGAGCATCGAGGCCGTCGGGTAGGCCGAGCGGCCGATCTCGACGACGCGGTCGAGCGTGACCTCGCCGAGCGCGAGCGTCACGCGAGCCTCGGGATGACCTTCTCGCCGAACAGGCGCATCGAGTGGAGGATCTTGTCACTCCCCCCGGAAGACCGGGCGGCGCTTCTCGAGCATCGCGCGCACGCCCTCCTTCGCGTCCTGGCTCCGGCGCGCGCGCGCGGCGAGCGCGTCGAGGTCCGCGTGCTCGATCCCCTCGCGCGCGGAGATCGCGCGCGCGATCGTCGCCTTGAGGCCGGCGAGCGCGAGCGGCGCGTTGTCGGCGATCGTGCGCGCCAGCTCGCCCGTCGCCCGCTCGAGGTCGGCCGCCGGCACGACCTCGTGGACCATCCCGATCTCCCGGGCGCGGCGGGCGGGGAGCGGCCGGCCCGTCAGCAGCAGGTGCCGCGTGTGCGCCGGGCCGATGATCTCGACGAGCTTCTGGCCGAGCGTGAACGGGACGACCAGCCCGATGCGCGCGAGCGGCATCGCGAAGCGCGCGGGCTCGGCGGCGATGCGCAGGTCGCAGTGGAGCGCCAGCTCGCAGCCGCCGGCGAAGGCGTCGCCGTGGACCATCGCGATGGTGGGGTGGCGGCTCCGCTCGATCTGCCCGAGCGCGGCGACGACCGGGCTCTCGGGGTCCGCCGCCTCGGCCTGGCGCCGCGCCAGCTCGTCGAGGTCCATCCCCGCGCAGAACGCGGGCCCCGCGCCGCGCACGACGACCACGCGGACGCCCGGGTCGTCCTCGAGGCGCTCGAAGCAGGCGACGAGGCCGTCGAGGAGCGTCCGGTTCAGCGCGTTGCGCTTGTCGGGGCGGTTGAGCGTGACGGTGGCGACGCCGTCGGCGGTCGCGCAGCGGATCTCGTCGGGCATGGCGAGGCCTCATGCTCTCGAATTCGGGCCCGCGCGTCAACGGCGAAAACCCGCGGGGCCGTCAGGCCGCCGGCGCCGGCAGGAGCGCGAGGAGCCCGGCGCCCAGGGCCGCGCGCCGGGGCGCCACCGCCGGCTCGACCGCGCGCACGAAGGCGCCCCGCGCGTCGTCCGTGAGCCTGACGATCGCGACCCCCGCGGCCTCGAGCTTCGCGAGCCCGTCCACGTCCTCCGCCGCGGCGAGCCGCCGCTGCGCGGCGCCCGCCTCGGCCGCCGCCTCCGCCAGGGCCTGCCGGACTTCCGCGGGCCAGGCGCGCCAGCTCGCCGCGTGGCAGAGGAGCGCCGCGACGCCGAACACGTGCGCGGAGAGCGTCAGGTGGCGGTGGTACGCGTGGATCCCGAAGTTCCAGACGTTGGTCAGCGGGTTCTCCTGCGCGTCCACCGCGCCGCTCCGGACGGCGGGGACGAGGTCCTTCGGGTCGAGGAACACGGGCTCGAAGCCGAGCGCGCGGAAGACGGCCTGCTGCAGCTCGCTCGCGAGCGTGCGCAGCCGGAGGCCGCGGCAGTCGGCGGGGGCGCGGATCGGCCGCACGCGGTTGGTGAGGTGGCGGAAGCCGTTGTCCCACCAGCCGAGGACCCGGTAGCCGCTCCGCGCCGCGAGCCCGTCGGCGAGGCGGCGGCCGAGCGCGCCGTCGAGCGCCGCGTACGCGGCCTCCCGCCGCGCGACGGCGAAGGGCAGGTCGAGCACGGCGAGCTCGGGCGCGCGCTCGGCCAGGTAGCTCGTCGAGAAGTAGCAGAGCTCGAGCGCGCCGCCCTCGACCAGCGCGAGCAGGTCCGCCGCGCGGCGCCCGGCGGCGACGACGTCGGCCTCGAGCTCGAAGCGGACGGCGCCGCCGAGCCGCGCGGCGAGCGCGCGCCCGAGGATCTCGGCGGCGCGGGTGTGGACCGACGCGGACCCCTGGTAGCCGCCGAGGCGGATGCGGACGGCGCCGCTCAGAGCTTCGACTCGGCCCAGCCGGGCGCGGGCTCGGCCGGGTCGGGCGCGAGGCCGGCGGCCTTCACACCCTCGATCGCGCAGTACTCGTCCTTGTCGGAGGTGTCGCCGCTGATGCCGACGGCGCCGAGCACCTCGCCGTCGGCGGCGCGGATCAGCACGCCGCCCGGCACCGGCACGAACCGGCCGTCCGACGCCGCGGCCAGCGCCGTGACGAACGTCGGGCGATCGGTCAGCCGGTCGCGGAGCAGCCGGCTCGAGACGCCCATGCCGAGGGCGCCCCAGGCCTTGCCGATCGCGATGTCGGGCCGGAGGATCCCCGAGCCGTCCTCGCGCTTGAGCGCGACCAGGTGGCCGCCGGCGTCCAGCACGGCGACGGTGAGCCACATCATCCGGTGCTCGCGCCCGCGCGCGAGCGCCGTGTCCACGATCCGCGAGGCGGCCTGCAGGGTGAGCCTGGCCATCAGCGCTCCTCCCTCCATCACGGCTTCGTCCAGTGCTCGACCGGTCGCGAGAGAAATTCTTCGATCGTGATGCCGTCACCGCCGACGAGCAATGTGCGGTGGGGCTTGAAGGCGGCAGCGAAGGCATCCAGACCCGGTTGCGTCTCGCGCGCGCGCCCGCTCTTGACCTCGATCGCGGTCGACCGCCGCCCCGCGCGAACCACGAAGTCGACCTCCTGGTTGCGCTCACGCCAGTAGAAGAGCTGGCACACGCCGGCGGCCGCGGCATTGGCGAGGTGCGCGCCCACGGCGGATTCCACCAGCCTCCCCCAGAAGGCGTGATCCGCCCGCGCTTCGTCGAAGGCCAGGCCGCTCGGCGCCGTGACCAGCGCCGTGTTCAGGGCCTGCAGCTTCGGGCTCGAGCCACGCTGCCTGACCGCCTGTCCCGCGAACTTCGACAGCCCTACGATCAGCCCGGCGCCGGCCAGCAGATCGAGATAGTGCGCCAGGGTCGTGGTATTCCCTGCGTCTTGCAGCTGCCCGAGCATTTTCGTGTACGAAAGCACCTGCCCGGAATAGCGGCAGCCGAGCTCGAACAGCCGCCGCAGGAGCGCCGGCTTGTCCACACGCGAGAGCAGGAGCACATCGCGTGAGATCGTCGTCTCGATCAGCGCATCGATGACGTACCGCGCCCAGCGCCGGGGCTCACGGATGAGCGGCGCCGCGCCGGGATACCCGCCGAAGAAGAGGTACTCGTCGAGCGACCAGCCGAAGGCGGACCGCATCTCGGAGAACGGCCAATGCGGTAGGTGCAGCACCTCGAAGCGCCCGGCAAGGCTCTCCGTGAGGCCGCGGGCGATCGGGAGCGGTGCCGAACCAAGGAGCACGACCTTGAGCGGGCGCCGGGCACGCGTGTCCTCGTCCCAGAGGCGCTTGACCGTCTCGGACCACCCCGGAATCTTCTGGATCTCGTCGAGGACCAGTACGGCGCCGCGCCTGCCGGCGTCCCGCGCAGCCCGGCGCGCCGCCTCCCACTGCTGCGCGATCCAGCCCGCGCCGCGCAGCGTGGGCTCGTCCGCGCTCGCGAAGCGCGTCGCGAGCCCGGACGCCCCGGTCACCTGCTGGACAAGCGTCGTCTTGCCGACCTGCCGCGGTCCGGCGACCGCCTGGATGAAGCGGCGCGGCTCGGCGAGGCGGCGGGCGAGCGCTTCGGACTGGGGGCGGGTGTACGCCGGTCTCGTTTTACTCAATGTAGTGAGTATTTTTACTCAATGTCCCGAGCAGAGACAAGCAGGGTGCTCCGGACCGAGCCGCCGCTCCGCCTCGCTCAGAAGATCGCGAGCGGGTGCGCCGGCGCGCCCGTCGCGCCGACGAGACGGAGCGGCGTCGCCGTGAAGAGGAACTCGGCACGGCCCTCCTCGGCGCACGCGGCGACGAGCCGCTCGGGGTCGGTGTTGTCGACGAGGGCCAGGCCCAGGAACGGGATCGCCAGGTGCGTGCCCATGCCGAAGCCGGGATAGCCGCTCGGGCGCTCGTCCATCATGTCCCAGGCGATCGCCGCGATGTCGCGCGCGCGGAACCACTCGAGGCACGCCAGGTGCAGGCCCGGGTGCGGCGACACGCGCGGCACCCAGTCGGGGTGCGCGCGCTGGAAGGCCGCCTGCCCGCCGCGCAGGACGACGACGTCGCCCGGCTCCACGCGCACGCCGGCGCGCGTCGCCGCCGCGTCGAGGTCCTTCGGCGTGATCGGCTGCCCCACCGCCACGTAACCCTCCGTGCGCGCCGACGCGACGTCGAGGAAGACCCCGCGCGAGGTGATGCCGTCGAAGAGCGGGTCGATCGGGCACCACGTGGCGCCCGCGGCCGTCACGCTCTGCATGAAGGGCCGGCCGTTGTAGAGCTGCCCGTCCCAGGCGACGTGGCAGAGGGCGTCGACGTGCGTGATCGTGTAGCCGTGGTAGACGAGGTCGAAGCGGTCCAGCACGACGTCGGCGCGCTCGCGGTTGGCCGGGAACGTCGCGTGGTACATGAGCGCGGGCTGCGGGCCGATGTCGCGCGCGAGCGAGACCGTGCGGCCCGTCCGCACGAGCCCCTGCGCCTGCGCGCGCTTGGCCGCGGTGATCAGGTTCACGGTGCCGCGCTGGTCGGCGTCGCCCCAGCGGCCCCAGTTGGAGAGGTCCTTGAAGTAGCCCTCGACGCGCGCCTGCGCGGGCGGCGTCATGCCCGGCCCTCCGGAAGCGAGCCCACGACCAGCCGCTCGTAGAGCGCGCTCAGGACCTCGTCGACGGCCGCACACGCCCAGACGTGGAAGAAGGGGCTCTCGAGCATCGCCATGAACGCCCGGTCGCCGCGCGCCTGCGTCTGCTCCCTGGCCTCGTCCGGGCGCGGCGCGCGGAGCGTCGCCACGATGCGGTCCTTGTGGTAGATGGCCGGGTACTCGACGTAGCGGTGGAGCAGCGCGAGGTCCTCCGTGTAGAAGGCCGCGACCGGGATCGAGGCCCAGGCCTGGCCGCCCTTGACGTTCATGAACTCCGCCATGAGGTCGGCGTTGCTGTCGGGGTACTCGGCGAGCGTCGGCGCCTGGCTCCGCATGAAGCGCGCGCCGTCGCGCCGGAAGATCCGGAGCTCGAGCCCGCCCGCCTCGGCCAGGCGCGCCAGCATCGGCAGGTCGCGCCGGCAGTCCGACGACCACTCCTCGGCGAGCACGAGGACCTTCGCCGGGCCGCCCGGCTGCGCCGCGAGCCAGCGGATCGCCGCGGTCTGCGCCCCGGTGAGCCGCGCGCGCTCGTACGCCTGCCGGAGCCATCCGCTCCAGTCGCGGCGCGTGCCGCCCTGCGAGGCCTCGCGCGCGAGGTTCTCGGGCGTCCCGACGTACCGGACGTACTGCGCGAAGGTCAGCCCCGACGCGAACCGCTCCGGCGTGACGACGCTCTGCGTGCGTTCCACGGGCTCCTCCTCCGTGTCAGCGACGGTGCTCGACGGCGAGCGTGAGCCCCGCGACGACGCGCGCGTTCGGCACGCGCTCGAGGACGCGGGGCGCGACCTTGATCTTGGAGGCGCGGCTGCCGCTGCCCAGGATGATCCAGTCGGGCTCGAGGAGCGTGGCGTCCACGTAGACCGGCAAGCCGGGCGGCAGCGCGAAGACCGTCACGCCGCCGAGCGCCATGCCGGTGAGGGCCTGCGTCTCCTCGGCGGAGGCGAACGACAGGCGCGAGACGCCCAGGAGACTCCGGACGGCGTGGTTCACGTCGAGCCGCCGGGTCGCGTTCACGACGCACGCCGCGTACTGCCGGGGCTCCTTCTTCGATGCCACGATGATCGTGTTGGCGGAGCGCTCGAGCGGCACGCCGTACTTCTCGCAGAACTGCGCGGTGTCCGCGTACGCGGGGTCGATCGGGAGCAGCTCCCACGGCACGCCGAGACCGTCGAGCACCCCGGCGACGCGCCGCTCGATCGGCTCGGTCATGCCGCGCATTCTCGCACAGCGGGTTGCGCGGGAGAAGCGGCCGGGGTAGCGTCCCCCCGGGACCCGGAGGAGGACCCATGACCCTGGACGAGGTGCGCGCGCGGATGCGGGCGGCGGGCGTCGAGATCCCCGAGGACCGGCTCGAGCTGGTGCGGCGGCTGCTGACCGACGCGCTCGGCCCGATCCGCGCGCTCGACGCGCGGGCGGCGAAGGCGCTCGAGCCGGCGGTGCGCTTCGACGCGGCGGCGCCGCGGGACGTCGATGGCGGATGAGGAGCTCGCGTACGCGACGCTCGGCGAGCTGGGCGCGCGCTTCCGGCGGCGCGAGCTGTCGCCGGTCGAGCTGGTCCGCGCGCAGCTCGCGCGCATCGAGGCGCTCGACCCGAGCCTCCGCGCGTTCGTCACGCTGACCGCCGACCAGGCGCTCGCCGACGCGCGCGCGGCGGAGGCGGCGCTCCGCCGCGGGGCCGCGGGGCCGCTCACCGGCGTCCCGGTCGCGTACAAGGACCTCTACGCGACGCGCGGCGTGCGCACGACCGCGGGCTCGGCCCTGCTCGCCGACTGGGTGCCGGACCACGACGCCACGTGCGTCGCGCGCCTCGCGCGGGCGGGCGTGGTCGTGCTCGGCAAGCTGATCACGCACGAGTTCGCCTTCGGCATCCAGTTCCCGGGCCATCGCTTCCCGCCGGCGCGGAACCCGTGGAACCTCGACCACATCCCGGGCGGGTCGTCGAGCGGCTCCGGCGCGGCGCTCGCCGCCGGGCTCGTCGCGGGCTCGCTCGGCTCGGACACGGGCGGCTCGATCCGCGGCCCCGCGGCGCTCTGCGGCATCGTCGGGCTCAAGCCCACGTACGGGCGCACGAGCCGCGCGGGCGTCGTGACGCTCTCGTGGACGCTCGACCACACGGGCCCCATGGCGCGCACGGTCGAGGACGTGGCGCTGCTGCTCGGGGCGCTCGCCGGCCACGACCCGGCCGACCCCGCGTCGAGCCGGGCGCCGGTCGCCGACTACACGGCGGGGCTCGGCCAGCCGATCCGCGGGCTCCGCATCGGCGTGCCCCGCGACTACTTCCACGACGGGCTGGACGCGGAGGTCGCGCGCGCGTTCGACGAGGCGCTCGCGGCGCTCCGCGGGCTCGGCGCCGTCGTCGAGGGCGTCGAGATCCCGCACATCTGGGACTCGTGGGCGTTCATGGCGATCATGCTCGCCGAGGCGTTCGCGTACCACGAGCGCGACCTGCGCGAGCGCCCCGGGCTCTACGGCGAGGTGCTGCGGGAGAAGATGCTCGCGGGCGCGCTGATCACCGCGAGCGAGTACGTGCAGGCGCAGCGGCTGCGCGCGCGCCTCGCCGACGCCATGGCCGCCGTGCTCCGCCGGGTGGACGTGCTCGCGACGCCGACGACCCCGGCGCCGGCGCCGACGTTCGCGACCGTGCTCGACCCGGGCTTCCCGTTCGCGCGCAGCAACATGGCGCCGTTCAACATGAGCGGGCTGCCGGCGCTCGCGCTGCCGTGCGGCTTCTCGGCGCGCGGGCTGCCGCTCTCGCTCCAGCTCGCCGGCCGGCCCTTCGACGAGGCCACGGTGCTGCGGGTCGGCCGCGCGTACGAGCAGGCGACCGACTGGCACCGCCGCCGTCCCCCTCTCACCCCCTGACAGGAGCGATCCCGTGACAGCGATCCCGAACCATCCCGCGCCGGCGACGCCGGCGGACCCCGCCCGCCTCGCGATGCCGCTCGGCGAGGCGATGTTCACGCAGCGCGCGATCCGCCGCTTCCGGCCCGACCCGGTCCCGCTGGCGGACCTCCGGCTCTGCCTGGAGGCGGCGGTGCGCGCGCCCAACGGCGGCAACCGCCAGATCGGGCGCTTCCTCGTCCTCACCGACCGCGTGGTGATCCGCGAGTTCGGCGCGCTCTACCGCGAGGCGTGGTGGGCCAAGCGGCTCGACGAGCGCGGCTGGACCCGGCCGGAGGACATCCCGCCCGAGGAGAAGACCTCCCGGGCCGCGGCGGGGCTCGCCGACGAGATGCAGGACGCGCCCTGCATCGTGCTCGCCCTGGCGGAGCCGCCCGGCTGGGCCAACTCGGTGATCCCGGCGGCGCAGAACCTGATGCTCGCGGCGCGCGCGCTCGGCATCGGCTCGGTGCCGACGACGCTGCACCCGAAGGTGATGGACCGGGTGTACGCGCTGCTGGGGATCCCCAAGGACGTGACCTTCCACTTCTGCATCCCGCTCGGCTACCCCCGCGGGAGCTTCGGCCCCAACCGGCGGCGGCCGACGGCGGAGACGACCTACCTCAACCGGTGGAACGCGCCGCCGCCGTGGGCGTAGGGGCGACCTCGGGCTCCACGTCGAGCTCGAAGAAGTCGTTGTGCCAGTTGAAGGCGACGCACTGGGTCGTGCGCCACACGAGCTCCTCGAGCTGCCGCGGCGAGAAGTGCGCGCGAAGGAGGCCGAA
>MGCF01000027.1 GCA_001788495.1 Candidatus Rokubacteria bacterium RIFCSPLOWO2_02_FULL_73_56
AGCGCTGGACTTTCACCGCCACCGGCCCGGTGACGAACCTCGCGGCACGGCTCGGTGAGCGCGCCGGCGGCGGGGAGATCCTGCTCGCCCCCGAGACGGCACGCCGGGTGCACGACCACTTCCCTCTCCGAAGCCTTGGCCTCGCCACGCTCAAGAACCTCGCGAGGCCCGTGGAAGTGTGGGAGGTCGACGGCGGACAATGATGACCTCGCGCCACGCCGCTCTGGAGGTATGGAGATCCCAGGTGAGAGCCGCCCTGGTCGTCGCCAGGAAAGACGTGCTGATCTACTACTTCAAGCCCCCCGTCGTGACGTTTGGCCTGGTGTTCCCCCTCTTCTTCTTCCTGGCGTTCGCGGTGGGCCGGCCCGTGCCGCTCTCGAGCCTCGTCTCTAGCGTGCTGGCGATGGCGCTCTTCTTCAGCGCGTCGGCCGTCGGCCCGCTCATCACACCCTGGGAGCGCCAGGCCCGGACCTGGGAGCGGCTCGTCACGTCCCCGGCCTCGCTGGAGGCGATCCTCGCCGGCGACGTGCTCGCCGCCAGCGTGTTCGGGGCCGGCATCACCCTCCTGCCGCTCGTCCTCGGTCTGGTCGTCACCCCTGCCCGGATCACCGCGCCTCTGGAGCTCGTCGCCGGCCTGCTCCTCGGCGCGCTGGCGTTCGCCGCGCTCGGGGTGCTGCTCGCCGCGCGCGGCACCGACGCGCCGTCCGAGGTGATGATGCTCTCGAACCTCGTGCGCCTCCCGCTCATCTTCGTGAGCGGCGTGCTGGTGCCGCTCGACCAGGTGCCGGCGTGGGGCCGCTGGGTCGCCCCGCTCTCCCCCCTGACCTACGGCGCCGATCTCCTGCGCGGCGGTCTGGGCGAAGCGCGCTTCTTCCCGGCGTGGGTGGACGCGCTCGCCCTGGTCGCCTTCGCGACGGGCTTCCTCGCGCTCGCGAGGTTCCTCCATCAACGGCGGGACCGGGCTGCCTGAGCCGATGTCCCTGAAAAACGCGCACGACCGCGTCACCGGGCACGAACGCTTCCGCCCCGTGCGAGGAGCGCGGTTGACGCGCTGGTCCTGAGCCTGGCCGGGGACCCCGGGGGGATCGCCGTCGGATGGCGGTGTCGGTCCTCTCGATCGTCCTGGCACTCGGCGTGTCGACGGCGGTCGGCGTCTTCTTCGGCGCCTACCCCGCACGCCGCGTGGCGCGCGTGGACCCGAGCGTCGCGCTCCGGGCGGAGTAGGACCCGGCTCAACGCAGGCCCCCGGCCGGCTCGATGAAGAGCTCATTGGTGTCGTCCTCGAAGCCGAACAGCTCCGCGTAGCGCCCCCAGTCGATCGCCGTGTCGAGCTGCCGGCGGGCCTCGGCCGCGCTCCAGTGCTGCTCGAAGAGGCCGAGGAAGAACGATTCCGACAGGCGGCGGTTGGCCTTGCCCTGCAGCGCCGCGTGGATCCGCGTCACGAGGCTCGGCCGCTCCTCGAGCGCTCGCCGGAAAAGCTCTTTCCGGGCGAGGCCGGGTGCCTCGACGAATGCGCGGCCGCCGGGGGAGAGGCTGGCGTCCCCCTCGCGCACGGTGGCGAACCCGAGCAGCGCCGCCGCATCGACGAGGGGGAGGAGCTCCCGGACTTCGAGGTGCAACGCGCCGGCCAGCCGATGCAGGTCGACGCGACCGCCCCGCTCCGCCACGATCTCCAGGAACCCCGCCAGCGCCCCGACCCGGGCGTGCGGGAGCGGCTGGGGCGCCGCGCGCACGGCCGCCCCCGCCTCGCCGGCAGCCTCGGGTCGGGTCAGGAGCTGGTACAGCTCGTCGGCGAAGGCCTGGACGTCGGGGTCCTCTCTCGACCGCGGCCGGGGCAGCTCGATTCGGAGGTCGGCGCGGACGTGGCCGGGGTCGTTGCCGAGGATCACGACGCGGTCGGCGAGCAGCACGGCCTCCTCGATGTTGTGGGTGACGAGCAGGATCGCCCGGGTCGGGATCTTGCGGCCCGCCCAGAGATCCATCAGCTCGCCGCGCAGGCTCTCGGCGGTGAGCACGTCGAGGGCGGAGAACGGCTCGTCCATGAGCAGCACGTCGGGCTCGACCGCCAGCGCGCGCGCGATCCCGACACGCTGGCGCATGCCGCCCGAGAGCTCCCGGGGATACGCGGACTCGAAGCCGTCGAGGCCGATCACGTCGATCATCCGGAGCGCCTTGTCCCGTCGCAGGCCCGGCGGCACCCCGCGCGCCTTCAGTCCCAGCTCCACGTTGCCGAGCACGTCGAGCCATGGCAGGAGCGCGAAGCTCTGGAACACCATCGCGACGCCCGGGCAGGGGCCCGTGACCGGCCGTCCGCGATACCGCACCGCCCCCTCGGTCGGGGGGATCAGGCCCGCGAGGATGCGGAGCAGCGTCGACTTGCCCGAGCCCGACTTGCCCAGCAGCGCCACGATCTCTCCCTCGCCGAGGGCCAGGTCGAGCCTGTCGAGGACCGTGAACTCGCCTGCGCCGCCGGGCAGCGGAAAGCGCTTGCTCACCTGACCCGCCTCGAGGAGCAGGTTCGCGCTCATGGCGTCACGCGGCCAGGCTGTACCGCGCCACCGCCAGGCGCTCCAGCCGGCGCCACACGAGCCGGTTCACGCCGACCACGTAGGCGCTCATCATGCCGACGCCGAGGACGATCCGCGGCCAGTCGCCGCTCGTCGTGGCGGCGGTGATGTACGACCCGAGCCCGGTCGCCTGAAGCGTGGTGCCGCCCCAGCTCACCGCCTCGGCCACGATGCTCGCGTTCCAGGCGCCCCCGGCCGCGGTGAGCGCTCCCGTGACCCACGCCGGGAAGATCGCGGGCAGGATCAGCGCGCGCCAGAGCGCCATGCCGCGCAGGCCGAGGTCCCGCGTCATCTCCCGGAGGTCGTTCGGGATGGCCGCCGCGCCCGCAATGGTGTTGAACAGGACGTACCACTGGGCCCCGAGCGCCATCAGGAGCGCCCCGCCCCACTCGAGGCTCAGGCCGAACCGGACGAAGCCCACGGTGACGAGGGGGAAGAGGAAGTTCGCCGGGAAGGAGGCGAGCACCTGGACGACCGGCTGGGCGACCCGCGCGACGCCCGGGTTCAGGCCGATCCACACGCCCACGGGGGTCCAGACGAGCGCCGCCAGCGCCACGACGCCCGTGACGCGGAGCAGGGTCAGACCGCCCAGACTGACGACGCGCAGCGCCTCGTCCCAGGCCACCTCGGTGCCCACGAACGCGATCCCGCGCAGCGTCAGCAGCACGAGCGCGATCCAGAGCACGGCCGGCCCCAGCCGGCCCATCCAGCGTCCGGCCGCCGGCTCGACCGTGGGCTCGCCCCCCCATCGTCGCCACGTGCGGTCCAGCGCCTCGTCCAGTCCGGCCAGTCGGGCTTCGAGCCACGGCACCAGATGGGAGCGCCGGAAGATCTCCAGCACGCGGGACCCGGGAGCCGTCGCGGCCGCCGACTCCTCGAACTTGAACTTCTCCGCCCACGCCACGAGCGGGCGCCAGAACAGCGTGTCGACCACCACGACGAGCGTCACCATGGCCAGCACGGCCCACGCGAGCGCCCGGCCGTCGGCGGCGCTGACGGCGACGGCCATGAAGGAGCCGATGCCGGGGAGCAGGAGCTCCTGGTTGAGAACCGTGATCGCCTCACTGGCGGCCAGGAAGAACCAGCCGCCCCCGAAGGACATCATCGCGTTCCAGACGAGCGTGATCATGCCCGCCGGCAGCTCGAAGTGCGTGAAGCGCTGCCAGCCCGAGACGCGGTAGAGGCGCAGGGCCTCCGCCTGCTCGCGGGGGAGCGTCACCAGGACCGTGTGGTACGCGAACGTGAGGTTCCACACCTGGCTGGTGAAGATGGCGAAGATGGAGGCCAGCTCGAGGCCGAGGATGCGGCCCGGCGTCAGCGCGATGAAGAACGTGACGGTCGCCGACAGGAACCCGAGCACCGGCACCGCTTGGAGGATGTCCAGGGCCGGGAGGATCACGCGCGCGGCGGCCGGGGATCTCGCGGCCCACGAGGCGACGGTCAGCGCGAACGCGAGCGACGCGCCGAGGGCGACGACCATGCGGAGCAGCGAGCGCGCCGCGTAGTACGGCAGGCGCCAGGGCGACAGCTCGATCTCCGGCATCGCCTCCGGAGACAAGGGCGCCCACAGGCCATGGCCGAGCCAGGCGACCGTGGCGAGCAGCCCGACCAGCGCCAGGAGCACGAGGACGTCCGCCCAGTTGAACGGGCGCCGGCTCGGAACGAGGCCGAGGATCCTCGGCGTCATGGCGCTCCATGTTACCGGCGCCCCGCAGGTCCCGACGGAGAAGATGGGCGGGCGCGGCTCATCAGGACGAGCCAGGCGACGCCGGCTGTCCCGAGTCCGGCGGCGAGACCGAACGCGAGGCCCGGGCGCCCGGCCTGGAGCAGGACGCCCACGTACAGGCTGGAGAGCATGTCGCCGACGGCGTTCGTGGCCGCGAGGATCCCGAAGCCGAGGCTCCGCAGCTCGGCCGGGAGCTGCTCGGCCGCGACGGCCTTCTCCAGCGTCTCCTCGACGGCGATATAGACGCCCGACGCGACGACGGCGACGACGAGCCAGCCGAGGGAGCCAGCGAAGACCGCGAGCGTGAGATTGGTGGCGACCCCGAGGGCGTACCCGGCCGTCAGGAGCGGCAGCTTCGGGCGCCGGTCGCCGAGCGCACCGACGGGATAGGCCGCGCCGGCGCTCACGAGGTTGTGGAACGTGTAGAGCAGCACGGCGATCGAGATCGTCCCCGCCGCGTGGCTCCCCTGGTCGCCGACGGCTTCGCCCGCGAGCCAGATCAGGAAGGTCCGGGAGAAGTCGCCCAGCCCGAACAGGAACACGCCGCCGAGGAAGACCCAGAAGCGCGCCGGGAAGCGGGGCCTCGCCGTCCGCGCGGGCGCCTGCGCGACGTCTCGGCGCGCACGGCGCTGCCCGGTCAGGAAGAACATGGCGGCGGCCGCGCCGACACCCGGGAGCAGGGTCCAGAGGATGACCGTCCTGAACGGGACACCGAGGCCGACCAGGAGCGTCGCCACCAGGGGGCCCGCCACCGCCCCGATCATGTCGCCCGCGCGCTCGAGCCCGTACGCCCGCCCGTAATGGGTGCGCTCGACCGCGCCGGCGAGCAGATCGTCGCGGAGCGGCCCGCGGAAGCCCCGCGCCGTCCAGGCGATGCTGCGGAACGTCACGATCGAGGCCACGCTCTGGCCGAAGGCGATGGCCCACGTGCCGAGCGCCGTCACGAGATAGCCGACGCTCGCCACCTCGCGCTTGCGGGCGATCTTGTGCCCGGCGACGCCGCCGCCGAGCTTCGAGAGGCTCACCAGGAAGTCGGCGAGCCCCTCGATCATGCCGAGCGCCGCGGGACCGAGCCCGACCGACGCCAGATAGAGCGGGAGCACGGCCGTCGCCATCTCGTGGCTCGCGTCGGAGAGCAGCGTCGCGAGCGCGATGCCGACGACGGTCCGCGTGATCCACGGACGCGGAGCGGTCCCGCCCCCCGCGCGCGCGGATCGCTCAGGCACGCCGGCCCCTCGTGTGGCGCCGACGGGCCGATGCTGACGTCCGTGACGCCCCGGAGGCTCGCGGCCGTGTCTCCTCTCTCGAGGGGGTCATTTCGCGAGCAGCACGGAGCACGGCGAGAGGCGCACGAGGCTCTGGGCGGTGCTCCCCATCACGCGCTCGAAGATCCGGCTGTGGCCGTGGTAGCCGGCCAGCAGCAGGTCGAACGCGCCCTCGCGCGCGTAGGTCACGATGCTCTCGACCTCGTGCCCCTGCCGGATCACGGCCTGCAGCTCCACCCCGGCGAGCAGCGCCTGGTCGCGCGCGTCCTTGGTGAGCGTGCGGAAGTACGCGTCGATCCGCTCCTTGGCATCCTGCACCTCGTCGATCGTCGCGGCGTAGTGCGGCAGGTGCTCCTCCACCGAGATGCTTTCCAGCTCGGCCCCGAGCGCCCGCGCCAGACCGATACCGACGCGCAGGGCGGCCCTGGCCCCCTCGGAGCCGTCGTAGGCGACCAGGATCTTCGTGAACATCGGCGCATCCCCTCTCAGCGCGGCGTGTTGGACACCTCGGTGGCCACCGCGACCGCCCCAGCGCCCGGGCCGGGCTGCCGCAGCAGGTGGCGGGGCATGAAGAAGGCGTTCGCGATCAGGGTCGGGACGACGGCGCTGCCGATGACCGCGGCCACGAGGTGGGAGTACTGCGCGGGCGTGATGATACCCCGGTTGAGCCCGAACAGCGCCGAGATCGTCCCGAAGGTGAGGCCGGTCGACATCAGCAGCGTGTAGTACACGTCGGCGCCCTGACGGTGGCCGAAAAGCCGGACCGACGGAAACACCCCCGCCAGCTTGCTCACCATCTTGGCGACGAAGAGCGCGACGAACACGCCCGGCGCCGCGACCAGCGCCGGGACCGACACGAGCGCGCCGGCGCGGATGAAGTAGAAGGGCGTGAGGAGGCCGAACGTCAGCGTCCGCAGCCGCCGCACCAGCACGTGGTCCTTGCCGACCGTTCCGGCCAGGACCATGCCGATGAGGTAGGCCGGCAGGACGGGCTCGCTGTCCGCCCACAGGGCGACGCCCCCCATGCCGAAGAGCGCGAGGAGAATGAACTTGGCCTCGAGCTCGGACACCCGGCCGCCGTAGCGACGGAAGAAGCGGGGCGTGACGAACGGCAGGATCGCGAACACGGCCACGGAGAGCGCCACGAAGACGAGCGTGCGCAGCGTGAACGGCGAGAAGATCAGCCCGAGCGCGATCACCGTGCCCAGGTCGTTGATGAAGCACGCCGCCAGGATGGTCTTGCCGTACTCCGTGGTGTTGAAGCCCAGCTCCAGCATCACCGCGTACACGACGGCGACCGAGGTCGTCGAGAGCGCCACGCCGGCCAGCCAGGCTGGCCGGGCATCCCAGCCGAGGACCCAGGCGGCGATCGCCGCGGAACCGAGAAACGGGGCGGCGAAGCCGGCGAGCCCGACGACCGTCGCCTCCTTCCACTTCATCCGGAAGACGCTCGGGTCGAGCTCGGCGCCGGCCAGGAACGTGAGCACGATCGCGCCGGTCCCGGCCAGGAAGGCCACCCAGGGGGTCTGGGCGCCCAGGCCCGCGCCGCTGATCGCGACGCCGATGGCGAGTTGCGCCACCGTGCCGACGACGATCTCGGAGAGCGCGGTCGAGACCCTGAACCAGATCGCGAGGAGGGTCGCCACCAGGGCCAGGCCGACCCAGAGGGCGGCGAGGAACCAGATGTTGTCCACGCTCAGCGTCCCGCGGCTCGCGGTGCGGGGGCGTCGCGCAGGGCCTCGCACTCGCGCCGGAGCGCCTCGTTCTGCGTCCGCAGGTCCGCCGCCGTGCGCTCCCACATGCCGGCCGCGGCGCGCTCGCCGGCGAGGTTCAGCTCGAGCACCCTCCGGTCCTCGAGGGTGGCCCAGAGCCGGTAGTGCAGGGCCGCGGCCCGGCTCGACGCCTCGCCGAGCTGGGCCGTCAGCTCCGTCAACCGGCGCTCGAGGCGCGCCTTCTCGAAGCGGAGCGCCTCGCCGTCGTCGGGCTCGGGGCGCGCGGGATCCCCCGGCCCGACGTCGTCCGAGAAGCGCGCTCGTTCCGCTCGCGCCGCAGGACCGTGAAGGTCGTTGCCGAACACGCCGGGCGCGCCCGCGAGCACCTCGAGCGCGAGCCGCCAGGAGCGCGCCTCCTCGTCGGTGATCGGCTCGCGGTTCCTGTAGTCGTGCTTGTCGCCGAACGCCTCCAGCGTCCTGCGGAGTCGCTCCCACAGCGCCGCGCAGCGCGCGAGGAGCGCCGGCAGGGTCGGCGCACCGGGCTCTGTCACGACCAGACGCGCGACGTGCGGGACGCACAGGCCATCGGAGCGCTCGAGCGCGCGGTCGAACTCGGGATCGCCGGCGAACTGGAGCGCGACCGAGAGATACCGCGCCTCCGCCGCGCGCGTGAAGGCGCACGCGGGACAGACGATCCGGCCGCGATCGAGTGCGAGCCACGCCGGGATGGCGGCGCGCCCCAGCAAGCGCCGGAGCCACGGCCGGCGCGCCCGCTCGCGCTCGAGGCGCCCGGCGGCCTCACGAGCCCGGGCCACGATCCCGCCCAGCAGGTCCTCGACGATGATGGCCGTGCCGAAGCCGGAATCCCGGAGCTGGGGCACCATGCTCGCGTGCCAGCCGCAGAAGCCCCGTGAAGCGTGCAGCCGCGCGCGGGTGCCCGGGTCGTTCACGTGCTCGTACAGGAGACCGTCGAGGTAGCGCGCGGAGTCCGTCCGCAGGCATCGGCAGACGGGGCACCCCGGCTCGGCGCAGGCGTCGACCAGACGGAAGTAGCCCCAGAACTTGCTCGGACCGCGCGCGGCGTGCGTCGTGAAGCCCAATCCCATCCCCCTGTCGGGCGAGCACACCGTGGGATGGGGTCGCAAACACTCCCACCGAAGCCTCGCCTCAGTAGGAGTCATCAGCCTGGAGAACCAGGCGGTTTGGAAGGGCGAACTCCATCGCCCTGCGCGCGATTGTCCCCGGCACGTCGTCCGGTGTCAAGCACGGCGCGCCGCCGGCGCCGACGCGCTCACGCCTCCGGGCGCGCCAGCGCCTCGGCCTCGGCGCGGAGCCGAGCGAGGGTCTCGAGCCGGGCCCGCACCGCCGCGGCGCCGGCCGCCCGCGCGCGCCGCGCCTGCTCCACCGCACGCTCGGCGGC
>MGCF01000028.1 GCA_001788495.1 Candidatus Rokubacteria bacterium RIFCSPLOWO2_02_FULL_73_56
CCAAAGCTGGGACCGTGGCGGAGTGTCAGACTCGGGCCTGGTGCTCGTGGTAGACGAGGCCGAGCAGCCGGTTGAACTTCGTCAGGAGGTAGCACTCCTCGTTGTCGATGCACGCCGAGCCGAGCGAGCCGATCGCCTCCAGGCGGTTCACCGTGACCTCGCGGCCGTCCTTGCCCTTCTCCCGCTCGATGAAGTGCTTCTCCCGCGTGGCGTGGTAGCGCTTCGCGATCTCGTCGTACATCCACTCGAGGGGCTTCTCCTCCCACGTGTCGGAGCCGGCGGCCCGGTAGAGCGCCTTGGTGGGCCGGAGCGGGTTGTTGGAGAGCTGGATGGTCGCGGCGCCTTTCGGGCAGAGGCGCCCCAGCGTGTGCGGCGTGTCGGGGTCGCCCTCGATGTCGACGATCTTTCCGTCCTTGGCGTAGATCAGCTGGCCGCAGCCGACGGCGCAGTACGGGCAGACGCTGTGGAACGCCTTGGCTTCCTTGATCTTGAGCGCCGTGGCCGCGGCCTCGACCGGTGCCAGGTCGAGGGCTCTCGCCCCGACGGCCACGCCTGCGGCGCTGGCGCTCCCGAACTTCAGAAAGTCGCGTCGCGACAGGCTCATATCCATTCCTCCCTAGAACTCGGGGCTGGTCAGCTCGTCCCAGACACGGCGGAGCACGACGATGCGCTCGGGCCGGCCGCCGGCGGACTCGACCCGCACGATGTCGCCCGGATAGAGCGCGTCCAGGCCGGCGCGCGCCGCGTCGTCGGTCACGACCACGGTTGCTTCCGAGCAGGCGAGGTCCGAGCAGGCGTCGCCGGTCCCCCGCACACGGAGCCGTCCCGCTTCACGGTCGACTTCCACGACGGTCACGCGGGCTTGCTGGAGCCAGTCGGTGAGACTCTGCGTCATCGCCCGCACCTCCTGAATAGTGGTGAGGCCATGGGGTGGGCCTTCTTGACTGGGGCGGATGGTAGTGTGGTCAGACCAGGTTGTCAAGGCACACGGCGTGTCAGCCGGCGCGTCCTTGTGAAGCCGGGCGCGAGCGCCCGGCCCTACTCCTCGCCCCGGACGCCCGCGTAGAGGGCGAGCCGCTCGTCGAGGAGCCGCCCGGCCCCGTCCGGATCTCCCGCCGCGAGCGCCTCGAGGACCCGGCGTCGCGTCGGCAGGTCCACGATGGGCGCGTTCAGGACCGGGTTGTAGAAGCGGCCGAGCTCGAGCAGGATCCGGTCGACCCGCGCCACGTCGGCCAGGCTGGCGCGGGCCTCCTTGAAGAGCTCGACCGCGTAGTCGTCGCGCCGGCGGAACCTGAGCCCGCGCCGCTGGCGCGCCGACTCGGCGTCGTCTTGCGGCGGGTCGTCCGCCATGCGCTCCCGCGGGTCGTCCGCCATGCGCTCCGGCGGGTCCTCAGCCACGCGCGGCGCCCGCGGCGGCCGGCAGGAGCAGGGCGCCGCCCGCGTACAGGTTCATGCCGTCGCCCCGCACGTAGCCGCAGACGGTGATGTTGAGCTGCTCGGCCAGGGCGACGGCCATCTCGGTCGGGGAGGTGCGCGAGGCGACCAGGGGCACCCCCATCCGCGCGGCCTTCAGCAGCATCTCGGACGAGACGCGCCCCGTCGACAGGAGCAGGCGGTCCTCGGTCGGGATCCCGCGCAGCAGCGCCTCGCCCTTGACCTTGTCCACCGCGTTGTGCCGGCCCACGTCCTCGGCCACCACGAGCAGCCGCTCGGCGTCGGCGAGCGCCGCGCCGTGGATCCCCCGCGACGCCTTGTAGTGGACCGCGGCGGCGAAGAGGTCGCGCATCCGCGCCGTCACCTGGTCCGGGGCGACGCGGAGCGTGGAGTGCAGGCGCGGGAACAGGCGGTGGTCGATCCGGAACGTGATCCCGCCGCCGCAGCCCGACGTCAGGATGCGCTCGGTCGGCAGCGTCACCGGCTGCGTCAGGGTCACGTCCGCGCGCCCGTCCACCACGGAGACGTCGAGCCGCGCCACCTCCGCGGGCGACGCGATCACCTTCTCCATCCAGAGGTAGCCGACGATGAGCGCCTCGAGCTGCTGGGGCGAGCAGAGCAGCGTGAGGAAGCGCTCGCCGTTCACGCTCACCGTCAGCGGCTGCTCGCGGACGACCTCGCCGCTGACCTCGGCGGTGCGGCCGTCCCGGATCCGGAGGTAGGTGCGCATGGCCGGCTCGGGGCGATTCTAGCGCGGATAGAGGACGCGCACGAGGGCGAGCCCCTGCGCCGGGGCCGTCGGCCCGGCCCGCGTCCGGTCCCGGCCGGCGAGCACGCCGGCGAGCCAGCCCGGCGCGCGTGCGCCGCGCCCGACGTCCAGCACGCTGCCCACGAGGTTGCGCACCATGTGGTGCAGGTACCGGTCGGCCGACAGGAGGATCGCGACCCGGTCCCGGCGCCGGAGCACGTGGATCGCGCGCACGACACACACCGGGTCCTTCTCGCGCCCCGGCGCCGCGCAGAACGCCGCGAAGTCGTGCCGGCCCCGGAGCGGCGCGAGCGCCGCCCGCATCGCGGCGAGGTCGAGCGCCCACGGCACGTGCCAGGCGAATCGCCGCAGCAGCGGGCTCGCGATCGGGCCGGTGTCGAGCAGGTAGGCGTACCGCTTGCCGCTGGCGGCGCGGCGCGCGTCGAACCCGGCGGGCGCCTCGCGGGCCTCGAGCACGCGGACGTCGCGCGGCAGCGCCGCGTTGAGCGCCCCCCGCACGGCCGCGCCCGCGAGCGTGACGCGCGCGCCGAGCGACACGGTCTGCCGGAGCGCGTGCACGCCCGCGTCGGTGCGGCTCGCGCCCGTCACCCGCGCGTCGGGGCCGAAGGCCCGGCGGGCGGCGTCGGTGAGGGTGCCCTGCACGGTGCGCGCCCCCGGCTGGCTCTGCCAGCCGTGGTAGTCGGTGCCGTCGTAGGCCAGCACCAGCCGGTAGGTCGTGGACGGGGAGGCTATCGCGCGGGCGGCCGCCGGCGCCCCGCGCGCGCCGGGACGAAGGTGAGCCACACGACGGCCACGAGGAGCAGGAGCAGGACGTCCACCACGATCTCCCACGAGATCCGCCCGAGCATCTGCGGCGCGACCTGGCGCTGGAGCCACTCGAGCCGGGCGAGGTCCTTCGGCTCGTAGGCGGTCGGCGCGTAGCCGCCGACCGCTTCGATGAAGCGGACGACGTTCGGCACGGCCACGTAGGCGACGACGACGATCGTCAGCAGCACCGCGAGGTGGAAGCGCTCGTGGTAGCCGAAGCGCCGGTGGTAGTAGCGCCGGAGCGACATCATCGCCCGCCTCCGGCGCGCGCGACGTCAGCGGAGCAGCAGCTCGGCGATCTGGACCGCATTCGTGGCCGCGCCCTTGCGCAGTTGGTCGCCGACCACCCAGAAGGTCACGCCGTTGGCGCTCGAGAGATCCTCCCGGATCCGCCCCACGAAGCAGTCGTCCTGCCCTTCCACCGCGATCGGCATCGGGTACCGGTTCTGCGCCGGCTCGTCCCAGAGGCGGAGGCCCGGAAACCGCGCGAACAGGTCGCGCGCGCGCGCCGCGCTGATCTTCGCCTCGGTCTCCGCCGTCACGGCGATCGAGTGACACGTGAAGACCGGCACGCGCACCGTGGTCGGCGTGATCTTGAGGTCCGGCGTCTCGAGGATCTTGCGTGTCTCGTTGACGAGCTTCATCTCCTCGGCCGTGTAGCCGTCGGCGCCGAACGTGTCGATGTGCGGGATCAGGTTGAAGGCGATCTGGTGCGGGAAGTGCCGCGGCACGAGGGTCTCGCCGCGCGCCCAGGCGAGCGTCTGCTCGCGGAGCTCCGCGATCCCCTTCACGCCGGCGCCCGAGACGGCCTGGTAGCTCGTCGCGATCACCCGCGTGAGCCGGCCGGCGTCGTGCAGGGGCTTGAGCGGCATCACGGCGACGATCGTCGTGCAGTTCGGGCACGCGAGGATGCCCCGGTGCTGCCGCGCGGCGTGCGCGTTGATCTCGGGCACCACCAGCGGCACGGTCGGGTCCATCCGGAACGCGTTCGACTTGTCGATGACCGTGGCGCCGGCCTTGACGATCATCGGCGCGTACTCCCGGGACTGCGCCGAGCCGGCCGAGCAGAAGGCGAAGTCCACGCCCGTGAAGGCGGCCGCCTCGATCCGCCGGACCGGCACCGGCTCGCCGCGGAACGTCACGGTCGTGCCGACCGACCGCTCCGAGGCGAAGGCGCGCAGCTCGCGCACCGGGAACTTGCGCTCCTCGAGGATCTTGAGCGTCGTCTGCCCCGCCGCGCCGGTGGCGCCGACGACCGCGACCGTCAGCCCGGATGCCATCAGTACTGCGCCTCCACTTCGTTCACGATCAGGTCCCCCATCTCCCGCGTGCCGACCGGCCGGCTGCCCGGCGCGGCGATGTCGCCCGTCCGGTGCCCCTGCTCGAGCACGCGCAGGACGGCCCGCTCGACCCGGTCCGCGTCGGCCTCGCGGTCGAGCGAGTACCGGAGCAGCATCGCCGCCGACAGGATCGCGGCGATCGGGTTCGCGACGCCCTTGCCGGCGATGTCCGGTGCCGTGCCGTGCACCGGCTCGTAGAGGCCCACCGCCCCGCCGAGCGACGCCGAGGGCAGCATGCCCATCGAGCCGGCGAGGATCGCGGCCTCATCTGACAAAATATCACCGAAGGTGTTCTCGGTCACCACGGTATCGAACTGCGTCGGGCGCTGGACCAGGGCCATGGCGCAGTTGTCCACGAGCACGTGCTCGAGCGCCACGTCCGGGTAGTCCTTCCCCACCCGCGTCACGACCTCCCGCCAGAGCTGGGAGACCACCAGCACGTTGGCCTTGTCCACCGAGGCCAGGCGCTTCTTCCGCTTGCGCGCCACGTCGAAGCCGGTGCGCGCGATCCGCTCGATCTCCCGCGACGTGTACGCCATCGTGTTGATCGCCCGGGCGCCGCCGTCGGCGAAGCGCTCGACGCCGCGCGGCTCGCCGAAGTAGAGCCCGCCCGTCAGCTCGCGGATCATCATGAGGTCCGTGCCCTCGACCACCGAGCGCTTGAGCGGCGAGGCGTCCACGAGCATCGGGAAGCACTTCGCCGGGCGCAGGTTGGCGTAGAGGTCGAGCTCCTTGCGGAGCGCCAGCAGCCCGCGCTCGGGCCGGGTCTCGTGGGGGACGCCGTCCCACCTGGGGCCGCCCACGGCGCCGAAGAGGATCGCGTGCGCCCGCCGGCACAGCTCGAGCGCGCCGGGGGCGAGCGGCGCGCCGGTGGCGTCGATCGCCGCGCCGCCCACCAGCGCCTCCTCGAACTCGAACCCCACGCCCGCGGCCTTGCCCACGGCCCGCAGGACGCGCACGGCCTCGGGGGTCACCTCCTGGCCGATGCCGTCGCCCGGCAGGACCGCGATTCGGTACGTCGCCATCCGCGTCTCCCTCCTAGGGGCCGACTTCCTTCGTCCGCTGCGCCGGCGCCTGCGCCACCCGGTTGAGCGCCGAGAGGTACGCCCGCGCGCTCGCCTCGATGACGTCCGTGGACGAGCCCTTGCCGGACACGAGCGTGCCGTCGAAGTCCACCTTCATCGCGACCTCGCCGATCGCGTCCTTGCCCGACGTCGCGGCGTGGAGCGCGTAATCTTGCAGACGGCCCTTGAGCCCGGTGATGGCGTCGATCGCGGCGAGCACCGCGTCCACGGGGCCGTCGCCCACGCCCGAGTCCTGGAAGACCTGCCCCTCCCGCTTGAGCTTCACCGTCGCCGACGGCACGACCCCGGTGCCGCTGATGACGTGGAGGTACTCGAGCTCGTACAGCGCGCCGCCGGCGCCGGTGGCCTCGGCGGCCACGATCGCCATCAGGTCCTCGTCGTAGACCTCCTTCTTGCGGTCCGCGAGATCCTTGAACGCCTTGAAGGCCCGGTCGAGGTCTCCGCCCGCGAGGTCGAAGCCCAGGTCCTTGAGCCGGGCCGCGAGCGCGTGGCGCCCCGAGTGCTTGCCCAGGACGAGCTTGTTCGAGGGGCGCCCGATGTCCTCGGGCCGCATGATCTCGTACGTGAGCTTCTCCTTGAGCACGCCGTCCTGGTGGATCCCGGCCTCGTGCGCGAACGCGTTCTCGCCGACGATCGCCTTGTTGGGCTGGACGTGGATGCCGGTGATGTGGGAGAGCAGGCGCGAGCTCTTGAAGATCTCCTCGGTCCGGACCCGCGAGTCCATGCCGAAGAAGTCCTTGCGCGTGCGGAGGGCCATCACGACCTCCTCCAGGGAGGCGTTGCCGGCCCGCTCACCGATCCCGTTGATCGTGCACTCGACCTGCCGCGCGCCGTTCATGATCGCGGTGAGCGAGTTCGCCACCGCCTGGCCCAGATCGTTGTGGCAGTGGACCGAGAGGATGACCTTCTCGATCCCGCGCACGCGCTCGCGGATGCTGGCGATGCGCTCACCCCACTCGCGGGGGATCGCGTAGCCGACGGTGTCGGGGATGTTGATGGTGCCCGCGCCGGCCTCGATCACCGCCGCGAGCACGTCGCACATGTAGTCGAAGTCCGAGCGTGAGGCGTCCTCGGGCGAGAACTCGACGTCCGCGCAGTAGCCCCGGGCGTGCGTGACCGCGTCCACCGCGGCCTTGAGGATCTCGGCGCGCGACTTGCGCAGCTTGTACTTGAGGTGGATGTCGGAGGTGGCGACGAAGGTGTGGATACGCGGCGTGCGCGCGTACTTGACCGCCTCCCAGCAGCGGTCGATGTCGGCGAGCCCGACGCGGCACAGCCCGCAGATCGCGGGCGCGTTCTCGAGCGTGCCCACCTGCCGGGCCACCTCCCGCACCGCCTCGAAGTCCTCGTCCGAGGAGATCGGGAAGCCGGCCTCGATGACGTCCACCTGGAGGCGGGCCAGCTGCCGGGCCATCTCGAGCTTCTCCATCGTGTTCATCGAGAACCCGGGCGCCTGCTCGCCGTCCCGCAAGGTCGTGTCGAAGATGATCACGCGGTCCATGTGTCCCCCCTGACTCACGAGTGTTCCCTGGCCGGAAGCTCCCCCGGCGCGGCCGCGGGCGTGCGCCCGACGACCAGCCGCCGGATGGGCCCCGACACGGCGTACCCGACGAACACGAGGAACAGGAACAGCTCGTGCTTCGTCGCCACGATCATGACGCCCAGCACGACGATCAGCAGCGTCCGCACCGGCCGGCGGCGGGCGAACTCGAGCTCCTTGAACGACCAGTACCGGAACGTGGAGACCATCAGCAGCGCGACCACGTAGGTGCCGGCGGCGAGCGTGACCTGGAGCCACCGCGCCTGGTCCACGCCCTGGAGCAGCAGCACCGAGGCGCACACGACGCCGGCCCCGGCGGGCGTCGAGAGCCCGACGAAGTAGCGCCGGTCGGTCACGCCCGTGTACACGTTGAACCGCGCGAGCCGGAGCGCGCCGCAGATCACGAACAGGAAGGCGCCGAACCACGCGGGCCGGCCCATCGCCGAGAGCACGAACGCGTAGATCAGGAACGCCGGCGCGACGCAGAACGACACGACGTCGGCCAGCGAGTCGAACTCGACGCCGAACTGGCTCGTCGCCTTCATGAGGCGCGCGACGCGCCCGTCCAGCATGTCCATCACCATCGCGACGAAGATCGCGAACGCCGCCTCCCGGTACCGGCCGTCCACGGTCAGGAGCAGGGCGAAGAACCCGCAGAACAGGTTGCCCGTCGTCAGCAGGCTCGGCAGCAGGTAGATGCCCTTGCCGCGCCGCTCGCGGAGCTCGTGCCAGCGGCGGCGCCGGGGCCCCTTGCCGTGGCGGCGCATCATCCCAGCATCCCGATGACGGTGACGCCGCCGGTCACGCGGTCGCCGGCGCGCACCGTGACGCGCGTCCCGCGGGGCATCAGGCAGTCGGTCCGGGAGCCGAAGCGGATCATCCCGAAGCGCTCGCCCGCGGCGAGTTTGTCCCCCGGCGCGACCCGGCACACGATCCGCCGCGCGAGCACCCCCGCGATCTGCACGACCGTGACCCGCGCGCGCTCGCCCTGCAGGCAGAGGGTGCAGCGCTCGTTGAGCTCCGCGGAGTCCTCCCGGTAGGCGGCCACGAACCGCCCCGGCGTCCACGCGGCGCCGACCACGAGGCCGGCGATCGGCGCGCGGTTCACGTGCACGTCGAGCGGCGAGAGGAAGATCGCCGCGCGCACCGCCGGCCCGACGAAGGCGTCCTCCACCTCGTCGACCGCGAGCACCCGCCCGTCGGCCGGCGCCAGCACGCCGCCCGCGACCGCCGGGATCTCCCGCTCCGGGTCGCGGAAGAAGCCGAGCGCGGCGAGCGACGCGGCGGCGAACGGCGCGGCGAGCGCGCGGCGGCCGAGCAGCGCGAGTCCCGCGGCGATCGCCGCCGGGACCACGATGAACGGCCAGCCCTCGCGGGCGACGGGAATCCGGCCCACGCTACATCCTCGGCGGCTTGATCCAGGACATCATCTTGCGCAGCCGCGCGCCGACCTCCTCGATCGGGTGCTCGGCGTCGCGCCGGCGCATCGCGAGGAAGCCCGCGCGGTTGGCCTGGTTCTCGAGCACCCACTCGCGCGCGAACTGGCCCGACTGGATCTCGGCCAGGATCCGCTTCATCTCGGCCTTCGTCTGCTCGCTCACGACCCGCGGCCCGCGCGTGTAGTCGCCGTACTCCGCCGTGTCCGAGACCGAGTAGCGCATGTACGCCAGCCCGCCCTGGTAGAAGAGGTCCACGATCAGCTTCATCTCGTGCATGCACTCGAAGTACGCGATCTCGGGCTGGTA